>NZ_KV799832.1:0-129746 GCF_001810085.1 Corynebacterium sp. HMSC072A02 | reverse complement strand
GCGCCTCACACGAGGCGCACTTTTTTATGGAAGGAAAAATAATGCTCAGGCCTGCCTTCGTGGGCGCTATCCTCATCTGCCTCCCGCTCGCTGCTTGTGCGCAAAGCCATCAGGACGAGGCAGAGACCCCTATGTTCAGCGCGGTCCACAACAGCTCGGCGAACGTTGCCACCGAGAACACCACGGAAAAGGCCGAAAGCCCCGAGCCGACGAGCAACGAGGCACCTTCCCCTACCCAGAGTGAGGAAGGCCCGGAGTCCTGCGAGGATATCGACGCCGACGAGGCCTATCAATCAGGCATTGGCAGCATCGCGCCGTGGAATGACTTTGGCTGGCAACTATCCTCCTCCTCAGGGTTCGACCCTTGCGCGGATTTGAGCTGGCAAATTATCACCATCGAGGGTGCCACGGCCTCCTCGCCGCACCACATCATGCTCTTCCACAAAGGCGAATACCTTGGCACCGCCACCTTCGAACCTTATGGTTTCTTCCCCACCGTCGAGCGAGTGAATGACGCTGAGATCGCCGTGACCTACCACTGGGCCCGCGAGGGCGAAACCACCGCCGGGTGCACCGGCGAAACGCATGCCGGATTCCGTTGGGACGAAGACCAGCAGAAAACAGTCATGAGCGGCGACGTCCCACCGAATTAAACCCCTTATTGTGAGGGTAAATACGGCTATAGTGTGACACGGCTTCCTGTGGAAGCTGCTGTCATCCGCCCCCGTTTTAAGGAGTTTCCTGCGTGACCAATAGCCACCCTTGGCCCCCGCCAAGCAACGAGGGCCCGGAACGTCCTGCACGCTCGGGAAGCATTGTGATCATCGCCGTCGTCGTACTCCTTGCGATCATTGCTGGTGTCACGTGGCTGTTAATGTCGCGCTCCTCTTCTGAAACCACAGAGCAGGAGGCCCTCTTTACGCAGGTGGCCCCGAGCACCAGCACAACAAATTCTGAGGCCACCACAACAAGCAGTGAACCCCTCACTACGAGCGTTAAGACGAGCACTGCGAAACCCGTGACGTCTAAAGCCACGCCTCAGGACAGGTGCGGTACAGCAGCCGAAAAGACCAGGAACGATATTCCACGCCCGATGACGCTGTTTTGCAATGACGACTGGCTCTACCTCGCCACAGAAAATAGCTCCTCTTTTTATCTCTATTCCTGGGGCGGTGGAAAATGGGTTCCCTATAAGAACGACGACCTCGTTGACTCAACGACGATCAAGTGCTGGGATTCCAACCGCCTCAGCGCCGACAATGTCCCGAAGCAAATCACGGATGACATCCCCCTCTGCGAGCAGAGCACTGAGGACAGCGCTGAGAGCACACAAGCGCAAGAGACCTGCGATGGCCGCTATATCCTCATCGTGGACTCCCTCCTCGTCCCTTATGGCGAGTCCCCGCAATCCGAAATCAACCGCGTTGAGGCCCATTACGCCGGGGTCAAGATCATACCGGGAACAGCATGCAGCTCGCTGCGTTCGGAGCACGAAGGCAAGCAGGTCTATGCGGCCTACTACGACGCCGGCCACAGCGTGGATGAGGTCTGTAAGCTCAAGGCGCGATACGGTGGCAACGCCCGTTCGCTCAATAACAATGCAGATTTCAGCGATCCCTGCTAACCCCTCGAAAGGACTTTTCGCCTCGTGGCACACTACAACCTCTATAACTCCCTCAACCTTGACCCTTCCGCTGATTCCGCGACCCTGACCTCGGATATCGAGCGCCGCCTCTCCGCGACTGACCCGTCCAACGCCGCGCTTTACGACGAGCTCTCCACCGCCCACAGCATCTTCTCCCGCCAGGACCGCCGCGAGCAGTATGACCGAGCACTCGCGGATCCCTTCGGCCCCGAGGTGGACGTCGCCCGCATCCGTGAGATCGCCACGTCTGGCTCGGGCGTGCAGCTCATGCCCCAGCCGTCGACCGCCCAGGCTTCCGGTTCCTCCAACTTCAACGTTGATCTGAGCAACTTCTCCTTCGCCGTGGAGCCCTCCCGCCAGCGCGCCCAGTCGATTCAGTGGTGCATCGTGTGGGGCCTGCTGGCCTTCATGTGGATCATCTCCACCATTCGCGGCCTCGGCGCCCTCGCGGAGGTCGGCAACGCCAGCGGCGTCGAACTCCTCTACGGCGCTGATGACTACGTCGACGAGGCCAGCTCCGCCGGCGCCTTCTTCTTCATGGTCGCCGGCGGCACCCCGGTCTACCTGATGATCGCGGAGTTCATCTGGTCCCTGCGCAAGACCTTGGGCCGCAAGCAGGCCGAGAAGAACGCCACGGCCTAAACTCGCGGATTAACGCAGGCGCTGGCCCACAAATCCTGCTGCCAACGTGTTGCCGCTGGACTGATCGATGAGCAGGAAGTTGCCCACCGCGCCGCGGGCGGCATAATCCTCCACGGGAAGCTCCGCCTGTGTCTGGACGGTGATGAACGCAATGTCATTGAGGGCTGCTGATTCCGGTGCCTCAACATCCGCCACGCCATCGAGGTCGAGGATGCGCTCCACCGATGCCACGCGCGCCTTGACCAGCGCGGCACCATAGCGCAGTTTCACCATCTGTCCCGCGCGCAGCTCCTTGTCCGTGAGGACCACCGCGGTGGCGGCGAATTCGCGCACCTCCTCCGGGCGCTGTGAACCAGCGACGAGGTCGCCGCGGGCCAAGTCGATGTCATCGGCCAGCCTAAGTACCACGGAATCCCCGGCGCGCGCCGCCTCATCCGAGCCAAGCGGGCCGTCGGTGGTATCAATCGCGGTGACCGTCGAGGTCCGCCCGCCCGGCAGCGTCACCTCATCCCCCACCGCCACGTGCCCGGCCTTCACGCGGCCGGCATAGCCGCGGTAGTCGGAGGCGTGCTCGCGGATGACGTACTGGATGGGGAAACGCATGTCCAGATCGTCGGCGCGGCCGGTGGCCACGGGGACGGTCTCGAGCGTTTCGAGGACCGTCGGGCCCTCGTACCACGGCATGTTCGTGGAGCGTTCCACCACGTTATCGCCCTTCAGCGCGGAAATCGGGATAGCGACCGAATCCGTAATGCCCAAGCGCGCGGCGACCTCGTTGAACTCCGCCTCAATCGCGCGGAAGGTGGCCTCGTCGTAGTCCACCAGGTCGATCTTGTTCACGCCCAGGATCACGTGGCGCACGCCCAGGAGTGCAGCAACGTTGAGGTGGCGGCGGGTTTGTTCGACGACGCCATTACGGGCGTCGACAAGCAGCACCACCACCTGGGAGGTGGACATGCCGGTGACCGTGTTGCGCGTGTACTGCACGTGGCCCGGGGTATCGGCGAGGATGAAGGTGCGCTTATCGGTGGCAAAGTAGCGGTAGGCCACGTCGATGGTGATGCCTTGCTCGCGTTCGGCGCGGAGGCCGTCGACAAGCAGTGAGAGGTCCATGCCGTCGAAGCCGCGGTCGGCAGAGGAACGCTCCATGGACTCCACCTGGTCCGCCAGCACGGACTTGGTGTCGTAGAGCAGGCGGCCCACGAAGGTGGACTTGCCGTCATCGACGGAACCGGCGGTGCACAGGCGCAGGGTATCGCGCTGTTTGAGCGCGCCGACATTCGGTGCGAGGGTAGTCGTCATCAGAAGTAGCCTTCCTTCTTGCGGTCCTCCATGGCGGACTCGGACAGTTTGTCATCGGCGCGGGTGGCGCCGCGCTCGGACAGGGTGGAAATGGAGATTTCCGCGAGCACCTCATCGGGGGAGGCGGCGGTGGATTCCACAGCACCGGTGCAGGACATATCGCCCACGGTGCGGTAGCGCACGGTGCGGGTCTCCAACGGTTCATCCTCGCGCGGGCCGCCCCACTCGCCCGGGGTCAGCCACATGCCGTTGCGGTTAAACACCTCGCGCTGGTGCGAGTAGTAGATGGAGGGAAGCTGCAGATTGCGCGCGCCGATGTACTCCCAAATATCGGATTCGGTCCAGTTGGAGATGGGGAAGACGCGGACGTTTTCGCCGGCCATCTTGCCACCGTTGTAGAGGTCCCACAGCTCCGGGCGCTGGCGGCGCGGGTCCCAGCCGCCGAAGGAATCGCGGATGGAGAAGATGCGCTCCTTGGCGCGGGCGCGCTCCTCGTCGCGGCGCGCGCCACCCAGGACGGCGTCGTAACCGCGCTCCGCGATGGTCTCCACCAGCGGCACGGACTGCAGCGGGTTGCGGGTGCCATCGGGGCGCTCCTGGAGGTCGCCGCGGTCGATCCAATCCTGGACGTGAGCGACGTGCAGGCGCGCGCCGGTCTCGGCGACGAGCTGATCGCGGAAGTCGATGACCTCCGGGAAGTTGTGCCCGGTATCGACGTGGATGAGCTCGAAGGGCACTGTGGCCGGCGCAAAGGCGCGGCGGGCGAGCTCGAAGACGACGACGGAGTCCTTGCCGCCGGAAAAGAGCAGGCCTACCTTGTCGAATTGCCCGGCGACTTCGCGCAGGATGTGAAGGGATTCGTTCTCTAAGTCTTTAAGGTGTGGTGAAAGAGTCATTAGTCGTGCAACCCGCATTCTGTCTTGCCGTCAGCGAAAACGCGCCCGGAGCGCGCATCCTCGCCCTCGCCTACCGGGAAGGTCAACGGCGCGCAGCCGATAGAGCGGTACCCCTGGAGGGTGAGGGGGTGGATGATGAGGTCGTGTTCCTTGATATAAGCGTCAGTGTCATCGAGGTCCCAGGTAATAATCGGGGAAATCTTCAGCCGGCCCGTGCGGTCCAGGCTCAGCGCCGGGGCACTCGCGCGGTGCTCGGAATCGGCGCGGCGCAGGCCGGTGACCCACCCGACGTAGGGGTCCATGGCCATGTTGAGCGGCTCCACCTTGCGCATACGGTTATAGGCCGCAACGTCGCGCGCGTACAGGCGCGGGCCATAAATCTTGTCCTGCTCCTCAGGACTCAGCAGCGGGAGCACGGTCACCAGCGGCAGGTCCGCATAGCGCTTGGCGACGTCCCCCGCCACCCCCAACGTCTCCTCAAAGTGCCAGCCGGTGTCGATGAAGAGGAGGTCGGCGTCTAAGTGGGCGCGGTGCGCGAGCTCGGCCAGCACGGTGTTTTCCATGGACATCGTGACGGCGAGGCGGCCGGGTGCGTGCTCGGCGGCCCATTCGGTGATGGTCTCGGCGGAGGCGTCGTAAAGCTTGTCGGCCCACTTGTCGACGAGTTCCTGGTTGCGCTGGGCCACGGCAGGTTCCAGCGGCGCGGTGTCGCGGGTGCCTTCGGGGCTAATGCTGGGGTCACGGTAGTAGCCGCGGTCCAGCAGGTTTATCGGTTCGGTCATGACACCTCACATTAAAGGGAGGCGGGCCTGTGCGCAGCCCCACAGTGGGCCGCGGGGGCTGTGAGCTTGGGTACTAGGGAGAATAAAAATTAGCCAGAATGAACCGAGCGGACTAGATTTACAGACTAGACAGTCTATTTCTACCGAACTGAAGGGGTTCTCATGCAGCGTGTTGCCATCGTCGGGGACAGCCCCGCCGCGCTCTCCACCGCCGAACGGCTCATCAGGGCCGGGCTGTGCGTAGACCTCTACTGCGAGCGCCCCGCGCCCTTCGGTTTGCTGCGCCGCTTCGCCGGGCTCTCCGGCGCGGAATCCGTTGCTGAGCCGTGCCCGAAGGGGACCACGCCGCGCCTGCGGCTCATCGGCAACGTGCGCGTGGGCTATGGCCCGGACGCGGACATCAACCACTCGGACCTCAACCAGCTCTCCGCTTCCGGGGACCACCACCTCGTTCTTTTGGAACTCATGGCCCGCGGCGTGGCCATCACCACGTGGGAGGGCCTGTGCCAGCCCACCGACGACGTCGAGGACTGGGCCGCCGTCACGGCTCGCGCCCAGCGCGCCCCGGTCTGCTTCTAGCGCGCGAGCTAAACGCGCGAGCTCAACGCTCGCGCAGGGAAATGGGGAAGCCTGCTGCCAGTCCTTGCACCACCGCACTCGCTAGACGCACTCGCGTCTAGCGGGATAGACTTGCGCGGTCATTGACCTTTGGCCTTTCCAGGCCGCTCACATGAAACGTTGGTCTATGGAACTCCTACGTATCCTCATATCCCGCTCGAAGCCGTATACCGGCTACGTCATCGCGGTGCTGCTTCTCCAAGCACTGTCCACCGCAGCAACGCTTTACCTCCCTTCGCTCAACGCGAAGATCATCGACAAGGGCGTTGCCCAAGTAGACATCGACTACATCTGGCACACCGGCGGCATCATGCTCATCGTGGCCTTCATCCAGGTCAGCGCCGCCATCGCCGCTATCTGGTTCGGCTCCCGCACCGCCATGGGCCTCGGCCGCGACCTGCGCTCCGAAGTCTTCCGCCGCGTCACCCGCTACTCCGCCGAAGACATGAGCAACTTCGGCACCGCCACCCTCATTACCCGCGGCACCAACGATGTCCAGCAGGTCCAGATGGTTTACATGATGATGCTCAACTTCATGGTTGCCGCACCCATTATGTCCATCGGCGGCATCATCATGGCCATCCGCGAAGACGCCGGAATGTCCTGGCTCGTCGCGGTGTCCGTCATCGTACTGCTGGCCGCCATCTCCGTCATCATCGTCCGCCTCATGCCGCTCTTCCGCTCGTGGCAGGAAAAGCTCGACGTCATGAACGGCACGCTGCGCGAGCAAATCGCCGGCATTCGCGTCGTCCGCGCCTTTACCCGCGAGGAGCACGAGGCCGAGCGTTTCCGTACCGCCAACCGTGACATCACCAACCTCTCCCTGAAGGTCGGCCAGCTGTTCATCCTCATGTTCCCCATCATCACCGTCATCCTGAACGTAGCCACGGGCGCGGTCCTGTGGTTCGGCGGCCACCGCGTCGACGATGGCCTCGTGGAAATCGGCTCACTGACCGCCTTTTTGCAGTACCTGCTGCAGATCCTCGCGGCGGTCATGATGGGCACCTTCATGGCCATGATGCTGCCCCGCGCCGTCATTTGCGCGCGCCGCATCACCGACGTCCTCGAGCACGATCCCTCCATCGTCGAGCCCGCTAACCCGCTCACCCCGGAGCGCTCCGAGGGTGTGGTCGAGTTCGACAACGTCACGTTCCAGTACGCCGGCGCCGAAGCGCCCGTGCTTCACGACGTCTCCTTCACCGCCACCCCCGGCACCACCACCGCTCTCATCGGCGCGACCGGTTCCGGCAAAACCACCGCACTCTCCCTGATCCCGCGCCTCTACCTCCCGACGAAGGGGCGCGTGCTTCTCGACGGCACCAATATCGCCGATATGGCACGAGGGGACGTCGTCAAGCGTGTGGGCCTCGTGCCTCAGAAGCCGTACCTGTTTAGCGGTTCCGTGGCCTCCAACCTGCGCCTCGGCGCCCCGGACGCCACCGACGAGGAGCTGTGGGAAGCGCTGCGCGTGGCCCAGGCAAACTTCGTCGAGGACCTCGACATGCACATCTCCCAGGGCGGCACCAACGTTTCCGGCGGCCAGCGCCAGCGCCTGTCCATCGCACGCATGCTGGTGGCGCGGCCGCTGGTGTACCTCTTTGATGATTCCTTCTCCGCGCTCGACGTGCTCACGGATGCCGCGGTACGCGACGCCATGCGGGAATACACCGCGAAGGCGACGACCATCATCGTGGCGCAGCGCGTGAGCTCGATCGTGGATGCGGATCAGATTCTGGTCATGGACGCCGGGCGCGTCGTGGCCCGCGGCACGCACGAGGAGCTGTTGGAAAGCTCGACGACGTACCGCGAAATTGTGGAATCCCAGGAGGTGGCATAAATGACTGAGCAAGATAACGCGACGTTAGAAGCCGAGATCGAGGAGAAGACCGGCGAGAACGCGCCGCGCAAGGCCAAGAACTTCTGGCCCTCCGCCAAGCGTCTTTTTGGCCTGCTCGCGCCGTTCAAGGCGCAGCTTGTCGCGATTGCCGCGATGAACCTCGTGTGCGTGTTCCTCGCCGTGGCCGCGCCCAAGGTTATGGGCAAGGCCACCGACGTCATCTTCTCCGGCGTCATTTCCCGCCACCTGCCCGCCGGTATGACCAAGGAGCAGGCCATCGCCGCTCTGCGCGCGGGCGGGCAGGATAAGTTCGCGGACATGGCCTCCGCCATGGACTTGAACCCTGGCTTCGGCATTGATTTTTCCAAGCTGGGCACGGTCATCGGCATCGTGATTGCGATGTACGTGGTGTCCTCGCTCTTCCAGTGGTGGCAGGGCTACCTTCTTAACTCGCTGGTGATGAAGGTTGTCTTCGATCTGCGCGAGCGCATCGAGGCGAAGATCAACCGGCTGCCGCTGAACTACTTCGATACGCAGTCGCGCGGCGACCTTCTGTCGCGCACCACCAACGATGCCGACAACGTCCAAACGGCCCTGCAGCAGGCCATTTCGCAGCTGTTTTATAACCTGCTCATGGTCATCGGAATCACGGTCATGATGTTCACCGTGTCCTGGCAGCTGGCCCTCGTTGCGCTGCTGGCGCTGCCGCTAACCGCGGTGGTCATCGGGGTCGTCGGCTCGCGCGCGCAAAAGCAGTTCAAGGCGCAGTGGAAGGCCACCGGTGACCTCAACGGGCAGGTCGAGGAAGCCTTCTCCGGCCATGACCTGGCCACGGTTTTCGGGCGCATCGATTCTATGACGGAGGATTTTGATAAACGCAACGAGGAGCTGTTCCGCTCCGCGTCGCTGGCGCAGTTCCTGGCCGGAATGATGATGCCGATCATGCAGTTCATCTCTTATCTGTCCTACGTGGTCATCGCGGTGCTGGGCGCGCTCAAGGTGGCTTCCGGCTCGCTGACGTTGGGTGGCGCGCAGGCCTTCATCCAGTACTCCCGCGAGTTCAACCAGCCCCTGGGCCAGCTGGGCGGCATGATGCAGCAGGTGCAGTCGGGCGTAGCCTCGGCCGAGCGTGTCTTCGAGTTCCTCGACGCCGAGGAAGAGCCCGCTGAGGAGCCCACCTCCCAGCTAGGTGGGCGTGCCAAGGGGCTCGTGGAGTTCACGGACGTCGACTTCTCTTATGCCCCCGACAAGCCGCTCATCCAGGACCTCAGCCTGCGCGTGGAGCCGGGCCAGACCGCGGCCATCGTGGGCCCCACGGGTGCCGGCAAGACCACGCTGGTCAACCTCATCATGCGCTTCTACGACATCGATTCCGGCACCATCCGCCTCGACGGCGTCGACACCGCTACGATGTCGCGCCACGAGCTGCGCTCCCAGGTGGGCATGGTGCTGCAGGACGCCGTCGTCTTCGAGGGCACCATCATGGACAACATCCGCTACGGCCGCCTCGACGCGACCGATGAGGAAGTCATTGCCGCCGCCAAGGCCACCTACGTGGACCGCTTCGTCCACGCGCTGCCTGAGGGCTATGACACCGTCATCGATCAGGACAATGGCGCGATTTCCTCCGGCGAGCGCCAGCTCATCACCATCGCGCGCGCCTTCCTGGCGCAGCCGGCGCTCCTCATCCTCGACGAAGCGACCTCCTCCGTGGATACCCGCACCGAGGTGCTTGTTCAGGACGCCATGAACGCGCTGCGCGCGGATCGCACCTCCTTCATCATCGCGCACCGCCTGTCCACGATTCGTGACGCCGACATCATCATCGTCATGGAGGAAGGTCGCATCGTGGAGCAGGGCACCCACGCCGAGCTTCTCGACGCCCACGGCGCCTACTGGCGCCTCCACCAGTCCCAGTTCCGCGAGGACTAGTCGACGGTCACGGACATCCTCGGGGCCGAGAACGTGTCACCCGTGAGGTTCGCCAACTCGAGGGTGACGTCGCTTAAGGAAAGGTGCTCCATGAGGGCGTCGGGAAGCTCGGCGTCCGGAGCAGGGGGAATTCCGAGCTGATCGAGGACGGCGTTGATATCGCCGCTGGTGAGATCCGCCGTGACGGGCACGGTGCGCGCGCCCTCGACGGTAGGCGTGGCGGTCAGCGAGGTCGCCACGATGCGCGCGGGCTCCACGGTGGTTACTGAACCACCGGTGGTGAGCAGGCCATCGCCGGATTTTCCGGGCAAGGTGATGGCCAGGTTGTGCACGGCAAGGCGATCACCAGTCAGCTCGATAACGCGCACCTCGCCGTCGCGGGTGGGCATCGTGCCCAGCGTGGCTTTCACGTTTCCCGTTAGCGTGACCTCGTCCGCCTTCACGGTGGAAAAGTAGGGCTGCGCCGGGGCGACCTGCGCGCTCACGCCCGTCGCACTCGCCGCAGCGACCATGGCGGCCACGAACAACACGCTCCGTGAGCGCGAAGGACGGTGCTTAAACATCGGTGGGCTCCCACGCCAGGGTGAGCGCGCCGCCAATGATGCCGAGCAGCGTGCCGATAAGGAAGCCTCCCAAGTTAGAGGTAGGCAGCGCAATCACGGCCACGATGATGCCGAGCACTCCCAGATACGTCGAGGTGGCCGGGCGAAACCACGCTCCTAAGCCGAACATGACCAACAGCGCCCCGATGAGCAGCGTGGACACGCCCGACACCGTGGAAATCATGACCAGCAGGTCCGAGATATGCACGGTGAAATACGCAGGCGTGGCGATGACGATTCCCGAAAGTATGAGCAGCAAACCCGGGATGAACGGCCGCCCACCGCGCCACGCCTTAAACCGATCAGCAGCCATTTCCGCGGCCCCGTTCCACGGATACGCCCACGTTTTGTGCTGACAGCGTCTTGGCGCCGATGGAGGTGGCGCGGACGTCGTCGGCAGTCAGCGAAACCTTCTTTGCATACAGGCCCCACGTTCCGGGATCCGCGGTGGTGGACAGCTGGCGCGCATCGATGCCCACGTTCGCATCCTCCATGACCAACGAACCCTCGATGTCCGACGCACCAACCAACAAGTCGGTGGCCTCCACGCTGTTATCGCCCTTCGCCTTCAGCGCCAGCGTGGCCTCCCCCACCGCCGGCAGGTCCGTCGTGACGTAGAGGCAAAGATCCGAGGCCACCGCGTGCTCCATCTTCAACCGGGCCGTCGGCACGTCCTCCTCGCCCTTCTTGTCACTATCCACGAAGAGCGAGAAAGCCTCGCCCTCCAAGTGCCGCATGTTGACGTTGAAGAACGTTCCCGATAGCGCCAGGTTCGCCGTCAGACCGCCTTGCGCCACTGCAAACCCCGTCACGCCGAAAGCCGCAAATCCTGCGATAAGCCCCACCGCCGCCTTCGGCGCACTGATTCTTCCCATACACGTCAGCTTATTTCTCGGCCTCCGAAAACACTAGCTGAATCCTGACTCACTGATTTCGGGGCCGAGGATTTAAGGTAAGAGGCACACACAGCAGCAATTAAAGGAGCGCGCATGTTCGGCTGGGTTGCCATCGCCGCATCGGTCCCGGTGTGGCTGTACTTTTTCTACCGCCTCACGGCGCTGTTTCGGTTCATCCGCTCCGGCGGCCCCACGCAGCTAAACCGTACCGACCGCCCCCTGGCGCGCCTCGGCCGCGTGCTTATCGAAGTCTTCGGCCATACCCACTTCAAGGGCCGGCCGCTGGTCAACGCCGCGCACTGGCTCGTGATGGTGGGCTTCCTCTTCGGCGCCATCGTCTGGTTCGAGGCCTATATCCAAACCTTCGCGCCCGATAAAGGCTGGCCGTGGCTCAGCGACTGGCCGGTCTACCACTTCATCGAAGAGGTCCTCGCCATCGGAACCGTGCTGGGCATCTGCTTCCTCATCGGCGTGCGCCTCAAGCTCGGCCACACCGAGCGCGGCAGCCGTTTCTATAATTCGCAGGTCTTCCCCGCACGCCTGGTGGAGGCCATCGTGCTCCTCGAGGGCCTGGGCATGCTCGCCGTCAAGGCCTCCGCCATCGCCACCTATGGCGGCGGCTCCCCGTGGGCTGATTTCTTGACTATGCGTGTGGCGGGGATTATGCAGGCGTCGCCAAGCATGGTGCAGTTCTTTGCCCTGGTGAAGCTGCTGACGGGCCTGGTGTTCATCGCATGCATCGCGCGCTATTTCCAGTGGGGCGTGATGTGGCACCGTTTCATGGCCTTCTTTAACATCTTCTTCCAGCGCAACGCGGACGGTGAGAAGGCGCTGGGGGCTGTGCCCACGCCGGACCTGGAGGACCTCGAACCGGGGAGCTGGAAGATGCTTCTCGACGCCTCCTCCTGCACCGAATGCGGCCGCTGCCAGGACCTGTGCCCCGCGTGGAACACTGAGAAGCCGCTGAGCCCGAAGAAGCTCATGATGGACCTGCGCCAGGGCGCGCTGGATAACTACAACCCGCATGAGGGGCTCAACGTGCTGGCGATGGCGGGCACGATTGATGATGACGTCCTGTGGGCCTGCACCAACTGCGGTGCGTGCGTGGACCAGTGCCCGGTGGATATCGAGCACATCGACCACGTGGCGGACCTGCGCCGGTTTAAGGTGCTGGCGGAGTCCGACTTCCCGTCGGAGCTGACCGGACTGTTTAAGAACATGGAGACGAAGGGCAATCCGTGGGGTCGCAACGCCTCGGAGCGCCGCGCGTGGATCGATGAGGCGCGTGCCGATGGCATCGAGGTGCCGATTATTGGTGAGGACGCGGAAGACTTTTCGGACCTGGAGTATCTGTTCTGGGTCGGTTGCGCGGGTACTTACGACGACAAGGGCCGCGCCACGACGCGCGCCGTGGTGGACATGCTGCACACGGCGGGCGTGAAGTTCGGTGTGTTGGCTACGGGCGAAACCTGTACCGGTGACCCGGCGCGCCGTGCCGGAAATGAGTTCCTGTTCCAGGTGATGGCGGAGCAGAACGTCGCCACGCTTAACGACGCCTTCGCCGGCGTCCCCAAAGGCCAGCGCAAAATCATCACGACGTGTCCGCACTGCTTCAACACGATTCGCAACGAGTACCCGGATTTCGACGGCCACTTCGACGTGCTGCACCACACGCAGCTGCTTAACCGTTTGGTGCGGGAGAAGCTCCTGGTCCCGGTGCCGCGCTCCCCGGAGGACCGCAAGCCGGTGACCTACCACGACCCGTGCTTCCTGGGCCGCCACAACAAGGTCTTCGACCCGCCGCGTGAGCTCGTGGAGGCGACCGGTGCGTCGCTGGCGGAGATGGACCACAACCGCGACGAGGCCTTCTGCTGCGGCGCCGGTGGCGCGCGCATGTTCATGGAGGAAAAGCTAGGCAAGCGCATCAACGAGTTCCGCTCGGAGCAGGCCGTGGCAACGGGCGCGGAACAGATCGCGACGGGCTGCCCGTTCTGCAACGTCATGCTCACGGGCGGCGTGAAATCCATCGCGCCGGAAACTCAGGTCAGCGATGTGGCGCTCATGCTGCGCAGCGCCATCGCCCCCTCCGGCGACCTCCCCGCCCCGCGCGAGAAGGCCTTCCTCGACACGCCTCGCCGCCTGCCGGTCTCCAACGCGCCTTCCCCGAAAGGACCCGCGGCGCAATCTGCCCCGACAAGCTCTCCGCAGGCCCCTACGCCGCAGAATGCCTCCGCACCAAGCGCTCCCTCTGCGCCGCAAGCACCTGCAACGCCGTCTGCGCCCAGCACGCCGCAGGCACCTGCAGCGCCGACGCCTCCGGCTGCCCCCAGCGCTCCTGCAGCACCCACTGCGCCCCAAGCTCCGTCCGCGCCAACCGTGCCTACTGCTCCAACGGTTCCTTCCTCCCCTGGCGCTCCGATTGCACCGGCGGCTCCGGCTGCCCCCAGCGCACCCGCCGCGCCGTCCGCACCAAGCGCCCCGCAAGCACCCGCAGCGCCTAGTGCCCCGGCTACTCCTTCGGCACCGACGCCTCCAACTGCGCCCAGCACTCCTGCGGCGCCGTCCGCACCGACACCACCGGCGGCCCCAACGGCTCCATCCGCTCCGACACCACCGGCTACCCCAACCGCTCCTTCCGCCCCAGGTGCACCGGCGGCCCCCAGCGCACCTAAGGCACCCGCAGCGCCTAGTGCCCCGGCTGCTCCTTCGGCACCGAAACCTCCAACTGCACCCAGCGCACCTCAGGCACCATCTGTGCCAGACGCGCCAGCGGCACCCAGTGCCCCGGGGGCGCCGAAGGCTCCGGGGGCGTCGGCAAGCAAGGGCGACTAGTGCGACGTCGGCCACACCACCAACGCACGGGGTAGGCGTGCCTGATACCCCACAGGTACGCTCTACCCCATGCAAACTGACGTAACCTACGTCCTCGCCTCGGGCGAGACCAACTACACCAACTCGCTGGTGTCCTTCGCATGGATTATGGCGGTGGCGCTGTTGGCGCCGTTGGTGTCTCATGCCCTGGGCAAGAAGATGCCGGCCGTGGCGCTGTTGATTTTCTTCGGCATGCTCATCGGCCCATCGATGTTGGGCCTGGCCCATGAAGACCCCGGCATCGGGATGCTCAAGGAGCTTGGCGTTGGCGCGCTGTTCCTGCTTGCGGGTTTTGAAATTGACCTCGCCAGCCTGAAGTCGAAGGAAGCCGCGACGGGGCTGTCCACGTGGCTCATCTGCATGGTGGTGTGTGGCGTCGGCGCGTACTTCCTCATGGATGACATCCCGGGTGCCATCGTCATGGCAATTGCTTTGACGTCGACGGCACTGGGCACCATCACGCCGATGCTCAAGCAGGACAAGCTGCTTGGCACGCGGGTGGGCGATTCCGTGGTCATCCACGGCGCCATCGGTGAGGTTGCGCCGATTACCGCGATGGCGCTCCTTTTGGGAACGCGCTCCACGTGGACCACAATGTTGATTCTTCTGGCCTTCATCGCAATCGCGGTCGCCGTGGCCATCATGCCCTTTGCCATTACGACGCTCATGCCGTGGTTCAAGGACGCATTCATCTCTGGGGCGGGCTCCACCAACCAAACCATCATGCGCCTCATCATTTTGATTCTGGCCATCCTCATGGCGGTCACCGCCGTTTTTGAGCTCGATATCGTGCTGGGCGCCTTCGCTGCGGGCATCATCTTGAACCGCATCGTGCCCGATGAGTTTCATAAGGGCTTGGAGAATCGCCTCGACGTGGTGTTTTATTCCATGCTCATCCCGGTCTTCTTCGTGGTCTCCGGCATGGCGATTGACTGGAAGGTCATCGTGGACGAGCCCCTCAAGGTCCTCGGCATCCCGCTTCTTATCCTGGTGACCCGCGGCCTGCCAGTGTTCCTGCGCGAAAATATCCACCACACGGGCTCCGACGTCGAAACCACCCGCGAGCGCCTCCAAGTGGCGCTCTATGCGGCAACCGGCCTGCCCATCATCGTGGCGGTGATGACGCTTGCGGTGGGTTCGGGCATCGTCGATACAGAAATGGCCTCGATCTTCATCGCCGGCGGTGCCCTCACCGTCGCAATCTTCCCGTTCCTCTCCGGCCTCGTGCGCGAAAAGGAGCAAGCTAAATAGGCTGTTAGGATGGCTATTGTGACTAATCCTTTCAGCATGCGGCTTTCCGACGCCGAACGGACCAACGCCGTCAACGACCTCGCCCAGGCCTTGGGTGAAGGCCGTCTATCGATGGACGAGTTTGAACAGCGCACCGACGCGATAATGGAGGCGACGACTCGCCGCGAGCTGGCGGCCGTCTTCATGGATATCCCCACCAAGGCCAGCACGGAGCTCAAGATTTACTCCCAAGGTGAGATGGAGCGCGCCTACCAGGCTACGAAGAAGCCTCGACTGGCCACGGCCATGGTGGGCACGCTGGGGTTGTTGTTCGGCTCGATTGCATCTTTCGGTGCCATGTCCGGCGTCACCGCCGCGCTGACCGGAACGGGATTGCTCTTCCTCATCCCTGCGCTGTGGATCATGCTGTACGTGGCCAAGGTGGGCCCGGAATCCTGGCATCGCCCGTCGCCGCGCCAGATCGAGCGCCAGCGCATGCGCGAGCTCAAGGCCGCGGGCGCGGAGGAACGCGCGCAGATGCGGGCGTTGGAGCAGGCGCAATGGGCGGAGAGGCGTCGTCAAGCAAGCGAAATCACCGGCGATGCGATGAATCTGGCCAAACGCAAGCTGGAGCAGTGGAACCAGAAGTAACATATCCGGCATGACACACAACCGGATTTTTGATCAATCCACCAAACTACAAGGCGTTGCCTACGATATTCGCGGCGAGGTTTCCACGGAGGCCGAGCGCATGGAGCTCGACGGGCACAGCATTTTGAAGCTCAACACCGGCAACCCGGCAGTGTTTGGTTTCGATGCGCCGGACGTCATCATGCGCGACATGATTGCGGCGCTGCCGACCTCCCAGGGCTACTCCACATCGAAGGGAATTATCCCGGCGCGTCGCGCGATTGTGACGCGCTATGAGCTGGAGGATTTCCCCAGCTTCGACGTCAATGACGTGTACCTGGGCAACGGCGTCTCCGAACTGATTTCGATGGTCACGCAGGCGCTGCTTGACGACGGCGATGAGGTTCTCATCCCCGCCCCTGACTACCCCCTGTGGACGGCGGCGACGTCGCTGGCGGGTGGCACGCCCGTGCACTATTTGTGCGATGAAGAGGATGATTGGAATCCGTCCATTGAGGATATTCGCGCAAAAGTAACGGAGAAGACCAAGGCAATTGTGGTCATTAATCCGAATAACCCGACGGGTGCTGTGTACTCGCGTGAAACGCTGCAGAGAATCGTTGAGGTAGCACGCGAATACAATCTGCTGATTCTGGCGGATGAGATTTATGACCGCATTCTTTATGACGGTGCGAAGCACATTTCGATTGCCTCCCTGGCGCCGGACTTGCTGACGATCACGTTTAATGGCCTGTCGAAGGCCTACCGCGTGGCCGGCTACCGCGCGGGCTGGATGGTGCTGACGGGCCCGAAGTCCCATGCCCGCGGTTTCATTGAGGGCCTGGATTTGCTGGCGGGCACGCGCCTGTGCCCGAATGTACCGGCGCAGCACGCGATTCAGGTCGCACTTGGTGGGCGGCAGTCGATTTATGAGCTCACCGGTGAGGGCGGGCGCTTGCTCAAGCAGCGCAACATTGCCTACGAGAAGCTCAACGAGATTCCGGGCGTGTCCGTGACGAAGCCGATGGGCGCGCTGTATTGCTTCCCGCGCCTCGACCCGGAGGTGTATGAGATTCACGATGACGCGAAGCTCATGCTCGACATCCTGCGCGCAGAGAAGATCCTCATGGTGCAGGGCACCGGCTTCAACTGGCCTACGCCGGATCACTTCCGCGTGGTCACGCTGCCGTGGGCTTCGCAGCTGGAGAACGCGATCGAGCGGCTCGGCAACTTCCTGGTGAGCTACCGCCAGTAGCCCTGCACGCTACTGACGGCCAGGCTTCCCACGATCGGGCAGGCGTAAAGGGGCGCGCTCAGCGCAAAAGCGTGCGAGGCCCCTTGCCTCGAGCACTAGCGGTCGGGCGGAGCGGGGCTTCCCGGCTCGGAAGGTGTGGATGCCGGCGGCGCGGCGGGTGTGCGGGCGCTTGGCTCAGTACAGCTTTGGCTTGCGGTGCCGTCACGATGCTCCCGGATGCGCTGAGCGCGCGGCGCGCGATGCGGGTGGGCCGGTTCACGCGGATCGCGGGGCCCAGCCGGTACCCATTTTATCTTGCCGTTTTCGCGCACAATGCGGCCGCGACCCGGGAGGCCATTGATGGCGTTGTGGTATTTGCACAGCGGAGTGAGGTTCTCGGGGTTCGTTTCGCCGCCGTGTCTCCATTCTGTGATGTGGTGTATCTGGGAATAATCGGCGCCGCACAGGCAGCGATCCCAGGCGCAGGTGGGTTGCTCACCGCAGGCCATGATGCGCTGCTTCTCCGAGGCGACGCGCTGGGTGCGGTGGAGTTCCACGGGGCCTTTGACGCGGTCAACAATCATGACGAGGCCTTCTTCGGCGAGCTCGCGCTCGATGAGCTCTTTGCCCGTGATCTTGGCGCCGTTGGATAGCTGAATCACGATATCCCCGAGGTCTGGGGCTGCGTTGTCCCGAGACTCGTCGGCGCAGGGCTGGTCCGAAGTAGAAATTGGGGGTATTGGAGCCGCGGAATCGGGGCGCGGAGTGGAGGGATCACCGAGGCGACCCAGGATTGTGGCGTACTCGGGAAGCTCCATAACGGCGAGGGTCTGGGCAACGGGGCGGGCAAGGCGGCCCTCGCGAAACGCAGCCGTGAATGAGCCGACTGGATCGTCCTCATCGATGTTGGGGCGCAGGTCCTCGATGAGCGCCGCCGGGGCCGTGAGCGTGAGCTTGGATAGCTCCTTTCCCCGGCGAATTGTCACGCCCGGCTTCGGCGCGGGCGGCGGGCTGAGCTCGCGAATGCGCTTGCGCGCATAGCGGGCCACGGCCTTCTCATCGCCAGCGATTCTGCACAGCTCAATGCGCAGATCCCACGCCTGGCGCTGCTTCTTCAGCCTTCCCGCGAAGCGTTCAATGAGAAGCAACGTGGGAAGGTCGTGCCCATTGGCACGGGCGGCCGCAACGGCACGCGCCTGTTTACGGGTGAAGGAGGTGGAGGCAAAGTAGACGTCGAAAAGCGCCAGCAGAGAGCGTGCCGCAGACTCCGGACCCCATGCCCGCAGCTGCTCAAAGCTGAGCCCCGCAACGCCGGCGACGAGCTCGATGCCCGCCGCCTGGCTGCGAAGATGCGCTTCCACAAGGTTCATGCCAGCAACGCTAAACGCCCCACCCGCACCGCACAACGGCGCCGCCGCCAGCCTGTGGATAACTTGTTGATCGCGTCATCATTAGTTTTCTTTTTAATGAAACTCATTCACAATGATAGGCATGACTAACCTGAATCCGTGGCGTACTGGGCTCATCAGTTTTCTTAGCCTCTCCGCCCTGATAACGCTTGCGGGTTTGTTTCTACTACGCCCCACCACCCCGCCATCCGAGCACACCAGCGCCGATTTCTTCGCTACCTATGCGCTCAATCAGCCACAGGTGACCGGAACCGTCGACCGCATCGATCATCATCTTTGCAGCGATCCCCATGCCGGCCGGGCTTTCGACGAAGCCCCGCTGATTCCCGCCGCGAGCGAGGACACCGGCTGCACCCGCGCACTGATAGATCTGACCTCCGGCGAGGACACGGGGCGCAAAACCCAACTCATCTTCCACGGCTTGGCCAGTGACCCGACCCTAAACCAGGGCGATGAGATAGTGCTTTCCTATTCCGCGGATGGCACCTATGCCTTCGCTGATTTTCAGCGCAGTGGAAACCTTGCGTTATGGGCTATTATCGCGGCCCTTGTTATCGTCGGCTTCGCCGCCTGGCATGGGCTGCGAGCACTGCTGGGCCTAGGTATCAGTTTGGCCATCGTCTTCTTCTACCTCATCCCCTCCCTCATCGAGGGCCATTCGGCGCTGCCGCTGGCGCTCGTTACCTGCGCGGCCATCCTTTTCCTCGCCGTTCCTCTCGTGCACGGCGTGAACTGGAAATCAGCCTCCGCCTTAGGAGGAGCATTGGTGGCGCTGGGGTTGTCGGGGGCGTTGGGGTGGGCGTCGATAAGCAGCACGGCACTGACGGGTTCCAGCTCGGAGGATAATCTCAAGCTGCTGCTCTACATGCCCGGGGTGCCCGTTGTGGGCGTGCTGCTGTGCGGGTTCATTGTGGGCGCGCTGGGCAGCCTCAACGACATCGCGGTGGCGCAGGCCTCCACCGTGCGCGAGCTGCACGCAGCCGATCCGGCCGCGCGGCCCGGCACGCTCTTTACCTCAGCGATGAAAGTGGGCCGCGACCATATCGCCTCCATGGTGTACACCATCGTGCTGACCTATACCGGCGCGGCCCTTCCCCTGCTGATGCTCATCACGGCGGCGCAGCGCCCAGCCCTGCAGATCCTCTCCAGTGACCTCGTCGCCACGGAGGTTCTGCGCTCCCTGCTGGGCGCGATGGCCTTGACACTTGCGGTACCGCTGACCACCGCGATTGCGGCGTTTACTGTGCCGGAAGGACGCGACCAAGCGCCTCGACGGTCCAGCCGGCCTCGCGCCAAGCATCGACGCTGAGCACGTTGCGCCCATCGATGATGTGGCGGCGGGCCACGAGCTCGCCGGCCTCAGCCGGGTCGAGGTCGCGGAATTCCTGCCACTCAGTAGCGAGGATGACCAGCTCGGTGTCCTTGAGTGCCTCGCTTGCCGACGCCACGTAATTCAACGTCGGGAACACCTTCTTAGCGTTCTCCCTCAGCCTCGTAGCAAAACACAACAGGCGCTGTGAGGTTTCCTCTCACAACACCTCTAGTGTTTTCGGGTGCTCATCCCCTGAGGGGTGGGTTCTAGCTCAGCTGGCGGCGTCGCGTCGCGAGAAGCACGCCGAGACCGATGATGGTCAGACCAACCAACGTTGGTACCCACAAACCAACGCCGCCTGTCTTGGGAAGATCGCCTTGGAATACGTTGGCGACTGTCATCACCACGTCCTTTGAAGAAAGGTTCCATTGGCTCGGAGCCTTGCTGTAATCCACCTCTTGAGCAATGAGTTCAATGCCCTCTGGGTCGTCGAAGGTAATATCCGCCTTCACGTCCTTGCCCTGACCGCTCACAGACACCCTGAAGTCAATTGGCTTTGTAAGCAGGCTGTAGGACTCCGGAGCCTTAGTCTCAACGAGGCGGTAATGCCCCGGCTTGAGTTCCTCCGAGCTAAAAGTGCCGGTTTCCTGATTCAAAGTTAGCTTCGTAGCAACACCCGTCTCGTTGCCCTCATTGTCGAGCGTACGCAGCTCGAACTCCGCGGTCTTGAGCTTCTCTGCCTCAGCAAGGACGTTCTCCTTGTTGAGATCATCGCTTGAAATCTTGGCTAGGTGCAGACGAACCGTATCGGTTCCTTCTTCCGGATAAGGAACACAGCCATCATCTTCTTTATTTCCAACAATGGCAGTGTTGAAGAAACCTTGTCCAGGTTTGCATTCACCAGTTTTAGGTGCTGCAGCATTTGCGTCGATCGCCACCTGCATCTCGACTTCGAAGACGTGCTTACCGTTACTGGTTTGACCAAACTGTTTGGTACCCGCAGGTTGGATTTCAGCGTATCCAGCCAGCTTGAACGGGCCGGCTCCTTGCTGAATTCCGGATCCCGCCTTGCGACCAAATTCATCAGTCTTGGTCCACGAGGTCTTCAGAATTTTCACTGAGTTCGGAAACTCCGGCTTATCAACAACCTCGTCATAGATTGCGCCCATATTTTTATCTGGGTTGGTCACGGTAATTGTGTACTTCAGGTTGTAGGTGCCATCGCCGTTAGCAATTGCGTGATCCTCAACAGCATCCTTTTCCACCAAAGGATCAACCGGCTCAGGCACGGTATCAGGGGCAATTGCCGATGTACCGTCAGTGTTATAAGAACTGGGCGCAGTTCTCGTCCCAACAATTCTCGGCTTCACACTTCCGATGCTGGCCGCAGCATTACCGACCTTGATTTCCACAATTTGGCTTACGCCCCCTTTGGAAGAGCTACCGCCCAAGCCAAAGGCCAAGGTATCGCCAGATTCTGCCCATCCTTGTCCCCATACCGGCGCTTTATTCGGGTTCCCGAGAAAACCAAACAGGGTCTGGCCGGACGGCATAGTCAGGTTAGTGATATCGATGCGATCAACTTTGCCAGTGGAGAGATTGATTCGTTCAAGCCAGATCTTTTGCGGAGTGCTTGGGTTTGCCCACCCGCTTTGAATTCCCCACGCATAGTTGGGGGCATCCGAAAGAGCTACGATGTCCTCAGATACGGTACGGTAATTTTGTCCGATGGACCATGGCGTAGCAGCCGCTTGTTTTGCGGGGAATTTATTCTTAGAAGTTGCTGTGAGCCGATCGAGGTCAACCTCGTAGAGCCGTCCGGCTCCCCAGCTTGATGACGCAGCTACCCAGTACTTTCCATTCGAGTCGAAGGTACCCGCGTTGATGCCGCTGCCTAGATCATTGGAGTATTCACCGACTTTGCTAGCGTGCTCAGGTAATTCGCCAAGGAATCCTTGCACGCGTCCGAGGTCGAAAACCTCACCAGTGTAGGGGTTAATCTGAAGCAAATGCCCAGCAGGGAAACACGGGTCCTCGATGTGGCCGACAGAATCTACAGTCCTAGGCTCACTAATCGCATAGATGTAGTTATCTTTATCGTTGTAAGCGATTGCGTTGTAAACCCATCCGCTTTTCGGCCCGACTTCGTGGGTCTTATAGTTTCCCGTCTCATCTTGTACTTGCAGGTAGAGCTGCGAAGAAATACGGTCTTTACTACTGTTCGGGCTGGCCACCACAAACCGCCTCGTGCCGTACAGAGCCTCACTAGCAGTAAGGCTACGAGCAGGCTGACGGCTGTCGGGTTTTGTATCGCGCTGGGTACACTTCTCGCCTGAAGGAGTTACTGGGGGAACATCCTTCTCTTCAATCGGGGCAATCGGAAGCCCTGGCTCAGGCTCAATCACCCAGTCCTTGTCACGCGAGCCGTTAATGACGAGATCTTCCGAGCGGGTAGGCTCCGAACGGTACGAGGTGCGGAGAACAACCTGGGAATCCTTCGCAACTTTGACCGAGCTGAGCCGCTGTCCATCCTTGGTTGGGAACCATGTGATTTCGACGCGATCCGAATACGTTTTTACCTCGTGTTCAAGCGTGACACCATCTCCCAAACCCTCAATGGGCAGTTCAAAGTAAACGTCTTCGAGTCGCGCGGAAGGACTCAGGGTGAGGTGAGCATTCTCGAAGAGAGAGTTCTCCTTCACCGTAAACGTAGTCTTATACGGGTCCTCACCCTCGGTCTTCTGTTCCGACAACTCAACCCCGTTGCCGGTGACATTGACCCGGTGGCCTTGGGACTCATTGTCCATGTCCTGGCCCCAGATTTGCACTGCATACGTGCCATTCGGAGGTGCGACTGGGTTAAAGATGATGATGTCGCCACCTTGGAAATATAGATCAGTCACCTTCGGAATGAGCTGGAATTCCGTGTCATAAGACTTATTAAGAGAATTCCAATTCCATTCCTTCTCATAGAGATCCTCAAAGGTACGGTCTACAACAGTCGTGCCATTGCGCACAACGCGGATGCGAACGGGGCCCGTGATCGACTTGGTATTGGAATCATTTCGGTCCTTCTTAATAGCGAACCTTGTCATCCGCCATTCACCGGTTTCGTTCACGGTCATGCCCAACTCTGGATTGCCGTTGAGGAATTTCGGCTGGGGATTGGACAGCGACAGCTCTTGGTCGTATACGCCCGGCTGACCATAAACAGGACCCGGTTGCGCTGCACGAAGACGTCCACCGTTGGTCGACTCTGGGGACAGCTCTAAAGCATCGGCTTCTTCAGGTGCATTAGTATCGGCCTCGGATTCCGTTGATTCTTCTGCAATGGTCTCGGAGGCCTTCATACCGAAACCAGATTCCTTGAGTTCCTCCTTGGACGGTACTTCGTCGGCTTCAGCTACGGAGTACTCAGCCTCATCCGTGGTCTCAACCTCAAACTCAACCATGCGCGGAGGAGCCGAGTACAACGCCTGGATATCAAAGGCCAAGTAGCTTTCCTGATCGTCAGCGTCCTTGTCATTGTTCTTATCGGCGTTCACGAATCCGTAGAACTCAGGTTCAATCTCATGCCCGTCAATAGTTACCTTGCGGATCTCCTTGATCTCACCCTTGCCAACACGCTTGATGGCAAACACATCCTCCAAGGAAGCTTTGAACCCAAAATCCCATGCGTACCCCTGGGGGTCCTCGACGGTGATGCGGTCTACATTTTTCTCCCGCTTTACCGTAACCACCTGTTCAGTTTCGGCAGGCTCTGTTTCTAAAGGGGAAACGGATTCTTGCGCCGATACCTCAACCGGATAGGTTCCTAGGCCCACGGCAAGGGCGAAGGAAGCAACCACAGCGGAGACTCCTCGTATCGCGTTGCGGGTACGCGAGCTCGCAGTACGTGCTGCAGGCTTTTTAAAGTTTCGCATAATCGTTCTTTCCTAGAGTCCGCGGTTTACTGTGTTTGCTTGTTTCCGTTGCGCCGTGCGAGTACGGCACCGAGTAGTACGAGCATGCTGCCGAGGCCTACGGCCCAGAGAACGTTCGCACCTGTCGACGCCAGTGGGGAGTCGCCGTTGCTTGAGACTGGCGGCTCGCTCGTGGGGGGTTCTTCATGCGGCCCGGTTGGAACTCGGGGTGTCGTTTCTTTCGAAGGGGTGCCAGGATTGTGCGGCGGAGTGTCTTCTGGTGGCGGAGTATCTCGGGGCGTTGTTACCGGAGTTGTCGACGGAGGAGGAACATCTTTGTCCTTATCCCACTTAGTCACCACGACGTTCTCATAAGTGAACGATGTTCCTTCAAGATTGGCCAGAGGCAGAATAATCAACTTGGGGGATGAGACATGATAATCGAACGCGCTGTCCGGTTCGTCTTCTTCGAGAAGATAGAGCCCTGGTTTAAGGCGTTCGAAGTGAGCACGTCCGTCATCCCCAGTTGTTTGGGATGCGACACGCACGAGGCCCTGAGCACGAGCATCATCGAGCTCCATGTTCTTGGCCGCTGCTCGGCCAGCAGATGTGGTGACATCGATGCCTTTAACTTCCGACAAGGTAAAGGTTGCACCAGAAATTGCAGGAGGCTTCTCACCGGCGGGAACAGGATCGAAAGGATTCGTGGCGACCTTCTCTACTACCAGTGAGATTGAGCGCTGCGAATCGACGCTTTCTGCAACAATTCCTCGATCATTTCCACTAATCACGCGGGCATCTGCTGCGGGTAGGAAGAGCCCCGAGGATAGTACTGTTGCTGCAGCAATCGCCGCTACGTATTTGGTCCTACGCATTATGATTCCTTTTCCTCTTGAGCTTCCTCGGCGTGAGTGCTTTTCTGCTTTCCCGGTAGACCCACCAGATGAGTCCTATGAGGACCAGGAGGGAGATACCCAACAACAACCACATCCACCATTGGAAGATGGAGGCGGATTCGTCGATAAGCTGCTCTTCGTCCGGGTCCATCGGCACGCGTTCCGCATGAACAAGCAAACGGTGGGTGTTGATGCCGTAGGGAGTACAGGTGATAAGGGTCAGCAAGTCACGATCACCATCTGCACGCAGGTTGTCTACTTGGTCCGGCAAAACAACCTCGGTCTCATAGACTTGGTATTTCATTCGCTCGCCAAACGTAGAAATATAAACCGCATCGCCCGCTTTAAGCTCTTCAAGGTCATCAAACATGGTTGCATTAGTCAGACCCGAGTGACCGGTGATAACCGCGTGAGTTCCCTCGCCTCCGACGGGAAGAGACGTCCCATAGAGGTGGCCTAATCCGCGCTGCAGGGTGGAGTCCTTAGTGCCGTGGTAAAGCGGCAGCTTTACGTCGATAGCGGGGATGACAACTTGGGACATCGCCGGTGCACCGCTGAGCTGGTCGAGGTACTCCTGGTATTCAATATTGTCTTCGCTGATGCGAGTAAGCCACGGGTCCAAAATCGGGCCGTTGGTGTGCGCGGCGTTGTAGCTGCGCGCCGCCTCAACCTGCTCACTGGCCTCTTGAGCATGGTAAGCATCCCGGAACTCCTGCTCGTACTCCTCAGTGACTTGCTGCTGGAGGTGGTTGTTCCACTGCGTAGCCAAGACTGGGTACATGAGCACGCATAGACCGGCGAGAATGATAACGACGGGCAGAACGACACGCTGCATTAGCGAGCGCTGCTGCCTGTGCTTGTGCGCAGGTGTGCGCGTTGCGATGCTCATGCTGTGTCCAATCTTTGTTTAAAAGGGGCGGGGATACTTTTGAAAGGCGCCTCCCCGCGTGGGTACGCCGCATGCTGGTTTAGCGTTCAGTGGCCGCTAGACCAGCAATGCACAGCACGCTTAAGCAGCGTTACGACGGGCAACGAATACGCCGGCGCCCACAATGGCGAGACCAGCGAGAACCAGAGCGGTGATACCCATACCACCGGTGTTCGGGAGGAAACGGTCGCTCGGCTTATTCTTCAGGTCGAAGGAGTACGCAAGGTTCTCGACCTTCACGTTCTCGATGCCGTTCATGCCGGTAACGTTCGGAGCAGTCTGGGTGCCTTCGTCCGTGCGCTTAATTACGAACGGAACCAAACGCTCATCAAGCTGGAAGCCGGTCGGAGCCTTGGTCTCCTGTGCACACAGCAGAGTGTTGTCATCGGCATTGTTGGCAAAGTCGGTGGCGTGAATTCCAGTGATGGAGATCTTGCCGTCCTTGCCAGTGGTCCAGGAAGACTGATCGTTGACGGTCAGTTCCTTGGTGCCCTGAACCTGGGTGTAGCCGCCGTCACCGGCCTGGCACTTCACCAGGCGGAACTCTGCACCCTGAAGCGGGGTCGTCCCGTCCTCACCAACCTTGTTGATGTTGAGGGTACCCCAGTAGGTCTTTACTTCTTCGGACTCACGCTTGTACTCACCTTCACCATTACCGGTGTTGAAATACAGCTGGGCCTTGTTAGGGATGACCTCAACGTCTTTAGGCGCCTTCGTAGTGATGCGGGTCAGAACCTTGGTGCCCGCCTTCTGTCCAGCCAAGAGGGCACGGCCTTCGTCATTGAACTGAAGGTTGATGTTGTGCTTCCCGTCTGCCGACGGTGCGGGAGTGATGACAGCATCGTAGTTTTTCGAATCCACCTTGGTTGCGCTATCCCAGCTGGTGCCCAGGCGAACTTCAATTTTGTCAGCAGTCGGAGCTTCGAGACGACCATCGAGAGCATCTACAACTCGGTAGCTTACAAGCTTGTCCAAGCTCGAAACTGCCTTCGGAATGTCAGAGCTGATGGTGTAGGTGTAGTCCTGACCACCGTGCTTGTCTTTATCCTGAACGGTCTTTTCAATGCCAGCACGGGTGTTCTTCGGGTAAACGTGAACGTTATTGATCAGGCCAGTGCCGTTCTCATTGGTAACGGGTACGGAAACCAAGAAGTCAGGCCCGGGAACGAAGCCAGAATTTGCTGGAACCTCAAGCTCGGAGACGCGGTAGACGCCTTCCTCAAGGCCGGTGAACTCGATGACACCCTGGTCGTTAGTGGTGCCTTCCTGAGCAGTTGCACCTTCAACAGGAGTGGCCTTCGAAGCATCATTCTTGTCAGCACCCGTAGCTGGAGTTACGCGAATGATCGAGAACTTGAAGCCTGCAGGAGTATCTGGGGTCTTACCCGGGATCTTAGCCTCATCCAGCTTCGAACCATTAGACGTCCCGTAGTTGTCTCCATTGAGGTCACGCTTCGTGATGGTCAAGGAGTAGCCAGCCTCGTTGCCCGGCTGCTCCGCCTGTGCAGCGGCCGGGGCTGCATTCTCAATAGCCAATCCTGCGGAGCCAGCAAAAGTGAGACCCGCTGCGATGGCGATTGCGGCAGTCTTCTTAATGACAAGTGCCATGGTGAGATTCCTTTCGGAGATTCAGTATTCGCTGGGCCCGTTGCGGTCAGCGATGAGAGAAAATTGAGTGCTCAAGAACTTCTCAAGTTTTCTGGGCCCAGCTTGGGCTCCATTTGAAACCTTACCACTTGCTTAAAATTAAGTCGATTTCCCCTGTCACCCAACTGCCTGCACGACAGCCCGATACTACATCTTTTTGATGGATTCAAACTTCATCCAGCCATAACCCACGACTATCCGTCACCACGGCCGCAACAATAACCAGCATAAATATAGGCTGGACACCGACATACACTTAAAACTTGCAGACATTCACCCAACCCTGAATCTCGCACATAGTTGCGGAACACCAGTAACATTCAGGACCCTTTTCGGGGGTGCCGAATAGGTGCTGTACTGGAACTATAACTCAGGCCTTTACCCCCTTTGACCCTTGAAATACTTCCCATTAACTCTCAAATAGCCGATACTCTTGACAGTATTTTTCAGCTTCGATTTTGCGGAAGCTGAAAAACTGCTGTCAGAAGTAGACGACTCGCCCCCTTTTCATTCAAAGGCGACCAAAGCTCTGCACCGAATCCTCAATTAGGAATCACCGCCCACCCCCAAGGGCGATGAGACAACGCATTCGGCGATTGTAGGCATTAGGCCGGCAGGACGCGCCCCAGAGCATCGAGGGTCCAGCCGGCGCTGCGCCACTTGTCGACGTCCAGCACGTTGCGGCCGTCGATGATGTGGCGGCGGGCCACGAGCTCGCCGGCCTCCGCCGGGTCGAGGTCGCGGAATTCCTGCCACTCGGTGGCGAGGATGACCAGCTCGGTGTCCTTGAGGGCGGCGTCGGCAGTCGGCGCGTAATTGAGGGTTGGGAATACCTTCTTGGCGTTCTCCATGCCCTCCGGGTCATAGACCGTGACGGCGGCACCAGCCAGGGAGAGCGAACCGGCCACGGAGAGCGCCGGCGAATCGCGGACGTCATCGGAGTTGGGCTTGAAGGCGCAGCCCAGAACGGTGACGCGGTGGCCGAGGAGGGATCCATCGAAAGCCTGCTTGGCCAGGTCCACGACGCGATCGCGGCGGCGCATGTTGATGGCGTCGACCTCGCGCAGGAAGGTCAGCGCCTGATCCGCACCCAGCTCGCCGGCGCGCGCCATGAAGGCGCGGATATCCTTGGGCAGGCAGCCGCCGCCGAAGCCGAGGCCAGCACCGAGGAATTTGCGGCCGATGCGCTCGTCGTAGCCGATGGCGTCGGCAAGCTTGACCACGTCCGCACCGGCAATCTCGCAGATTTCAGAGACCGCGTTGATGAAGGAAATCTTGGTGGCCAAAAAGGCGTTGGCGGAGACCTTGACTAGCTCGGCGGTCTGCAGGTCGGTCACGATGAACGGGGTGTTCTGTGCCAGCGGCTGGGCATAGACCTCGCGGGCGACCTCTTCGGCTCTACTTTCGGCGAATTCGCCGACGCCGAGGACGATACGGTCCGGGGTGATGGTGTCCTTGACGGCATAGCCCTCGCGCAGGAACTCCGGGTTCCAGGCAATCTCCACGCTGGTGCCCTCCGGGGCGAGTTCATCCGCCATTTTCTGCAGCTCCGCTGCGGTGCCCACGGGGACGGTGGACTTGCCGAAGATGATGTGCTCGCCCTTGAGGCGCGGCACGAGCTCCGTGATGACGGACTTCACGTAGGTTAGGTCCGCCGCATAGGAGCCGTGGGCCTGCGGCGTTCCTACGCCGAGGAAGTGCAGGTTGGCGAATTCCGCGGCGTCGTCATAGCTGGTGGAAAAGCCCAGGCGGCCAGACTCGATGTTGCGCTCGAGCACCTCCGGAAGACCGGGCTCGTAGAACGGCACGCGGCCGTTCTTGAGAGCTGCAATCTTGCTTTCATCAACATCTACACCGAGTACCTCGTGGCCGAGTTCCGCCATGCAGGCGGCGTGCGTCGCACCCAGGTAGCCGGTACCAATCACAGTCATACGCATAACCGGGAATTTTAGGCGCGGTTGACCTGAAGCGCGCGGCGAGAACGAAAAGTTTAACGGAAGTTCAGATAGGACTTCGACGGTGTAGGCCCGCGCTGGCCCTGGTACTTCGACCCCAGTGCGCCGGAACCATACGGGGCCTGCGCCGGCGAGGACATCTGGAAGATAGCCAGCTGGCCCACTTTCATCCCCGGCCACAAGGTAATGGGCAGGTTCGCGGTGTTAGACAACTCGAGCGTGATGTGTCCGGAGAAACCCGGATCAATGAATCCGGCCGTGGAGTGCGTCAGCAGGCCCAAGCGCCCCAGGGAGGACTTGCCCTCCAAGCGTCCAGCCAAATTCGCGGGCAGGGTGAACTTCTCCAGCGTTGCGCCGAGCACAAACTCACCCGGATGCAGCACGAAGGCATCCCCCTCAGCCACCTCCACCTCGCTGGTGAGGTCCGGCATCTCCTGCTTGGGGTCGATATGCGTGTAGCGCGAGTTATTAAACACGCGGAAGAACTTGTCTAGGCGCACATCGATTGAGGAAGGCTGGACCATCTCTGCGTCATAAGGCTCAATGCCCAAGGCATCAGGCCCCTCTGAGTCGATGGCGGCACGAATATCACGATCGGAAAGAAGCACGGCACACAGTCTACCTCCCCACTGGGTCTTTTATGGCCTCGGGCGGCGGCGGTGCTAAGCTTTACTGCGATGCAGATTCTGCATTGCGCCGACGTAGTTTAATGGTAGAACTGCAGCTTCCCAAGCTGCTGGCGCGGGTTCGATTCCCGTCGTCGGCTCCACTTATTTACCCAGCTCAGGCTGGGTTTTGCTTTAGGTCTCGTCGGCGGCGCGAAGGAGCGCCGCATAGGCACCGCCGCACGCAAGCAGCTCGGCGTGGGTGCCGCGCTCGACTACGCGGCCGGCGTCGAGGACGATGATTTGGTCGGCGTCACGGATGGTGGACAGACGGTGCGCAATGACCAGGCGGGTGGCGTCCGCTCCAAGCACTGCGTCCTGGATGGCGCGCTCCGTTTCGTTGTCAAGGGCCGAGGTGGCCTCATCCAGGATGAGCACCTGGGGTTGGCGCAGCAGCGTGCGGGCCAGCGAGAGGCGCTGCTGCTCACCGCCGGAGAAGCGGTAGCCACGCGATCCCACGAGAGTATCCAACCCGTCGGGAAGCGCGGCGATGACCTCGTCCACGCGGGCGGCATGCAGGGCCGCCCACATCTGCTCCTCGCTCGCATCGGGCTGCGCGAAGAGGAGGTTCTCTCGTACCGTGCCGTGAATGAGGTAGGTCTCCTGGGAGACCACTCCGATGACCGCCGCGCGCTGCGCCGGCGGAATGTCACGCAGGTCTACCCCGCCCAGGTGCACGGTGCCTTCGGTCGGATCGGCAAGGCGCGCCAACAGTGCGGCGACGGTGGACTTACCGGAACCGGTATGCCCCACCAGGGCCGTGGTGGTGTGGGCGGGGATGGTGAGGGAGACATCGCTCAGCGCGTCGGTGTTGGTGCCGGGGTAGCGGTAGGAAACGTGGTGGAGGGTGAGGGAGGCGTCGGCAAGCTGGGCGGGCCGGGTGGCCTCCTTGAGTTCGGGCTCCAGGTCCAGGTACTCGAAGATGCGGCTGAACAGCGCCATGGACGCCACCCACTGCGCGCCGACGTTGAGCAGGCCGGTAATCGGGCGGAAGATTTGGGTTTGCAGGGTGCTAAACGCGATGAGGGTGCCAATCGTAATCCCCGGGCGCAAGCCGGCCACCAGGTAAATCAGCGCCGGCATGACCCCGAAAATGATTTGGGTCAGCGCCATGCGCCAGCGCCCGGCCAGCTGCGATTCCAGCTCCAAGCGGATGAGGGAGCGGGAGGTTTTCTCAAACGCGCTATAGACCCTCTCCTGCGCGCCCAGCGTGGCCGCCAGGCGCATGCCGGACACGGACAGGTTCTCCGAAATGGTCTGCTGCAACGTCGCCTGCGCGCGGCTGTTTTTCTCCATAAGGCTGCGGCGCAGCACGGCGGCGCGGCGGGTGAGCCACACGGCGGGTGGCAGCACCAGCAAGGACAACAGCGAGAGGGTGGGCGAAAGCGCCACCATCGCTACCAACGTGGCCACCGTCATGGTGAGGTTGCTAGCCACGGAGGTCGCGGTGGTGGTCACCATGCCGCGCATCGCCGCGATGTCATTGGTCAGGCGGGATTGGATCTCGCCGCCCCGGTTATTGGTAAAGAACTGCAGCGATTGGCGCTGCAGGTTGGCAAAGACCTGCGTGCGCAGCTCGTGCATGATGGTGTGCCCCACCCGCGCGGATAAAAAGGACTGGATAACGCCGATGGCCTGAGAGACCACGGTGATGGCCAGCATGCCGCCCACCAGCCACAACAGCAGTGCGGTGTCGTGGTTGGGAATGGCCTCGTCCACGGTGCGGCGCACCAAGAAAGGCTGCACCACCGTCAGCCCAGACGTCGCGATGATGAGCGCTACCACCACAAGCAGCGTGCCGCGGTGGGCTGCGAAAAGGCCGGCGACGCGACCAAACTTCACTGGGTGCTGGGCCAGCTGATCGACGTCCGCCGGGTCCTTCACCGCGGTGTGCATCGGCCGGGTCATGGCTTAACCACAGGTAACGATGGGCTGCGGGTCATAGACCGTGGTGGTGGTCTCCCGGGAGATCTCCTTGCCGGAGAGGTCCTTGATCACGCGGGTATCGGACGTCGTGAAGCCCGGCGCGCCAGACGACGGCGAGCAGTCCTCACTCACCGACTTGCGCTGCGGCTCGGTCTTGGCCCAGCGGCCGTTGTTGATGGATTCGACGTCGACAGTCTTCACGCCCTTGAAGCGCACGGTGATGTCGTTGCCGAAGTCAGTCTCGATGCGCACTGGGTGGTTCGAGGTGTTCTTGAACTGCAGGTCAATAGCACCTTCATAGACGGTGGCCTCGCGGCCTGCCGGGTAGCGCGAAATGTAATAGGAGTGCGGGGTGTGCGCGGTATCCTCCATGCCGGCGAAGTACGCGGCGTTGTAGAGCGTAGTGGCGAACTGAGAGATGCCGCCGCCCACGGCCTTGCCCGCGTGGCCGTCGATAATGATGCCGGATTCCACGTAACCCTGCGCGGTACCGCGCGGCCCGGTGTAGCCGTTAAGGGAGAAGGTCTCACCCGGGTTAACCACGGCACCATTGACCTGCTGGGCCACTAGGCGGATATTGGTGCCGGAGGCCCCGGAGAAACCACCGGTGGAAAACTCCGATACGGTCTCATCGAAGGTGGCCTTCTCCGCCATCTCCGTGGTGAATTCCGCGGGGTCCGGCTTGTAGTCGGCGTCCCATTCGCGGTCGTCCTCGCTGCTCACACGGTCCTCGAAGCCCTCGAGGGTCTTCTCCCAGTCGATGATGGAGCCGTCCACCGAGGGCGTGATCTGCTTGTCATTTCCGCTGAAGGAAATCTTGGCGTTGGTGCCGGGGACCTCGGAGCCTTGCATGCGCTCTTGGAAGAGCTCGCGCGCGCGGTTCTTATCCACCTTGAGGCGCAGCTCGCCGTCTTCGGCAGCGATGGAGACAAACTGGGAAATCTCCGGCTTGCGCAGGGTGCCGGCGGTGTTGTTCTCGCCCTTGAGCGTGAGCGGGTTATCCAGCGCGCGGGCGGTATCCCCGGTGCGCATGGCCTCAATCGCCTCATCATTAATCTGTGGCTCCACCACCATCGGCTCGACGTCTACGCCCTCGGGGTCGAGCCAGTGCTTTACGACGCCCTCGTGCAACTCCCCCTCTCCCACCGCCTGGCCGAGCTTGGGTTTGGTCTCTTTGAGGGAGCCATCGATAAGCTCCAAGTTTCCATCTTCCGGTTCGATCTTCAGATCGTTGCCAACGCGCTCGAGCTCTCCGGAGAGCTGCGTTTCATCAACGTCCACGGCGACAGGGATTTCCTGGGTGGGCTTGATAAAGCTGTACAAGCGCGAGAAGGGGTTCAGGGAGGCGTCGGGAATGCCATCGACGGCCTTCTGATAGTTCAGGCTCAGGCCGGAATCTTGGGGGATAAGCTGCGAGCTTTTCTCCCCGGCGCGGATATCCACGGGCTGGGCCGCGACGTCCCCGAGTTCCTGCTCCAGCTTCTCCACCGCAGCAGTGCGCTCCATGCGGGAGATGTCCACGCCGCCAACCGACGTCGCGCGCGGAACCTTGTGCTGGTTGGCCATCACATCCCACGCATAGGCGATGCCGGCGATGAGTATCAGGCCGACGAGCACGCCAAGGGTGACATGAAGCCCCTTGCGCCGCTGCTGCCTATGTCCGATTGCCTTTTTCACGTGTACGAGATTAACGGCTGCCAGCTGGTTTTTACTAGTCGCCCTCTTGCTGGGCCACGACTTCGGCGGCCGCGTCGATGACCGCGTTGATGTCATCGTCAGTGGACCACAGCGGCATATCGGCCCCGGCGGCGAGTGCTGCGGCCACGGCCTCCGGCACGCTGAAATTCTCCGAGATGGAAGCCATACCTCCCAGGTCATCGGTGTAAATGGTGCCCTCGAAGCCCAGCTCCTCGCGGGCTAACTGGTAGGCCCGCGGGTTGAGGGAGGCGGGCTCGTCGCCGAGGCCTGGTACCACGAGGTGCCCCATCATGAGGGCCGCGTCCGGGGCTTGCGGGATTGCCGTGTGGAAAGGCACGAACTCGTGACCAGAGAGCTCCTCCAGCGGCGGGGTCACCGCCTCACCCAGGTGCGTGTCCCCGGAGGCGCGCCCGTGGCCGGGGAAGTGCTTGAACACGGCCTTCACACCGGCGGCCTGCAACCCGCGGGCAAAGGCCGCGCCATACTCGCCGGCGGCCTGTGGGTCGGTGGAGAAGGCGCGATCGCCGACGACCTCCAGGTCTCCCCCATCCACGTCGAGCACGGGGGCGAAGTCCACCGTCACACCGTGGGCGCGCAGGCTCTGCCCAATCTCCGTGGCCAGGGCCTCGACCTCCTCCGGGCTATGGCCTTCCGCCATGGCCTGCGGGGAGGGGTAGTCACCCAAGATTTCGGAGAAGCGCTGCACGCGCCCGCCCTCGAAATCGATGGAGACTTCAAAGTCACGGCCCATCTCCTCGCGCAGGGCGTTCACTCCCCGCGGGCCATCGCTGAGCAGCTCAGGGTCGGCCCAGCTGGGGATAAAGAGCCCGCCCACGCCGGCTTCGAGTTTCGCGCGGGCATCCTCGTAGTTCAGCGCCGGCGGCATGAGCTTGACGGCAGCGCGAGCGCGGACGCCCTCAAGCGCGGCATCGTGTTCTGCCGCGTCCCCCGACGCGGCGCTCGAGGCCGCGGCGCTGGTTTCGCTGGGCGGGGCGTCGGAAAGCACAGGCTCCTCACTACACGCGCTCAGCGCACAGGTAGCACTCAACAGGAGGGCGGGCATTGCTTTTCTCATGCCCACCAGTGTGCCTGAAGCACCCGCGCGGGAAACAACCGGTTGTTAGGATGGTCACATGAATAACGGAGAGACCATGCTCATTGCCTATGACGGCTCCGACCGCGCCGACCGCGCCCTCGAGTACGCCGCGCGGCTCCTGCGCCCCACCGACGTCGAGATCCTCACCGCGTGGGAGCCGTCCGCACGCCAGGCCGCCCGCGCCGTCAGCCGCACCGGGCTGCACCAATCCACGGTCTCACCAGACAGCGTGGAAGATGATCCGGCCTACGAGGAGGCCCTCGCCATCTGCCGCCAGGGCATCGCCAAGGCGGAGACCTTGGGGCTGCGGGGCCATGCCCACCTGGTGGAATCCGTGACGACGATTCAGAGCGCGATTGTCGACGCCGCCCAAGAACTCGACATCGATGTCATCGTCACCGGCACCCGCGCGCTAACCGGCTTCCGCTCGCTGTGGAACAACTCCACCGCGGAGTACATCGTGCGCAACGCAGGCCTGCCGGTCTTCATCGTTCCGCCGGAGAACGATGAGGAGGACGACGACGCAGCGGAGAGCCACTCCTAAAAGGCGGCATCGAGCTGCTAGAATCTGGCGCCATGGCATTCGACAGCGATTCACTCAACAAGCGCACCCTGGGCCCGGCCCTGGGCAGCGCGGTCGTTGGCGTAGCGCTAGGTGTCGTAACCATCCTGGGCATCGCGCAGTTCTCGCAGGCAGATGCCGTTCCAAACGATAATTCCGTCAAGGCCTCCGACGCCGTGATGGGCGGGCCGGAGTACGGCTCCCGCGAGTAAGCGTGCGCGCACGCATCGGGGGGCTTTTCTTTTTAGCCCTCGTGGTTCTGGTGCAGCCATGGGGGCTGACCGCCGCCGATACTAAGCACGACCTGGTGGCCAACCCGGCTGGGTTTTTGGCCGGCGCCCTGCACGCCTATACCGATACTTTTACGCTGGGCCAGCTCCAGAACCAGGCCTATGGCTACCTCTTCCCCCAGGGCTTGTTCTTCTTGCTGGCGGACCCACTTCCGGATTGGATAGCGCAGCGCGCCTGGTGGTTCTTGGTCCTGGCCGTGGGCTTTCTGGGCTTCTTCCGCGTGGTCCGCACAGTGCTTCCCGCCGCGCCGCGCTATGCCGCGCTGATGGGCAGCCTCCTCTATGCGCTCTCCCCGCGCACGCTGACCACGCTGGGCGCGATTTCCTCGGAGACCTGGCCGGTCATGCTGGCCCCCTGGGTGCTGCTGCCCTTCCTGCGGCCGGGCCGTCTGTGCTGGCGGGATGCCGCACCCTCGGTGGTGGCGGTGGCGTGCATGGGCGCGGTTAACGCCACGGCCACACTCGCCGCTTGCCTGCCGGCGGGTGTGATCCTGCTGTGGCGGCGCGCGGGCAAGACCGGCCTGGTGTGGTTGGCTGGGTGCGCTGCGGTATCCGCGTGGTGGATTACCCCGCTGCTCATCCTGGGCCGCTATGCCCCGCCTTTCACGGAATTCATCGAGTCCGCCGGCGTGACCACGCGGTGGCTCAACCTGGCGGAAATCCTGCGCGGCACCACCAGTTGGGCGCCGTTTGTGGATACCGAGCGCGTTGCCGGCAACGAGCTGGCCACCGAGCCGGTCTTCGTGCTTGTCACCGTGGCCGTGGCCGCCCTGGGTCTTATGGGCCTGGCCCGGCTGCCGCGCCTGTGGCCTGCGATGTTGCTCGTGGGCGTGGCCATATTAGGCACGCATGCCGCGTGGTACCTCGACGCGCTCGATGGCCCGCTGGCCGCGTTGCGGAATGTGCACAAATTCGACCCGCTGGTGCGCATCCCACTGGTACTCGGCGTGGCCGCGATTGCTGCCCGGGTGAGGTTGCCGCGGACGTTGGCACTGGGGCGTCGTGAAGCAGCGGGCCTTCTGGTGTGCCTCGTGGTGATGGGCGCGACCGCCCCGGCGTGGGCGGGCAGGCTACTGCCGAAGGGGGCCTACGAGGAGGTGCCCAGCTATTGGCAGGAGGCCGCTTCTTTCATGAACAGCCTGGATACGCGCGTGCTCATCTACCCACCGGCGTCCTTTGCCCGCCAGGACTGGGGGTGGACGCGCGATGAGCCGGCGCAGCCGCTTCTCGACGTCCCCTGGGCCGTCCGCGACGCCGTCCCCCTCATCCCGCCCGAGGCCATCCGTGGTCTGGACGGTGCGATGGCGCAGATCGAACGCGACCCTGCCACCGCGCCCTTAGTGTTGCAACGCCTAGGCATCGGGGCCGTCGCGGTGCGCCACGACCTCATGTCTGGTTCTTCGGACCACATCCCGGGCGAGGTCCACACCTTCGGGGAGGTCGACGTCGTGGTCTTCGACCCCGACCTCTCCATGAACCTGGCGCCTGCGAATCCGCCGCGCGTGGCGGGCGGTGGGGAGTCGCTCGCGCTCCTCTCCGGTCCTCACGAACTCGTCTCCTCCAACGCCGATATCGTCACCGATACGCCTGCGCTGCGCGACCGCAACTACGGCACGCTTTCCGGCCCGGTCTCCGCGCCGCTGGCCCCTGATGACCCCTCCACCGTGCGCAATCGACTGCGCGATTACCCTTCCGCCGGCCCGCTGACCCAGGTGGTGGAGCACGATGGTCGCGTCACCGCGTCCTCCTCTGCCGCGGATGCTTCTGCCTTCGGCGGGGCGAACCCGGCGCGTTCTCTTACAGCGGCCGTCGACGACGAGAACTCCACCGCGTGGTGGCCCGCGCCCGGCGATTCCGGTTGGCTGGAGCTGCACTCCGATTCCACGTGGACCTCGCCCACGCTGCGGCTGATGACCACCGGCACGACTGAGGTCACCATCCACAACGGCGACTCCAAGGTGACGGTCACCATGGAGGCCTACCGCGCCCGCGATATCCGCGTGCCCGGCGCGAAAGCCTCCACCATCCGCATCGAGCCGCAGCGCCGCACCGGAATTGCGGAAGCCTCCATCGTGGATCAGCCCACCCCGCGGCGCATCGTCACCGTGCCCGATACCTCGCCCGATGCCGAGCAGTTCCTCTTCCAGCAGGACAACGAGCACATCCTCATCCGCTCCTTTACTACCCCGCGCGACATGACGGTGCGGGTCTCCGGTGAGAAGACAGTGCTTATCGACGGCTCCCCCCACGCCCCCAACTCCACCCTCAACCTGCCCGCCGGTCAGCACCTCCTGCGCACCACCGGCGACTGGGCGGCGCTGACCGATACCGCATCCTCCCTGCCCGCGCCCCTTCCCGCTTCCTCTGACCGCTCTTCAGCCGCAGCCGGGTCTTCCGCCGGCTCAGCCGCCACATCCGGTGCTGACCACGGCTATACCCCGCTCGCTGCCGGTGAGACCATCGAGCCCGCCGACCACGACCGCCTCCTCATCACCGGCCGTGCCTTCAACGAAGGCCTGCGCGGCGAGCTGCGCTCCCCCAGCACAGCTGCGGTCTCGACGCCAGGTTCAGCACAAGACTCAGCGCCGGACTCAACGCCTGCCTCCAGCTCGGAACCACTGCCCCTCGAACCGCGCTCCATCGATGCCGACACGCAGGCCTTCCTCATTCCCGCCGGTGCCGGCGGCACCTTCCACATGTCTTTTGCTGCCGACCGCGCCTATCGCGTCGGCTTGGGCCTCGGCGGCGCGCTCGCCGCGCTGACCACCGCGCTGTGCCTGCTCGTCATGGCCCGCGGCCCCCGCCCTCACTCCGCTTCCCCCGCCGCCTCCGCTGCTTACACGGCACACAACACCGCCTCGTCCAGCCCTGCTACCCACTCGTCTACCTCGGCGCGTGTCCTTCTAGCCCTGCTCATCGCGGCAACGATGGCGCTCGTCGCGGGCCTGCCCGGTGTTGCCGCCGCGGCCGCGGCGTGGGCCATCACCCGCTGGACCACGTTGCGCTCCGACTACTTGGCGGGCGCGCTGACCCTGGCTGCGGGCGCGATGCTCGCCCGCGCACCCTGGCCCACGGACGGCTACGCCGGCGACTCGCTGCTCGTGCAACTGCTCTGCGCCGCGGCCATCACGTGTGCCTGCCTCCCATCCCGCCGCACGTCCTAAGTACCCGGCCCCGCCCCAGATGGTTTCCCTCAAAAGGTACTAGTCAAAAGGTGTCTTTGGGGGCAGGGAAACCATCTGCGGCGATGTAAAAGGTTTGTTTGGGGTCAAGTAAACCGTTTGACTAATGCCTTCTGGAAAATGCCATGTGTGAAGTGCCGTCTACGGCCCCGCCGAACCGGCGGAATCAGTAAAACCGGCGGCGTTGGCAAGGGATCCGGAACCGCCAGAGCTCGCGGAATCGGCGGCGAGGCGCGGCAGCGAACGCGGAATGGTGATGCGGCCGCGGGCGAAGGAGCGGATGAGGTCGCGGCCGGGGACCTCGACAAGCGCGTAGGTCGCAGCAGAAAGCACACAGCTAACGACCACCGTGAAGACCAACACCACCGCGAAATCCCCGGCAGAGCCGGAGAAAGCAGACACGCCCAACAGCGGGAAGGCAATGGCCAGCACCGCTACGTGCCACATGAAAACACCATAAGACCAGCGGCCCAGCGCTCGCATCACCTCGGAAGAAAGCCAGCTTTCCCGCGGGGCCAGCGCCACCGGCACCACGATGCACGCCCCGCACACCGCCCCCGCCGCAATGCGCCGCGCAAACTCACCCGGTTCTGGATGCACCAAGCCCTGCGGGCCGAACCACTCGCGGCTGGCCAGCCACACGCAGCCCGCCGCCACCGCCCAACAGGCGGGACGCACAATCCGCCCAGCACGCAGGCGCACCTGCGCGGCCTCCGCCTCCGCGGCCAGCATTCCCACCGCAAACCACGAGAAATACGCGGGCGGCCAAATCTGCGTATTGACATCGCCGGATTCATACCCGGCCACAAACGGCAGGAAGCCCCAGAACAAACTCAGCACGCCAGCTCCAGCAATAAGCGCAACCCGCGGGCGCGCCGAGAGCTTATCCAACAACCACGCCAACAGCGGCAACACCGCATAGAAGGCGAACTCCACACACAGCGACCACAATTGCGTGAGCCCGGGAACCAGGCCATCGGCAATATAGAGCTGCGTGCCAGTCAGGTTGGTGATGACTTGCGGGAGGGTTAAGGGGGAAGCGTCGGGAAGCAAGGCGAGCACGACCACCACACACACCACATACAACGGCGCCAAGCGCGCCACGCGGGAGAGCGCGTACTGCCCCGCCGTGTGCACGTGCCGCCGGCGCCACAACAAGAAACCGCTGAGCACGAAGAAGACCGCCACCCCGTAATCCAGGCGCTCAGCCCAGGCCCAGCCAGTGGCCGTCTGAAAGGACACGTGCGTGACCACGACTGCCAATGCTGCCAGCGCACGCACGCCTTCGAGCTCAGGGAGAAAGCGCATGGCCCACTACGATACTATTTCTGCAGTGAATCCCTCGACCGATCGGAGCTGACGTGTTCCTTCGCTCCCGCCTAGCGCAGGTGACGATTGCCGCCGCGGTGTTCCTCATACTCGGGTCCATCCTTCCGCCGCTGTACAACAACCAATCCCGCCCGCTGCCCAGGGACCTCAACCTAGAGATCCACGCGGAGCACGACGGAGCCACGTTCACCCGCCACACCACCACCGCCCCCGCGAAGAAGGATTCCGTGGCCCGCGCGCAGTCCACCGTGGACCTCACCTTCAACGGCGAGACCATCGCGCACATCACCGAGGAATCCCAGCTCAACCGCGAATCCACCTACCCGGTGGCGGGGCCGAACACGACGCAGCACATCGAGCTGCCCGCCTTCGACGTACAGGTGGAAGACCGGGTGGAGCGCGACGGCATCAGCTACTTCTTCCCCTCCGGCGCGGAGCAGCGCTCCTATCCCTTCTTCGATCCGCTGACCCAGGACACGGAGCCCATCGATTTCCTGCGCGATGAAAAGCTCGACAGCATCCCCACCTACGTCTTCCACCAGGATGTCGCGCCAGTCTCGCTCGGGGAGGTCTTCGCCTTCGAAGCCCACCGCTCCGGCCCCGCGGGCGATTTTTACTCCGCGGAATCCCTGGAGCGCTACAACCTCAAGCCGAAATCACACGTCATCCTCGAGCCTTTCTACGCCGTGAGCCGCACGGTGTGGGTGGAGCCCACGACCGGCACCATCGTCAACGAGGAGGAGCACCCGCGCATCTTCTGGGCTACGGACGCACGCCAGGCCCAGGCGATGGTCGATGCCGATGACACGCACGAGCGTGCGCTTCTCGACGTCCCCCTCTCCTGGTCCGATTCCACCCGCACCGAACGCCTCGACTCGGTTCGCCGGGTGATCGACACGGTCAAAATCTTGAGCCTCGTCGGCTGGCTGGGCAAGGCCATCGGCGTGGCGTTGTTGGCCGTGGCGGCCGCGATGTTCATGCGCCGCCATGCAGCGCAGAGCGCGTAGGCGCCCGTGGCTGTGTCCCGAGCATCCCTTGCGGTGCACACTGCCCTCTGCGCCTGGGGCGTGGTACTCGTGCTCGCGGTGTGTTGGCCCTTCGTGCTGCCCGGCGAGTTCCTGTGGCGCGACATGGTGCTGCTTGACCGCCCGGCCCTGAGCGCTGCCGCCTTCGGCGCCGGTGACCTTCCCGCCCGCAATGCACCGCAGGACGGGGTGCTTGCCCTGCTCGGCGGGGCGTGGCTGGCCAGGGTCTTCATCCTTGCTGCCGCGAGCGCCTCGGCGTGGGTGGCGGGCCGGTGGGCGCGCGAGTCCAGCCCGTGGGCGGCGGCCGCGGCGATGGCGTGCGCGGTGGCCAATCCTTTTATCATCGAGCGCCTCCTGCAGGGCCAGTGGTCGTTGGCGGTCGCCGCCTGGTTAGCGCCCGTGATCGCGTGGGGTTGCCTCCATGCGCGCCCGCGCGTGGCGTGGTTGGCGCTGTGGGCCGCGTCCTTGACGCCCACCGGCGGGCTCTTCGGGGGACTCATCGCGGTTGTCTGTGAGCGCGAAGGGCGCAGGCGGTGGCTCTTCGCTGGCGGCTCAGTTTTGTTGTGGTTGCCGTGGCTAGTTCCAAGCCTCGTGGCCGGTTCGCCTACCACCCACGGCGACCCCGCCGTCCAGGCCGCGGCCTTTGCCCCGCGCGCGGAGGCCTACGTGGGTGCGGTCGGCTCGCTGCTCGGCTTCGGTGGCATCTGGAATGCCGCAGCAGTACCGGCTTCCCGCGAGCAGGGCTTCGCCCTGGCGGGACTTGCCGTCGCCGCCCTCGCTGTCCTGGGCGCTGCCTGCCTTCCCCGGCGCGAGCTGCGCCCGCTCGCGGCCCTGGCGGTTCTCGGCATGGGCCTGGCCATCCTCGGCGCACTCGCCCCCGGTCTCATCGCCTTCGCCGTGGAGCACATCCCAGGCGCGGGCCTGGTGCGTGATTCCTCCAAGCTCACCTTGCTCGCCCTACCGCTGGCCGTGGCGGGTATCGCGTCCCTGCGCCAGCTTCCCGCAGCGCTCGCCCTGTGCACCTGCTTGCTCCAAGCCCCCGATGCACCGCGGGAGCTCGCCGTGCTACGCCCGCGCGAAGCGGGCATCGACCGCCAGCTCGTCGAAGACCTCGACGGGCGCCTGACCTTCTTCGCCGACCGCCCCGCCATGGTGCCGCTTGACGGCGGCATTGCCCTCGACCCCTATTCCAAGGCCGCCAACAAGCTCGACTCCGGCGAGCTCACCGTCGACGGCATAAACGTGGATGAGCCTGCGCCGCGCTACCTAGCGGCCACCGATGCCTGGATCAACCGCGACATCGACCGGCTGGAGAAGCTTGGTGTGGGCGCGGTCGTCGAGGACGGCCGCATCGTCGCCACCACCAACGCGCAACCGGCACCCGCCCCGTGGGGGCTTAGCGCCGCTTGGTGCGCACTTCCGCTTCTAGTAATTCTTCGAAGCGCGCACCGGTTTTCTCCCACGAAAAAGTAGCCGCCAACTCACGTGCCGCCTCGCCTAAACGGTGGCGGAGGGAGGGGTCGGCGACAAGCATGCGCACCGCCTGCGCGAACTCCTCCTCGCGCTGCACCAGCACACCGGTCTTGCCGTCGATAACGCTGTCTTGCAGGCCAAACGCATAACCTACCGTGGGCACCCCATGTTGGGCCGCCTCCATGACTGCCAAACCCCAGCCTTCTTTTCGAGACGGCATGAGGTGGACATCAGCGCGCGCGAGCAACGCATGCTTATAATCCTCCGTCACCTGACCACGGAAGCGCACGCGGTCTTCCACCCCGTGGGCGCGCGCATACTCGCGCAGGTGGGATTCCCACCAGCCGGAACCGATGACGTCGAGAAGCGCGCCCGGAATCCGCGCCACGGTGTCCATGGCATGCTCAATCTGCTTGTGCGGCACGAGGCGCGACAGCGTCACCAGGTGGATATCGGCCTCGCGCTCCAAGGTGGGCACGTGTGACGGCAGGGGGTCCACGCCGTTCTCAATGATGTGCGCGCCGTGAATCCCCAGCTTCTCCAGGTCGCGCTTCGAAGCCTCCGAGACCGTCACCCACGTGTTCTCACGGTAGATCCTTGGCACCACGCAGGATTCCAGGAACCACCCCAGCCGCGCCAGCACGGGCCCGGCCACCGGCCACTGCTCGCGGTGACAGTGATGCGTCAGGATCACCACGGGCGCGCGAGTGGCCAGGCGCGCGAAGAAGGGGATGCCGTTGTGGGTATCCACCACAACGTCAACGTCGCGCGCGCCAAACAGCATCCACAACAGCGCGCGCGGATACACGCTGAACTTGGCACCTGCGCGCGAATAGAGCACGCCGTTGCGGCGTTCGCGCTTAGCGGCGTTCATGTGGCGCGCGGTGCGGAAGACCACCTCGTGGCCCTGGGCGGCGAGGTATTCCCCGACGCGCTCGAGGTAGCGCTCGGAGCCGCCACCTTGCGGGTGGGTGGAATCGCGCCAGCACAAAAGAAGGATTTTCATGTCGAGGAACTAGCCTAGTGGGTTATGAAACGCACCCGTGCCTTGGCCACCCTGCGCCGCTCCTGGCGACTGCTGCGCTCCTTCCGCTTTGAGCAGACAGCGCCCGCGGTCTTTTATGGCGGTCTGGCTGAGGACACCGCCGCGCTTGTCGACGCCCTCTCCCGCGACCATTCCCTCTCCCTCACCGGCGCGCGCGTGCTCGACGTCGGGGGCGGGCCCGGCTATTTCGCTTCGGCCTTTGCCCAGCGCGGGGCCAGCTATGTCGGGCTGGAGCCGGACGTGGGCGAGATGGCCGCCGCCGGCATCGAGGTGGCCCAGGCCGTGCGCGGCGACGGCACTAGCTTGCCCTTCGCGGATGACATCTTCGACATCACGTATTCCTCCAACGTGGCCGAGCACATCCCCAACCCGTGGGACATGGGTGAGGAGATGCTGCGCGTAACCAAGCCCGGCGGGCTGGTGATCTTGAGCTACACGGTGTGGCTGGGACCCTTCGGCGGGCACGAGACCGGCCTGTGGGAGCACTACGTGGGCGGCGAGTTCGCCCGCGACCGCTACGCCCGCATCCACGGCCACCCGCCGAAAAACGTTTTCGGCACCTCACTCTTTGCGCTCTCCGCCCGCGAGGGCTTGGACTGGGCGCGCAGCGTGGCTCCGCCTAGCCCACAGGGCGCAGAGTTCCTCGCGGCCTTTCCGCGCTACCACCCTGCCTGGGCCTGGTGGGTGCTCAAGGTGCCGGTGCTGCGCGAGTTCCTCACCTCCAACCTGGTCCTCGTCCTGCGCGCTTAAGCCCCTAAAACGACGAAAGCTCCCCCGCAGGGGAGCATTCTTTAGATGCGAAGACTAGCTGGCAGACTCAACACGCTGCTTGAGCGCGGAGAACTGGTCCCACACCTCAGACGGAACGCGGGAGCCCAGGAAGGTCAGGTACTCCTTGTTGTCTTCCATGTCGCCAGCCCAATCGGCCGGGTTCACGGCAAGTGCCTCGCGGACGTCCTCGATGTCGAAGTCCAAGCCGGTGAGGTCGATATCCTCCGGGCGAGCGGTGTGGCCCACGACGGTCTCGACGGCGTCGACGTTGCCCTCGATGCGGTCCACAATCCACTTGAGAACGCGGGAGTTCTCGCCGAAGCCCGGCCACAGGAAGCGACGGTCCTCACCGCGGCGGAACCAGTTCACCAGGAAGATGGCCGGCATACGGTCGCCGCCCTTTTCACCCATATCTACCCAGTGCTGCAAGTAGTCACCGGCGTTGTAGCCCATGAACGGCAGCATGGCCATCGGGTCGTGGCGCAGGGCGCCGACCTTTCCCTCGGCGGCAGCGGTCTGGCCGGAGGAGAGCAGGGCGCCAATCATGGTGCCGTGGTTCCAGTCGAAGGCCTGGGTCACCAGCGGGACGGTATCGGCGCGGCGGCCGCCGAAGAGGATGGCGTCAATCTTGACGCCCTTCCAGTCATCAAATTCCGGCGCAGCGGACGGGCACTGCGTAATCGGCACACAGTAGCGGGAGTTCGGGTGAGCCGCCTTGGTGGTCGAAGCCGGGGTCCAGTCGTTGCCATGCCAGTCGATGAGGTGCTCCGGGGCCTCGCCCATTTCCTCCCACCAGACATCGCCGTCGTCGGTCAGCGCGACGTTGGTGAACAGGGTGTTGCCCGGCTCCATCGTCTTCATGGCAATCGGGTTGGAATCGTAGTTGGTGCCCGGTGCCACGCCGAAGAAGCCGTTCTCCGGGTTGACGGCGTACAGGCCGTCCTCGCGCAGCTTCATCCACGCGATGTCATCGCCCACGACCTCTGCCGACCAGCCCGGGATGGTCGGGGTGATCATGGCCAGGTTGGTCTTACCGCAAGCGGACGGGAAGGCGGCAGCGATGTGGTACTTCTTGCCCTCCGGGTTCGTGAGCTTCAGGATGAGCATGTGCTCTGCCATCCAGCCCTCTTCCTTCGCCATGACGGAAGCAATACGCAGCGCGTAGCACTTCTTGGCCAGGATGGCGTTTCCGCCGTAGCCAGAACCGTAGGACCAAATCTCCTTGGTCTCCGGGAACTGCGTGATGTACTTCTTGTCGTTGCACGGCCAAGCGACGTCCTCCTGGCCCGGCTCCAGCGGGGCACCCACGGAGTGCAGAGCGTGGACAAAGTCACCGTTGTCCCCGATCTTGTCTAGGGCCTGCTGGCCCATGCGGGTCATAATGCGCATGGAGAGCACAACATAAGCCGAGTCGGTGAGCTGCACGCCGAGCTTAGGGTCCGGATCACTAATCGGGCCCATGCAGAACGGCACGACGTACATGGTGCGGCCCTTCATGGAGCCGCGGAAGGCCTCGGTCATCTCTTCCTTCATGGCTGCCGGCGGGGCCCAGTTATTGGTCGGGCCAGCGTCCTCAGCAGTCTCGGTGCAGATGAAGGTGCGGGACTCCACGCGGGCAACATCCGAAGGATTCGAGCGAGCCAGGTAGGAGTTCGGGCGCTTCTCCTCGTTGAGCTTAATCAGGGTGCCCTTTTCCACTAGCTCGGCGGCGAGGCGGTCAGCCTCCTCCTGGGAGCCGTCTACGAAGACGACCTCTTCCGGCTGGAAGAGCTCGACGCTCTCACTGATCCACGAAATAAGCTTCTCGTTCTTCGTGGGCAGTTCACCTACAAGGCCCTTAATAGTTGCGGTCATCTCACATTCTCCTGTGGTCGGTGTGGCCAGGGTGCTTTATTTCGCCGAAGGTTCCCCCAACGACGTTTCACCAACCAGAGTACGGACACTGGTGATAACAGAATGTGTAATGCCCGCCACCCCGGTTATATCCACCCAGTTCATACCGACTATGCCGAGGACAGCGGAGTGTGAAATATGGCACCCACCGCCCCCAATCGCCCCCATACGGGGGTTTCGTTTCTGTGGATCACCCATCCCGTACGCCCGTCCCGCTACCCCCACGGCGTCCTGTGTGGCCTCCACCGAGGCGCCCCTCCACCCTCCACGGCGCGGCACGTTGCCCCTCACCCCTGCTTAAGGGAACAATGTCAACTGATGAATAGCGCAGACTCTTCCCAGAATCCCGCCGCGCAGATGCCTCACGGCCGCGGCCTCCAGACGGATTTCAACGCCGAGTTCAACAATGATTTGGACTACCCACGCCTCGGCAACGTGACCTTCCGTCGCGGCACCCTCACCGACAACCAGAACGCCCTCTTCGAGGAGCACTGGCCACAGTTGGGACGCCTGCTTGCCGACGAACCCCTCGACATCCCCGCTTGGTTCGGCCGCGAGGGGGCGAAGACCATCGTCGAGATCGGCTCCGGCACCGGTACCTCAACCGCAGCCATGGCGCCACTCGAGCAGGACACCAATATCATCGCCGTCGAGCTCTACAAGCCGGGCCTGGCCAAGCTGCTGGGTTCCATCGTGCGCAACGATATTGAGAACATCCGCATGGTCCGCGGCGATGGCATCGAGGTTCTCATGCGCATGTTCGCGCCCGAGTCCCTCGACGGTATCCGCATCTTCTTCCCGGATCCGTGGCCCAAGGCCCGCCACCACAAGCGGCGCATCATCCAATCGGGCACGCTCAACCTCTTTGCTTCCCGCCTGAAACCCGGTGGCGTGCTCCACGTGGCCACCGACCACGCCGGCTACGCCGAATGGATTAACGAGCTCGTTGAGGTCGAGCCCTCCCTGGACTACAAGGGCTGGCCCTGGCCGGAGTGCCCCATCCTCACCGACCGCCAGGTCATCACCAAGTTTGAGGGCAAAGGCCTGGATAAGGAACACGTCATCACCGAGTACCTGTGGGAGAAGAAGTAATGGCCGGAACCTACCTTCTGGTGTGGGACGCACCCAACATGGACATGGGGCTCGGCGCCATCCTCGGCGGGCGCCCCACCGCCGCCTACCGCCCGCGCTTCGACGCCATCGGCCGCTGGCTGGTGGACCTGGCCTTCGATAACGACGCCACCCCCGAGGCCGCCGTCTTCACCAACGTCAGCCCCGGCGGCGCCGACGTCATCCGCCCCTGGGTCGAGGCCATCCGCAACGTCGGCTTCGCCGTCTTTGCCAAGCCGAAGCTCCACGAGGACGATGATGTCGACCCCGACATGGTCGAATACATCAAGGCCAACCGCGAGAACCTCTCCGGTGTCATCGTGGCTTCTGCCGACGGCCAGAACTTCCAGCACCTGCTGGAGCAGCTCTCCGCTTCCGGCCTGCCCACCTGCGTGCTTGGCTTCCACGAGCACACCTCCTGGGCGCTGACCCACCCCGATATCGAGTTCGTCGACCTCGAAGACATCGAGGGCGTCTTCCGCGAACCGCTGCCGCGCGTGAACCTGGACAACCTGCCTCCAGGCGGCGCCTGGCTGCAGCCTTTCCGCCCGCTGTCCGCGCTGCTGCCGGACCGCGCGCCCGAGCACAATTAGGAGCCGCATGTTTTATTCTTGGGGCCGTTTTTCCTATGCCCACCGCAAGGTCATCCCGCTCATCATCGTGGGTCTCATCCTCGGCCTCTTCTTCGGCTTCGGCACCCACCTGGGTGACCGGATGAGCCAGGAGGGCTGGGAGGACCCGGGGGCGGCGTCGACAAGCGCGGCACAGATCGAGCTCGAGACTTTCGGCCGGGACAATTCCGGCGACGTCATCCTGCTTTTCGATGACCCCGATGCCCACGCCGCCGAGGCCAAGGCCTTCCTGGATGAGCTCAAGGCGCAGCACCCGGAGCAGATCGACTCCGTCACCAGCTACTTTGATAAGCGCAACCCGAACCTCATCACGCAGGATCACTCCACGGCCTTCGCCGCCATCGGTCTGAAGGGCGACGGCGAACAGACCCTCAAGGATTTCCGCGCCATCGAGGATTCGCTGCACGCTGCCGACGTCCCCGTGCAGGTCGCGGGCGCCACGGCCGTGGCCGACGCGCTGGATGAGGGCATGGCCAAGGACATCTCCCGCGCGGAGAAGGCCGCCCTGCCGCTCGTCGGGCTGCTGCTGCTGATCGTCTTCGGCTCTGTCGTTGCGGCCTTCATGCCGCTCGTCGTGGGCGGGCTGTCTATCCTGGGCTCCCTGGGCATCCTCTCGATCCTGGCTGGCTTCCAGCAGGTCAACGTGTTTGCGCAGGCCGTCGTCACGCTGCTGGGCTTGGGCCTGGCCATCGACTATGGCCTGTTCATGGTTTCGCGCTTCCGCGAGGAGCTGGACAAGGGCCGCGATACCAAGGAGGCCGTGGCGATCACCACCGCCACCGCCGGCCAGACCGTGGTCTTTTCCGCCGCGATGGTGGCCGTGTCCCTCTCCGGGCTCTTCCTCTTCCCGCAGGCCTTCCTCAAGTCCGTTGCCTACGGCTCCATCTCCGCCGTCGGCCTCGCCGCACTCCTGTCGGTCATGGTGCTGCCGTCGTTGTTTGGCATGCTGGGTCACAATATCGATAAGTGGACTGTGCGAAAGACCTCGCGGCGCGGGCGCCGCATCGAGGACACGTGGTGGTACCGGATGCCACGCTGGGCCATGGGCCGCGCGGGTCTAATGACCACCGCCATCTGCGCCCTGCTCATCGCGCTGGCCCTGCCGGTGCTGGGCGTGAAATTCGGCGGTATCAACGAGACCTACCTGCCGCCCAACCAAGACGCGCGCGTGGCGCAGGATCAGTTCAACGAGCAGTTCCCCTCCTTCCGCACCGAGCCGGTCAAGCTGGTGGTGAAGAACGCGACGAATGAGCAGCTTGTCGACGTCGTCATGCAAGCCCGCTCCATCCAAGGCCTTACCGAGCCAATGGGCCCGAAGACCGCGACCGTCGACGGCACCACCGTCCTCGGCGCCGGTATCCAGGACCGCGAGGACTACGCACGAATCGTCCACGAGCTCGAGAACATTGAGGCACCCGACGGCGTGGAGCTTTATGTCGGCGGCACCCCGGCCATGGAAGTCGAGTCCCTCGACGCGCTCTTCGACACGCTACCCTGGATGGCCCTCTACGTGGTGCTGGCCACCTTCATCCTCATGGCGCTGGTCTTCGGCAGCTTCATCCTGCCGCTCAAGGCCATCATCATGACGCTGCTCTCGCTGGGTGCAACGCTGGGCATCTTGACGCTCATGTTCGTCGATGGCCTCGGCTCCGGCCTGCTCAACTACACCGCCGGCCCGCTGATGAGCCCGATTCTGGTGCTCATCATCGCCATCGTCTTTGGCCTGTCCACGGACTATGAGGTCTTCCTGGTCTCGCGCATGGTGGAAGCCCGCCGCCGGGGTGCGTCCACGGACGAGGCCATCGCTGCGGGCACCGCGCACACGGGTGGCATCATCACGGCGGCCGCGCTCATCATGATCGTGGTCGCAGGCGCCTTCGGCTTCTCCGAGATCGTGATGATGAAGTACATCGCCTTCGGCATGATTTTTGCACTGCTTATCGACGCCACCATCGTCCGCATGCTCCTCGTCCCCGCCGTCATGCACCTGCTGCGCGAGGACAACTGGTGGGCACCGCGCTTCCTCACCCGCCTGACCCACCGCCTTGGCGGCGACAACGCTCCGATTGCCGAACCGGCCCTAGCCACCGCATCCGCTGCCGCACCGGCGCCCAGCGCCCCAGTGCTGAACAACGAAGAGGTCGCACCGGCTGCGCAGGACGACGCGCCCCACTCCTCTGTGACTTCGGCAGAACAGGTTGAGGAGGCGTCGCCAAGCGATGCTCCTGTACGCGGGGACCGCAGCGCCGACACCGACACCGAGCTCATCCCCTTCTCCGAGCTGGTCAAGCGCCTCAATTCCACGGATGATCGATGAAGAAGAACTGGCTGACCTGGATAGTCTCCCTGCTGATTCTGGCCGCGCTGGCGTGGTTCTTCCGCGACCAGCTGGACTTCATCTCCGAGGGATTGCGCCGCCTGCGCCACGCCGAACCTTTCCCTGTGGTGCTGGTGGTATTCTTCGCACTGCTGTCCATCGCGGGCATGGCGGAAGTGATGAAGCGGCTCATCGGCGCGGGCGGCGTCAAGGTGCCACTGCGCGAAACCTACGCCATTACGCTCGCCTCCAATGCCTGGTCCACGACCTTGCCGGCGGGCCCTGCCTTTTCGGCCTTGCTCACCTTCCAGGTGCAGCGCCGCTGGGGTGCGTCGGTGGCGCTGTGCAGTTACTTCCTGTTTCTGTCCTCGATCATTAGCTCGATGTTCCTCGCGCTCATTGGCTTGGGCGGGGTGTTTTTCCTCAACGCGGATATGGCTCTGCGATCGCTCATCACCACGGTTGTCCTCATGCTCGCGGCGCTCGGCGGCATCTTCTGGTTGACCTCGCACCCGGTGACTCTTGAGCGCTGGCTGCGTAAGCTGCGGCCCGGCCCGAAGCGGGACCGCGCGATTCAAGAGGTCCGCAACCTGGGCGAGGTCCACCTTTCGCGTGGCCCCTTTGCTGTGGTTGCTGGGGCGTCGCTAGTTCACCGCCTGGCCGATATGGGCGCACTGTGGGCCTCCGTGTGGGCAGTGACCGGGGAGATTCCGTGGCTGCGCGCCGGCGCCGATGACACCACCCTGGCCGGTGTTGCCCTAGCCTTTCTCGCGGCGAAGCTGGCTGGCTCCGCGCAGGTCACCCCGGGCGGTGTGGGCACGGTGGAGGCCGCGCTCATCACCCCGCTGGTGGCCACGGGCCTGACCGTGGTGCACGCCACCTCCGCGGCCATCATCTACCGGCTTATTTCCTTTGCACTCATCACTATCATTGGATGGGTCATCTACTTCGCCCACTACGCCCGCGATGGCTTCTCTTACGCGGCGTTGAATCGGAAGGAATCCTAAATGCGCGTTGCCCCGCTTATCGACGTCCTCGCTCTCGCCCTCTTCGCCATCTTCGCCCGCCTGGCGCACGGTGGTCTGAGCTTTAGCTCGTGGGTTGATGCCTTCTGGCCGTGGACCGTGGGCGCGCTCGTGGGCTGGGTCATCATCATGGCGACGAAGTTGAGCGGCCTGTGGAAGGAGGGCGTCGTCGTGTGGCTGAGCGCCATCATTGGCGGTATGGCCCTGTGGATGCTGGTCAACGGCCGCCTGCCGCACTGGTCCTTCCTCATCGTGGCCACCGTAATGTCGGCGCTGTTCTTCTTTGGCTGGCGAGCCATCGCGGCCTTTGCTTCCCGCTCCCGCGCCTAGAATCTGTGACATAGTCGGTTACCCGTCGACCTTCTTTCACCCCTTTACGCCCTTGCAAATGGACGTTTGAGCTGGGAGTTTGGCGTTCCGGTTGCGGGATAGTTAGGGGCGGTTTAGTGTGTGAGGCATGAAGTTGGGGGACTTACTCGGGGTACTCGCTCGCGGCATGCACGTCGTCTCCTTGTGCGCGGGGCACACGCACGAGGACATGCTGGCGCTGGGCGCGACGCCGCGCGTGGCGCGGCAGCTCGAGGGACTTCACCGCGTTTATTTTGGCCAAACTGCTTTCAGCGCCAAGCAGCGCCGCGCCCGGGAGACTAACCATGCGCTGGATACGCTGCTGCAGATTGAGCGGCATGTGGCGCGCGTCAAGAACTCGCGCCAGGCATGGGACTTGCGCGTGGAATTGTGTGCGACCCCAGAAGGCGAGATTGCGGGTGTGGCGAAGCGCAGGCTCGCGGAGCTCACACCCGAGCCCACTCCTGGCGTCCGCGTGCGACGCAGTGCGGGCGGCATGCACAAGCTCATCATCACGGATCGCCCGCGCGCGATTGCCAATCTAGTAGGCACTCTCAAAGCCACGTCGGAGGACCTGCTCAAGGCAGTCCACGAGGTCTTTTCCGGAAGCGGCGCGCCGAAGCCGGCATTGCATGCTCACGTCATTGTGCGCCTCGAACAGCTGGACAAGATTGTGCGGGGCGAGGGCGATGACATCCTTCTGCAGGCAACCGACGGCGGCACGATGACAGGCGCGGAGTTCCTCCGCACCACGTTTTCTGAGCGTGGCTTCGTCTCCCTCTTCCACCCGGTCGAGGGGCCGGTCAATGTGTATTACGGCAGCCGCTTCGCCAACGATAAGCAACGAATCCTGCTCAGCGCAGAGCATCCGACGTGCGCTTGGCTCGGCTGCACAAGACCTGCCGCGGAATGCCAGATGCACCACATCAGACGGTGGCAGGATGGCGGGCCGACGAACCTCGACAACCTCGTGCCGTTATGCAAGTATCACAACGCCATCAACGACGATGACCCCGCCCGCCCCACGTACCGCGGGCGCATCGACCGCATCGAAGGCCGCATGGCGTGGCTGCCTCCCGACGGTGGACCACCAGTCCCCATCCCCAGCCCGGTCTGGGATTAAAAAAGCCCCTCCGCAAGGAGGGGCTAGAAGCGCTGGCTTACTTCGAGCTCAGCGCGGAAACGTCCACGCCGGCCTGGTTGAGCAGCATAATGATGAGGTTGATGATGTCACCGCTGAGGTCAAGAACGCTAGAGAGCATTGGGTTTCTCCTTTGATTGAATTCCTAGTCTTTAGGCCTATCGGATAAAACAGGCTCACATGTTACGCCGAGACACAAAATTCAGCGCGATCCGCAGGCCTTCTTCGCCCGCCGCCAGGCTTAAACGACGCTAGAGCGGGGAGATGGTGTGCTTCTTGGGCAGGTCCTTCTCCTGCTTATCGGCAAGCTGGCGCAGCGCGCGGCGCAGAGCCAAGCGCGACTCGGAGGGCTTAATCATGCCGTCGAGGTAGCCACGCTCCGCGGCGACATAAGGCGCGGTCATGGTCTCGTCGTAGAAGTCCATGAACATCTTCTTCGTCATGGCGCGCTGCTCCGGGGTCTCGGCAGCCTCGAGCTGCTTGCCGGCAATCATGACCACCGCGGCGGCCGAGCCCATCACGGCGATCTGGGCTGTCGGCCACGCCAGGTTGATATCACCGGTCAGGTTCTTCGAACCCATCACGGCGTATGCACCGCCATAAGCCTTGCGCACGATGAGCGAAACCTTTGGCACGGTGGCCTCCACCACGGCAAACGCGAACTTCGCGCCGCGGTGAATCAGACCAGCCTTCTCCTGGTCCACGCCCGGCAGGTAGCCCGGCGTATCGACCACGAAGACCAGCGGAATGTTATAGGCATCGCAGATGCGGATAAAGCGCGCGCCCTTATCGGCGGCATCCGCGTCGATACAGCCCGCCGAATGCATCGGGTTATTCGCCACAAAGCCCACGGCCTTGCCGTCGATGCGCCCAAAGGCGGTGATGACGTTGGGGGCGTAGTTTTCCTGGATTTCGATGAGATCGTCATCGTCGCCAAGCTGCGTGAGCAGGTCCATCATGTCGTAGCCGGCGTTCGTATCATCCGGCATGAAGGAATCCAGCTCGGTGTCTTCAGCCACCTCGTCATCAGTAGGCGCATCGAAGACCGGGGACTCGTCGAAGCAGGTCAGAGGCAAATGATCCAGCAAGTCGCGAACCAGGTCAAAGGCCTCATCCTCCGAGGGCACCACGACAGACACGTTGCCGTTGAGCTCCTGCTGGCGCGCGGAACCCAAGTCGTGGGAAGAAATCTCCTCGCCCGTGACCTCCTTGATCACGTTCGGGCCCGTCACGTACATCTCGGCCTCACCATCGACGGCGATGATGAAGTCCGTGGTCACCGGCGCATACACCGCGCCACCGGCGGACTTGCCCATCATGATGGAAATCTGCGGGCTGCGGCCGGACAGCGGCAGCTGGCGGCGGGCAATCTCGGAGTACATGGCCAGAGACGTCACCGCATCCTGGATGCGCGCGCCGCCGGAATCCTGGATACCGATAACCGGGCAGCCAATCTTGATGGCCAAATCCATGATGTCGGTGACCTTCTTACCAAAGGTCACGCCCACGGAACCGCCGTACACCGTCTTGTCGTGGGCATAGATGCAGACAGGGCGGCCGTTGATGCGGCCGTGGCCGGTGACCACGCCGTCGGAATAAATCGCGTCCGGGTCGCCGGGGGTCTTGCCCAGGGCGCCGGTTTCGACGAAGGAGCCTTCGTCGAGAAGCGCGGCGATGCGTTGGCGCGGAGTCGAACGCCCAGCTTCGTCGCGGCGTGCCCGGGAGCGCTCGCTGCCGGGGTCCTGGGCACGCTCGAGGCGCTCGCGTAGGTCCGCTAGCTTGTCAGCGGTGCTAGTCACTTCCGAATCTTCTCCTCGATCCATTCCTCCATGTGCTTGCCCACGATACCGATTGCGGGCTCGTCGGGAACCGCCAGGTGGTCGCCCGGCAGCTGCACAATCTCCAGATCCTTCACGATAACGCCCCAGCCGCCGTCCGGGTTAATCTCCGCATACGCCGGCTCGAGTTCGATGGCGCCGTCGTGCATGCGCTCGGAGCGGAACAGGATGACGGGCACGCTTACCGACGCCCACCTTCCCATATCCAGCGAGCCCAAAATCTGGTTGTCCACGAAGGATGCGCGCTGGTGCTCCAGCACGCCGGCGGACAGGCCGTGCTCGGAGGCATCGGTGGAGCTGAGGAATTCGGCGAGCATGGCCATGAGTGCGTCTTCGCCGACGGTCTCCAGCATTTCGTAGGGCGGCTCGAAGTCGAGGCCGTAGGTCTTCTTGGCAAAGGCGGCGTAGCGACCCCAGCGGGCCTTGGTTTCCTCCAGCGTCTTCGGTGCCGGGTGGGCCGGTTGGGTGGTATCCAGCAGAGCGATGAAGGCAACCTCCGCAGTGTCCTCACCGCGGGCTGCGCGCTCCTGCAGCTGGTAGGCCACCTCATAGGCCAGCGCGCCACCGAAGGACCAGCCGCCGAGCACGACCTTGCGGCCGCGCGCGTAGTGCAGGATGTCCTCGATGTAGGCGGCGGCACGATCCTCCAGGCTGCCCTCGAGGCGCTCCACGCCGTAGACGGCGACGTCGGCAGGCAGGCGGCGGGTCAGCGGCTGGTAGACCACGGTGGTGCCGCCGGCCGGGTGGAACATGAAGACGGCGGGACCATCGGCCTCGCGCAGGACACGAATATTGCCCTCGACCTCAGTCTCCAGGCCCTCGCGGACGAGGTCCGCCAGGTTCTCCAGCGCTTCGGCCTCGTGGACTTGTTGCGCGGTGACCTCGATGCCGGCGCGCTCGGTGAGGCGCTCGGCAATCTTTTCTGCCACCTCATCGCTGACCTGCGGTAGCGCGGAGGTCACGCCGGCTGCGGCCGTACCTGTGAAGGTGGCCCAGGTGCCGAAGACCATGCGCTCGGAGGCATCGCGCGGTGCAACGCCCACGCCTTCGCCGCCCTTCGCGCTCACCGCGGAGGCGTCTGGGGTGGTGTCGTCGCTCTCGGTGAGCGCGGAGGGTGCGTCGGCGGTCGCGTCGGCGCTTGCGGTTGCGGCATCGGGCTGCTCGGACACGGCCTCTTCGACCATGGTGATGACGTCGGCGAGGGAGGCGTCGCGAAGCGCCTGCACCTGCAGCGGCGGAATCTGGAAGTCATTCTCCACCCGGTTCTTGATGCGCATGCCCATGAGCGAATCCAGGCCCAGATCAATGAGCGGCAGCTCGCGCGGGAGATCGGAGACGTCGTAGCCCATGGACTCCGACACGATGAGCGCCAAGCGCTCCTCCACGCTCTCCTTCTCCGGGTCCCAGCGCACGGCGTCGACCCCTACGTCGGGGTCAGCAAACTGCGGCGCGGTCACGGCCTGCGGCAGGCTCGGCTCGGCCGTCGGGGTGGGTTCTGCAAGGTTAAGGGTCGAGGCAAAACCTTCCGCAACAAGCTTGGTGGTCGCTCCATCCACGTAGTGCACCGCCACCGACAGCCCGCCCAGCGTGCGGCGAACAATGGTGGTGACCTCGCCCTTCGCGGGCAGATCCAGGTGCTCCTCGCTCGCCGCGATGTGCGCGCCCGGGGTGACGGCCTCGGCGGCGGCCTCCAGGATGGCCAGCGCGCTCGGCGCCTGGTCAGCGTTCGTGGAGAACGCCACCGCGCCCTCCGGCAGCGTCACGCGCGCGCCCGGCAGGCCGGACACACCCGACGAGGGACGAGCGTTGGTCCAGAAACGCTGGCGGCGGAAGCGGGTATGCGGGGCGGCGACAAGCGCGCCCGAGCCAAAGACCTTAGTGTAGTTCACCGGAGTTCCCGCGACGTAGAGCTTGCCCAGCAGATCCAACAGCGACTCGGTGGGATCCACCTTGCGCTTCAGGCTATAGAGCAGCTGCGCATCCGCCTTGCCCGCAGCAAAGGCCGTGGACATCAGGCCCATGAGCGCAATCGGGTTCGGGGAAATCTCAACGATCTGCATGTGGCCCGCCGCAAAGGCTGCCTCCGCTGCGTCCTGCAGGTAGACGGGCTTGCGGGTCATGCGGATCCAGTAGTCCTCATCGTGCAGCACCGTACCGGGGCGGTAGACCTTGCCGCGGTCCACGGAGGAGAAGAGCGTCGTGTGCAGAGGGCGGGTCTCGATGCCGGCGATTTCCGCATAGAGCTCACCCAGGAGCGGGTCGACGGCGGAGGTGTGGCCCGCGCCCTTGACGTTGAGCGCGCGGGCGAACTTGCCCTCGCCTTCGAGGCGCTCCACCAGCGCGAGGACCTCTTCGCGCGGGCCACCCACGGTAGTCATGCCGGGGCCGGTGTACACGGCGGGTTCGATGGAACCCGGAAGGGCGTCAATCTCCTCGGCGGAGAGCTCGACGACGGCCATGGCGCCCTGCTGATCGTCGGGAAGCGAGGCCTCGCCCTCCCCCATCAGGCGCGCGCGGTGGCAGGCGATGAGCATGGCGTCGGCCGCCGTGATGCCGCCCGCAGCATAGGCCGCGCCGATCTCACCCATGGACATGCCGATGACGCCTGCCGGGCGCACGCCGAAGGTGGCGAGCAGATCCGTCAGCGCGATTTGGATGGCGGTGATGGCCACCTGCGCGGTTTCGGTGTTATAGGTCTGGGCGTCGTCGTGCACCAGCTCCAGGATGGACCAGCCGGATTCGCGCTGCACGATGGCGTCGAGCTCCTCCAGGCACTCCTTGAACAGCGGCGAGATCTCAATCATGTCCTTGGCCATCTTGCGGTGCTGGGAGCCGAAACCGGAGTACATGAAGACGGGGCCGTGGACGGAGGGAGAATCCGCCGCGGCGATGCCCACGGAGACGGTTCCCTCGGCGACCTGGCGCAGACGCTTGACAGCTTCCTCGCTTGACGACGCCACCACTACCGCACGCGAACGCCCATGGTTGCGGCGCGCAAGGGTGCGGGCTAGGGAGAGCAGGTTCGGGTTCTCTGCCTCGATATAGTCCGCCAAGTCAGAAGCCGCTGCGGCACGGCGGGAGGGCAGCAGGCCGGAGACCGGCAGGGCTACTGGCTGGCCCTCGCCGATGGCGACCTGCGGGGCGTCCTGGTGGGTCAGCCCGCGGTAGTCAGTCAACACCACGTGCGCATTGGTGCCGCCGAAGCCGAAGCCGGAGACACCCGCGACCTTCTGGCCGGAGTACTCGGGCCATTCGCGCGGGTCCTCGACCACTTCGAGGTGCTCGGCGTCGAAATCGATATAGCGGTTGGGGCCCGCGTAGTTGATATTCGGCGGGATGACGCCGTGGCGCATTCCTTCGATGACCTTGATGAGGCCCACCACGCCGGCGGCAGACTCGGAGTGGCCGATGTTGGTCTTGGCAGAACCCAGCAGGGTCGGGTTCGCGGCCTGGCGGCCCGGGCCCAACACGCGACCGAGCGCGGTGGCCTCGATGGGGTCACCGAGGATGGTGCCGGTGCCGTGGGCCTCGACGTAGTCCACGTCCTGCGGGCGGATGCCGGCGTCGGCATAGGCGCGCTCGAGGACGTCGACCTGTGCCTCCGGGTTGGGGGCGGTCAGGCCGTTGGAGTGGCCGTCGGAGTTGACCGCGGTGCCCTTGATGACGGCGTGGATGGTGTCGCCATCGCGCTCCGCGTCCTCGAGGCGCTTGAGCACGAGCACGCCCGCGGCATCCGCGCGGACGATGCCATCAGCATCATCGGAGAAGGCGTGGATGGCGCTGGTGGGCGAGGTGACACCCAGCTCACTGAAGCCAATGGAGGCATGCGGCGAAGCCAGGATGTTGACGCCGCCGGCAAGAGCCGTATCGGCCGCACCCACGCGCAGGTCCTTGACTGCCTGGTTGACCGCCACGAGGGAGGCGGAGCACGCGGTATCCACGTTGAGGGAAGGCCCGCGCAGATCGAAGGCGTAGGAGAGACGGTTGGCGATGATCGCCGAGGACGTACCCGTCATGGCATAGGGATGCATCTCGGCCGGGTCGGCGGTAATCAGCATGCCGTAGTCATTGTTGGTGGAGCCCATGTAGACACCGGTGGCGGTACCGCGCAGCTGGTTGGCGGGCACCCCGGCATCCTCGAGAGCCTCCCACGCCACTTCTAGAAGAATGCGCTGCTGCGGGTCCATGTTGGCCGCCTCCAGCGGGGAGAGGCCGAAGAACTCGGCGTCGAAGGAGGCGATGTCCTCAATGTAGCCGCCGTCGGTGTTTTGCTGCTCCATCTTCTCGCTGGTAATTGGGTCGGAGGAGTACTCCGACCAGCGTCCGACGGGCAACGGGCCGGTACCAGCGCGGCCCTCGACGAGCATGTTCCAAAACTCGTCGACGTTCTTGGCTCCCGGGAAACGGCCGGCATAACCGATCACGGCGATGTCGCCGCCCGCGATGGCGGTCGAACGCGGCGAGGCCCCACCCGGCGCGCCTTCTACCGCAGCACCGGCTGCGCCGTTGACCAGGCGCTCAGCCAGCTGCGCAATGGTGGGATACTCATAGGCCACGGTGGGCTCAAGCTTAATGCCGAGGAGGTTCTCTAACTCGCCGGAAAGGACCACTGCGTCACGCGAGGACAGCCCGAAATTCTCCAGCGGCTTGGTGTCCGTGATTTCCTCTGCCGACAGGCCGGTGGTCTGCGCAACCCAGGTGCGCAACCAGCCACGAAGCTCTTCAACGGTCATAAATCTCTAGCTTTCTTACGCGGACTAAAAAATATCTAACTCTGCATTCGATTTTGCGCAGCACAAAAGCGCGCACATCGATGCGTATATAGGGGCTATCGGACGATTATCCCACTTTGTTAACTTGGGTTTCATAACCGACATGCCCACAGGCAGCGGCAACCCCCGCTCCGCAGTAGCGCGGAAACGGGGGTTGAAAGGCGCGAACTTTAGGAGGCGAGGTAGCTCTTCTTCGCCACGCGGCGGGCAATCTTGCCCGAGGAGGTGCGCTTGATTTCGTTGGCGTTGAACCACTGGATGACGGCCGGGGTCACGCCGTGGTGCGCGGAGACCGCGGAACGGATCGTCTCCGCGGCGGCGGCATCATCGGCTGGGTTGGCACCGTCGGCGCGCTCAATGAGCAGCACGAGCTCCTCGGTGCTGCCACCCTCCACAGAGAAGGCCGCGATAGAGTCCGCACGCACGTGGCCCGAGGCCTCCTGCACGGTGCCCTCGATGTCCTGCGGGTAGTGGTTGCGGCCAGCCACCACGATGAGGTCCTTGAGGCGACCGGTGATGTAGAGCTGGTTATCCACAATTGCCGCAAGGTCACCAGTGGCCAACCAGTTGTTATCCTCCGGCGCGTTCGGCACGCGGGAGCCCTCCACCAGGCGCTCCCCCAGCGTGTTGTGGAAGGTCGAGGCGGTTTCCTCCGCACGGTCCAGGTAGCCGGCGGCACGGTTCTCGCCGTGCAGCCAAATCTCGCCCACACGGCCATCCGGCAGCTCGGTCTTGGTCTCCGGGTCCACGATGGTCAAGTGCTGGGCCACGACGCTCTGGCCACAGGAGGCATAGGCCACGGAGTCCACGGACTTCTCCACGATGACCGCCTCACCCTCGGCCAGACGCTCGCGGTCGAAGTGGGAAATGATTGGGCGCTCCGGGGTCTGCGGTGTAGTCACAATCAGCGAGGCCTCCGCCATGCCGTAGGAGGGGCGCAGGGTATCGCGGCGCAGGCCGTATTCTTCCTTGCCAAAGGTCTCCCAGAAGGAATTCACCGCGGACTCCGTGACCGGCTCCGAGCCGATCACGATGCCATCGACGTTGCTGAAGTCCAGCTTCTCCCCCTCTGCTGGGGCGCCGTAGCGCGCGGCGAGCTCGAGAGCGAAGTTCGGAACCACGGCATAGGTACCTTGCAGCTGCTCATCGATGGGCTGGCGCTTGAGCTGATCAATCCAGCGCTTGGGCTGCTGCACGAAGTCACGCGGCGTCATGATTTCCAGGTTGAGGCCCAGAATCGTCACGAAGACCGCCAGGATGATGCCCATATCGTGGTGCATCGGCAGCCAGGACACCACGCGCGCCGGCAGCTTGATCTGCACCGCGGTGAAGATCTGCAGAACGTTGGTCATGATGTTGCGGTTGGTCAGCAGCACGCCCGCAGGTGTCCGGGTGGAGCCGGAGGTGTACTGCAGGAAGGCCGGGTGGTCCACCGGCGCGGTCTGCAGCGCGGCCAGGGCCGCCTTGCCCTCCTCCGTCTCCAGTGGGTTCACCCAGCTCTGCGCCAGGGAATCCGGCAGGGAGTCGATGGAGATGATGCGCGGGCGCTCGGCCGCCGGGCGGTCCGAGAAGTATGCGCGGTTCGCCGCAGCCGAGATGTTATTGGTCAGCACGATCGACGGGTTAGCGTCACCAAAAACCGCCCGCAGGTGGTCGGTGTGCCCGGGCTCGTTCGGATCATAGAGCGGGATCGGGGTCATGCCCGCGTACATCGCACCAAGGAAGCCAAAGATGTACTCGGGGGAGTTGCCCGCCAAGATCGCCACGCGGTCCCCCATCTTGCCCACCTGCTGCAGGCGCGCAGCCACTGCCTTGATGCGGGTATTGACCTGGGAACGGGTGACATCACGCGGCGTTCCCTCCGGGTTATCGCTATAGACCCATTGGCGCATGACCGGGCGGTCCGGGATTCCCGCCTGCTGCTCCGCGGCATAGACGTGTTCGGCAAGGCCCGCCAACGTGAGGTGGGGCGGCAGGGCGATGTTGCCCTTCTCGTCGAAGAACTGGCCGATCAAGGCTTTCAGGTCCATGTGGGAAAGCTCCTTCGTAGGGTAGAGCGGGGCACGCACCCCTGCATCACGTACTTTTGACATTAAAAATATCAGAAGGACCACGCCGACCGTTACATGGCGCGCAGGCGGGACGTCGCCAAGCGCTATTGTGCGTCGATGGTGTCCTTGGCCCACTGCGTCACCCATTGGTTGGCCGTGGTGCCTTCGATAGTGTCCGGATTAGAGGCATACAGTGCGTGGACGCCGTTGGCGTCGATAAGATCGCGGGCGCGCTCGAGGCCGTTGCTGACGTCCAGTGGTGCATCACAGATGGAGTCATTCGGCGCGCAGATTTGGAAGGTGCGGTCCGCTAGCGTTCCGAAACCGTTGGCGCGCTCACCGCGCATCGTGGCGCCCGGGACGATGCCCTGAATCAACGTCGAGACCGGCTGCAGGGCAATCTCCGCGCCCACGCCGCCGACGTGCGCGCCCGGGTTAATGCCCACGCCGTCCTGGCGCCGCCCGTCCGCGATGAGTGCGACACCCGCCACGCTCTCCGCGGGCACGGGCCCGTTGCCGCCGCCGATTCGGTCCGCCACATCACCCGCGATGACCGCGCCCTGCGAAAAGCCGCTCAGGATGAACTTCGTGTTCGGGCAGGTCTCGTGCATGTAGGTCAGCTCGCCCTCCAGGCGCGAGGTGCCCTCGTTGCGGGAATCGTCATAGCTCATCTCATGCTGCGCGTTAATGTTCTTGAACTGCGCGGTGTACGGCAGCGTCCACACCTTAACGTCCTCGGGAACGTAGGCCTCCTTCAGCGGATTCGTAATCGACAGCATGAAGGAGTTCGGATTCGCCCCCGGGTTGATCGGATCATCGTCCGCGGCGGATTCCCACGTTCCCGGCGCGGAGATGAACTCCACGCGCGGGCACCAATCCGGTTGCTCGGGGGTTGCGTTTTCTTCGCCCTCCCCCTGGGAGGGGGCGGGCTCCGCAAGGTTTCCTTGCTCTCCTTCCTCGCGGGTGTTGAGGAAGTGGACCGCTCCCCCGCCAATTACGGCAAGGAGAACAATAACGGCAAGGACGGTAAGTGTTTTACGCATGAAGAACTTTCTACCTCGAGAAGGCACGGGATTGTCTGGAAAATCCCTGCCACGTTACTGAGCGCAGAGCTTGCGGCCCTGCTCGGTGATGAGCCGGACTAGTTCCTCGTGGCTAAGCTCGGTGCGGCCCTGCTCGATGAGCTGTCCGGCCACTGCCGGTGCGGTGACGGCATCGCCCTGGCAGGAGGCCTGCGCGGCACCCACCACTTGGTCTTCCACGCCGTCGACGTTGACGCCGGCCTTCGCCACCGCAGCCAGGAAGTCCTGGTCTGGACCTTGCGCGGGAGCGGGGGCGGGGATCTCGGAGATCTCGTGTGCGCCGCGGTCTTCCGGTTCCCCGTCCTGTTCCTCTTCGGTGCGCGACGCCGACGAAGAGCTTTCCGACGCCCCACTTGCTGACGCCGAGCTTGCCGACGCCCCGCCGCTCGCCGCGGAGGAACGCTCCAACGGCGCCACGGAGGTGTCGGTGGCCTCGCCCTCCTCGACGGTGGCGGAACCGCAACCGCTCAGCAGGGCACCGGCGGCGAGCAGCACGGCCGCGCCGGCTGCCGCGGCGGGACGCGCGGGGAAAAGACGCATGGCGGTTCTCCTACTTCTTATCCGCCTGGACCTGGCCCATGACCTCACGGATGACGCCATGCTGGAAGGACTGGGTCAGCCCACCGGCCGGAATGGAGGTGTAGTCCTCCGTCGGCCAGCCAAACTCGCCCTGCTCCCAGCCGTGCTTGCCCCACTCGTCGAAGATCTTGCCCTTGAGGATGTAGTGCGCGCCGGAGTCCATGGACCAGTAGATGTTGCCGTGCTCGAATTCCTGGAAGAAGCCGCCGTTGACGGCCTTTTCCTCACCAACCGGGAAGCCCAGCTCGGACTCAGCAGCCTTCAGCTCCTTGTACTTCGCGCCGATGGCGCCGTGGACGATGTGGAAGGAACCGTCCGGGTTGCGGGTCAGCACGCCATCCTCGAAATCCTGGACCTGGCCGTCGCCGACCTTGCGCGCCTCGGCAACCGGGTACTTGAGGTCGCCGCCCTCGAAGCCGTTCTTGCCCCATGCATCGAAGAAGTCCTTCGGGATCGGCCAAGCGCCGGTCTCCGGGGTCCAGTAGATGGAGCCGTGCTCGAAGTGGACGTAGCGGCCGCGGCCGTCGGGGGTCTTTTCCTCGCCGGTCGTCGGGAAGCCCAGCCAGGAGGTCGGGCCACCGAGCTCGGAGTAACGAGCACCGATGCGGCCAATGACGGCGTGGGCGCCGGTCTCCGGGGACCAGTAAGCGGTACCAGCCTGGAAGTCCTGGGCCTTGCCGCGCTCGGCGACGTCATACTCATTGTTCACGCAGTTACCGATGATGCCGGACTTGGTGGCCTCAGCGATAGCGCCGACCGGGGTGCAGTCCGCGCCGCGGTCGCTCTTGTCCAGGCCGAGGGAATCAGCGATGTAGGGCCATGCCTCGGTCATCTCAAACTGCCAGTATTCCCAGCTGTGAACGCCGGTCGGACGGAACTTGACCACCGGCTCGACGCCAGCGCGCTTAGCGTAATCAACGAAGGTCTGAGTGGACATGCGGGAGATGGCCTCCAGGCCCACGCCGGCCATGTTGGCCTGGCCCTTGGCCACCGAGCCGATCTGGCCGTAGTCATCCTTGCCGTTACCGGCGGAGACATAGACCTTCATGTCCTTGAGGTTCTCGATGCCCAGCTTCGGATCGTGGTCGATCCAATCCTGGGAGTACAGGTCACCCCACATGTTGGTAGAGGTGAATCCGCCGGCATCGGCCTGCGCGGCGGTAATGGCCTCCGGCATGCCGGTGGTGGTGGTATCGAGGTAGCCCGAGAAGGAGCCAACATACTTGAAGGCCCAGGGGTTGCGCTCAGCAAGGTTGACAGCGGCGGTACCGCCCATGGAGATGCCGGTGACGGCGCGCTTGCCGTTGGAGCGGTAGCCCTTCTCCAGGATCGGGATGAGTTCCTTCATCAGGAAGGTCTCCCACATGTAGTGCCTGCCGTTGTCTTCCTTCTGCCAGTCGGAGTAGAAGGAGGACTCGCCGCCCACCGGCATGATGAGGTTGACGTTGCGGTCGGCGTACTGGGACAAGATATTGGTCTCGATGGTCCAGCCGGACTCGTCGTCGCGGGCACGCAGGCCGTCGAGCGCCCAGACCTCCGGGAACTTCTTATCCGGCTGGGAGTACCAGTCGCGGGCGAGCTGGATCTGCACAACCTGTTCCTTGTCCGGCATGGCGGCGGACTTGATGTAGACCTTGAGGTGGCGGTTGGTCAGGTACTCAACGCGGGACACGGACACGCCCTCCGGCAAGCCCTCGATCTTCGGGTATTCCGTCTCCACCGGGGTACGCTGCGGCGGATTGGACGGGGCGAAGGAATCGGAGAGGTTGGAGCTGCCCAGAAGATCAGTAATTCCGTCGCTGGAAGAGCCGGAAGACTGCGCGTTTGCAATAGGCAGCAGCGCAAAGCCCACGGCCACGGCGGTGGGCAGTGCAGCGATGGTCAGGCCCTTGCGGGCTGCGGACGGGGAACGCAGGCCGGAAGCCTTGGCGGACCGGCGGGGCTGAGTTGACGCAGTGTTCGGCATTGAAGAGTCCTTGTTAGGGGTAAATCGAGATGAGGGCACGCGCTACCGCGAGCGGGCTCCGCAGGTTCCCCTCCTGCGGAACTCGCCACCGTACGCGTAGTGAGCGGTCTAATGTGTTCTCAAGTTTAAGTTTAACTTGAGACTTTGGGAAGGGGGACACGCCCACCATGGCTATGAAAAAGCCGCCGTGCTCAAGAGCACGGCGGCCACGCAGGAGATGATTACCAAGCGTTCATTACGTTAAGCACCTGTGGCTTGGAGCGTTCGAGTTGGTATCCGAACTGCTCCCAGTTGTGCAGGCCCTGTGCCGGGTAATTCGTCTGCAGGCGTACGCCCATTGCGCGGGCCTTCAGCTCCCACAGGCGGGTGGTGCCGTTGGCAAAGCCTTCCAGGGCCACGCCGGCCGCGATGTGCTCCGGACGGTAGCGCTGCTGATCCACCGGCCCCGGGATGCCGGACGCGGCGGAGACATAAACATCCGTTCCGTTCGCAGCCAGTTCCGGGATCAGATTGAAGGGGTCATTGCTGAAGCGCTTCGGGTTGATGATGGACCCGTACATGGCGTTGATGTTGAAGCCGCCAGCGTCGAGAAGCGCCAGGCGCATGAACGTCTGAGCGCCCGGCAAGGTCGTGGTGAGGTAGCCGGAGTAGGACAGCGCCTGGCGGAACTGCTCCGGGTGCTTGCCAGCGAGGGTGATGGCAGCGGTAGCGCCCATGGACAGGCCGGCAACTGAGTTGTTGTTGCGGGCCACGCCGAAGTTGCCCTCCAGGTAGGCCGGCAGCTCCTGGGTCAGGAAGGTCTCCCACTGGTAGTTGACCGGCTTGACCAAGTCGTAGGTGGCCGGACCGTTCCAGTCCGCGTAGAAGGACGCTGCGCCACCCACCGGCATCACCAGGGTGATGTTGTGGTCTACATAGGTGCGCGCGGCGTTGACGTCATTGATCCAGGCATTGGTGGAATCGGTAGCGCGCAGGCCATCGAGCAGGTACAGACCTGCGTTGCCGCCGTTCTTAGCCGGCTGGATCTGCACTGGGATGTTGCGGCCCATTGCCTGGGACCACACGTCGCAGCGCTGTACCCAGTAGCCGACGCGGTCCCACTCGCAGGCACCGGTGGCGTCGCCACGCAGCCAGTCCCGGTTGGCGGCGGATGCTTCTTGCGTACCCGCGGTCACTACCAGGCCCAAAGCCACAGCGATGGCTGCCACCACTGAGAGGACCCGAGTCCGCAGGCCAGAGCTTAGTGAACTCATGTTTCTCCTTAACGTTTTTACTGCCACTACTACATCGCCAACACGCCAGCGATAGTTACAGATCAATAACAAGAATCTTGTTTAGCGTAACGCACCCTGGCAATTTTCGCCTACCCATGGGGGTGCTCCCCAGCTCACACCAAGCTAATGGACAGGATAATCGCTCGGGTCAGACGGCAACATGAGCGTGCGCCCCGAGGTCAGCGAGAAAGCTAGATTCGCGCGGAAGCGCTCCCACGTCAGGGGCGCGCTATAGGAAGCGATGAGCTCCTGCACTTCTGGGCTGTCCAGCGCGGCGCGCGCCTGGCGGGTCTTGTCCTTGTCATACCACGGCGGGAGATACTCGATGTCCGCGCCCGTGAGTGCTGCTTGCCATTCCAGCTCGAGGGATTTGTCGTGGCCCACGCGCCCGCCTTCCTCGCGGGGCATGCGCGCGGCCATCGGCGTGGCCAGACCGATCGTGTCAAGAACCCGGACATTGAGCGGCGCGTTCATCGACGTCATGCCCAAGTTCACCAAGTACACCGTCGGTGGCTCGTTCATTCCCGGCTCGCGCGGAACGGTGAGCCAGTTGAGCAGGTCCTTTTCTTTATCCTCCACATAGATGGTGGCCAGGGCATCTCCGCCAACGAGTTTCTCGCCGGCTTCTTCGTAGCCGCGCATGAACTTCATCCCCAGGTAATCCCGCGCCGAGCGCGGCGGGTGGCCCGCCTCGCGGTGGGTGGCATAGGTCCAGAAATCACGCTCATCCACGATGGACAGCGGCTTTTCATAGGCATCCCAATCCGTCGGATGCCCGCGCAGCACGATGATGAATGCCCACACCGCGCAGAAGGCCACCGCGAGCGAAGACACAAGGCCCTTGAGCGGCAGCACGAAAACGGGGAGAAGGGCGGCGAAGAGCGGCAGCAGCAGCATACGTCCGTGCATGAAGTCACCGCCGACGCGCAGCACGTACAGCACGTGCACCGCCGCCGCCCCGACCATCAGGTAGGTCACGGTCGTGGCGCTGCGCAGCGCTGCCGGGCGCAGCTGGGCGCGGAAGGTCCACAACGCCGCACCCGCCAGCACGAGAACGGGCAGGTACAGGGCATAAGGCCCCACGAAATCCTTCAGGTAGTTCAGGCCGCTGCCCCACGCGCTTGACGACGCCGACTTGGCCACCGCCGTGTGCGGAGTCACCAGGCCGTAGTAGCCCATGCGGAAGAATTGGTAGCCCGCGGGGATGGGAAGGGCCGCGCCGAGGATGCCTAGCCACGCCTTCCAATTACGGTGTGCCGCCAAGAGCAGCAGGCCGGCCAGTCCGCCGTAGAGCGCAAACTCCGGGCGCACGAGCCAGGACAGCCCGGCCCACAGCGCTAGCCAATAGGCGCTGGCGCTATCGCGGGACTGCGCCCAGTGCTGCAGCAGCGCCCACAGGGCCGCGAGGTAGAAGATGGACAGGCCCCATTCGAGCCCGGAGGTAAAGAAGTCACGAGCCGGGGGCAGCGCGAGGTAGACCAGCGCGCCCGCGGGAGCCACCAGCGGTGCGGCAAACTGGCCCGAGCGGAAGAAGGCGCGTGCCGTGGCCCACGCCCCCAGCACCATCGCCGCTACCGCCAGCACGAGGCCCAGGTTGACGGCGATGGATTCCAGCGGGGCGTTGGTTACCCAGCGCACGAGCAGGATGAGGTATTGCCACAGCGTCGAGGTATTGGCCTCGACGCGCTCGCCCGCGTTGAAGACGGGTCCGTTTCCTTCCTCGAGGTTGCGTACAGTGCGCAGGACGATCAGGCCGTCGTCGGAGATCCAGCGGCGGGCGAATCCACCCCAAAACGAGAAAACTCCGATCACGATGACCGAGGCCAGCGCGCTGAGCGCGGCCGCGGTACGTGTATCGGATTTTCGCATGAGGAGAGAGTTTAGCACTTGCCTTGCCCTGTTCCCGATCGCCGCTGGCTAGCCCACCATTACCGGCATGATGTAGACCGCCATGGCGATGCATGCCAGCCACACCAGGGCCAGAATTTGAAGGACGCGGTCCTCCAGGGCGATCTCGTCCGGTGCACCGCCATTGCCGCGGTCCACATCGGCGGCATAGCGCAGAATGGCGATGGTGAACGGCACCATGGAGATTTGGTACCACACGCTGGCCGGGCCATCAGACTCGTTGGAGAGCTGGAAGCCCCACAGGGAGTAGGACATGACCACGGCAGTAGCCGCCAGCGTCCATACGAAGCGCAGGTAGGTGGGCGTGTAGCCCTCCAGGGATTTGCGGATCTTGGCGCCCGTGCGCTGGGCTAAAAGGATCTCCGAGTAGCGCTTACCCGAGGCCATGAACAAGGAGCCGAACGCAGCCACCAGCAGGAACCACTGGGACAGCTCGATGCCCGCCGCCACGCCGCCGGCCATGGTGCGCAGCATGAAGCCGGAGGACACCAGGGCGATGTCAATCACCGGCATGTGCTTCCAGCCGAAGCAATAGCCCAGCTGCAGGCCGATATAGATAGCCATGACGATGGCGAGCTGCAGACCGGCCGTGGCCAGGAAGGACAGGCCAATCGAGCCGATGATGAGCACGGCCGCCATGACATAGGCCAGGCCCACCGGAAGCACGCCCGCCGCGATCGGGCGGAAGCGTTTCGTCGGGTGCTCGCGGTCAGCCTCCACATCGCGGGCATCGTTGATGAGGTAAATGGAGGACGCGCCCATGCAGAAGACGATGAAGGCAAGGAGGACGTCGAGAAGCACGCGCGAATGGAACAGCGAGTCCGCACCCGCGGCCGCAGGGGCGGCCAAGACCAGGACGTTCTTGACCCACTGCTTGGGGCGCAGGGCCTTGACCATGCCGTCGGCAAGGTTCTTCGGGGGCTTGCGCTTGCGGCCGGTATCGATGCCGGAGGTGTGCGGCTCAGAGTGGAAGACTCTCTGCTCACCGTCGTCGACGCGGTTTGGTCGTTCGCTCATGCGGTCTTCCTTTCATAGCGGTGACATGCTTCCGCGGTGGCGGCCCCCAGCAGGGCGCCGAACGCCGTATCGGATGGGTAATGTACCCCGAGCACCATACGCGAGGCCATCATGACCGGCACACCGACGAGCGGTGCCGGGGTTCCCAGAACGTGCGCGGCACCCACGAGGAACGCCGTTGTGGACGTCGCGTGAGAAGAAGGAAACGACAGCTTAGACGGGGTTTTCACGCCCACCTTGACGTAGTCATAGTCCGGGCGCTTGCGGCGCACAATGCGCTTGATCACAACGCTGGCCGCGTGCGCCGTGAAAGCGCCCACGCCAACAGCTACCCACTGGCGGCGGCGCGCCGGCTTCTGGTAATTCACGGCAGCACCCAGACCAGAGAGAGCCAGCCAGCCCAGGGCGTGCTCGCCGAAGTGGCTTAAGCCCCGCGCGGTGGGCAGAACGCCGGGGGCCTCGAAGGCCACGTCCTGAATCTTCTCGAGGACGTGGGATTCGGCGACAGAAAGCTTATTGGGCATCGAAGACCTTCCGCCAGGACTCGCGGGAGGTCAGCTCCGGCAGGGCCGCGCGGTACTCGGCGCGCAGGTCATCGAAGTTCTCCTCGATTTCCTTGAGCAGCTCGCGGGTGGATTTCACCAGCTCGAGGGCCAGCTCTCGGTCGCGCTTGCGGAAGGCCACGCCGGTGCCGCCCGCGGTGGAGACGGTGGCGGAATCGACGCGGGAGAGCGTGAACCAGCGGGCCTCCTCCGGGGTGAGGTTGAGCTGCGGCGCCTCGTGATGGGCCGGGTCTTCCTTGGTAACCAGGTGCTTGGCAGACTTGATGAGCCACGGAATCTTCTTGATCTTGCCCAGGCGGCCGCCGATGTTGCGGGTGGGCACGCCCGGCGCGCCGGTGGGCGCGGGCAGCTGATCCGCCGACTCGATGATGACGGCGTCCGGGAATTCCTTGCGGATCGCGGCGATGCGCGGCAGCGAGGACTCCAGGATGTCGAAGAGCTGATCCGGGCCGGCCAGGAAGTCCTTCATGGCCTCCAGCTGGATGGCCATGGTGGAGTACTCCATGCACATGGTGTGCTTGAGGGTGGACTTGAAGATGGACTTGGTAATCCCGCGCGCATCGCCCTCGTGGTAAAGGGCCGCCACGATGAGGCGGTTGCGCAGGTGGAAGTAGGCCTGCCAGTCGATGGCATCGTCCTTATCCGCCCACGCCATGTGCCAGATGGCAGCGCCCGGCCAGGTCACCGTGGGGAAACCGTGGGCGGCGGCGCGCAGGGAATATTCGGTGTCATCCCACTTGATGAACAGCGGCAGCGGCTGCCCGATGCTCTCCGCGACGACGCGCGGGAAGAGGCACATCCACCAGCCGTTGTATTCCACGTCGACGCGGCGGTGCAGCGCGCGGGAGTCGTACTTCTTCGGGTCGAGGTGGGACTGGGCGTCACCGATGGCGCGCAGCGGGTACTTGGCAAAGTCGTGGTCGTAAACGGCGTGCTCGGCCGCGCCCCACATGAAGTCGGCGCGGTTGACGCGCTCGCCGGTGGTGCGCAGCTGGGAGCGCTCCTGCAGGTTGAGCATCTGGCCGCCCACGATGAAGGGCTTGGCGGCGTAGCGCGCTGCTTGGACCGCACGAAGGATGGAATCCGGCTCGATGGCGATGTCATCGTCCATGTAGAGGATGTAGGGCGAGTCGGTATTCTCCAGCGCCTCGAACATGATGCGGGAGTACCCACCCGAGCCGCCCAGGTTTCCCTGGCGGAACTCGCGGAAGCGCTCACCGAAGTGCGCCACCGCGTCGTCGTAGCCCGGCTCGTCCGCCGGGTGCTGGTTGCCCTGATCCGGCATAAGGACGTAGTCGATGATGCCGTCCACCACCGGGTCCTCTGCCAGCGCCTGCAGCGCCGCGACGGCATCGGTGGGGCGGTTGAAAGTCGGGATGCCCACGGCGACGCGCTTGTCCTGCGCCGGGTACTCACTGCCGTCCGGTAGGAGCTGCGGGTTCGGGGCGTGGGGGGCGCACCAGGAGGCGTCGGCAAGCACGGTGTCCTCAACGGCAGAGGCATCGAACCACAGCAGGCCGCCGTCCTCGAAGTTCTTCAGGGGCAGCTCAAACTCGTGGTGGCCGGTGGTCACCACGTGGTTGGCCACGGCGATGCGCTGGCCATCCTGCTTGGAACGGTAGAGGGAAATGTTGGCCTCGCCCTCGACGTCCATCACCAGCACGATGGACTTCAGCTGAGACCAGCGGCGCCAGTAGGCGGCCGGGAAGGCGTTGAAGTAGGTCTCGAAGGAGGCTTCCTCGCCGGCCGGGATGGTCACGGAGGTGCGGCCGCTCCAGCTGAGGCGCTCGCGGTTTTGCTCGGACTCGATGAGGTAGAGCATGCGGACGTCGACCGGCTCGCCACGCTTGGGCAGCAGGATGCGCTGTACGGGTTCGTACGCAGCAGATTTGTTGGCAGTCACGATATTTTCGGTTCTCCACACAGGTTTCGACAGTATTCAGGAACCAAGATTAGTGGTTTCGCACTCTTCAGCTGAGTTCCCACGCGGCTGAAAGCTAAGCCGAGAGGGGTGCATCCTCCGAGATGGGTTCGATGCCCAGACGGTTGAGCATGTAAAGCACGCGGGCGCCGAGGTCGTCAGCCAGCTCGCGGGTCTCCTCTACGGTTTCTGCCGTAGCGATATCCCAAATCTTGATGTCCTTGCCGACTTCGTCGCCTATGATTGCGGCGCCAAAAGGAAATCGACCTCGATGGTCACGAACTCGTGGCCGCAATTGTCAGAGGCTCAAGAGAGTGTCGAATCGGAGGGAGATTGAGAAAGTAGAGAACAATACTGACTAATTTTTCGCTAACTGACAACTATTAACTCTGTGCAATAAGAAGGATACTCCTCATAGCAACACATGATCAGAGTGTCTTTCTTCCTATTTAAGTCAGCTCAAAGAGTCGACTTTAGCGAACCTCTTCCCAACTGCTCCCCAAGTGAGATAAACGCCGGTACAAACAAGAAATGCTGCAAAAAGAACGCCAGCAAGGGAAAACGAAACCTTCAGAGAAATCCCCGCCATCACATGCCCCAATGAGGAACCAAGGATGGGCCTGACCCCCGACGTGTCTACTCTCCGGGGGTCAGGCCCCAAGCCCACCCGTGGAGTTCACAACCTATATAGGAACACGCCCCGACGAGGTGACGAGAATCCCCTCGTCGCTGTCGGACGGCGGTTTCCCGACCGGTGGCCCGGCCGCCGGCAAACCTCACCCGCGGCCGCCCGGGCCCTGTCCATGGCCAAGCCCAGTCTGGTGCCCCCGGCGCCAACGACTTCCGGTGCCACCCCGGGACGGTGAATTGCCCGTCATCCTCATTCCCGGGACCGGGTCGTCGAACAGCTCATCGGTACCGGTGCCTCGAACCACGGGCCCCGGGCGCACAGCGCAGCCGATCGCTTTGACGTCCACCCCGAGATGCGCCACGGATACTCCCGAAACGCCGGCAAAACAAACGCGCTTGCCTGGGAACAGCAGATCTCCGGTTCCATGCTGCTGAATGAGCTGACCATCGGCGACATCACTCGACCGGGCGTGCGGTACACCTTCCTGGGCACGCGGCACGACAATGCCGTGCTCCCCCACTAAAACTCCTTCGTGCGGGAACCCGGCGTCACCAACATCACCGTCCAAGACGTGTGCCCCGCCCACCGCACCGAGCACTACGGCTTCAATTACGACCCTGTCGCCCAGGGCATCGTCGAGGACCCGCTGACCGGGACGGCGTGGCGGGACCACTGCACCGGTACCGGACCGGAGCGATAGTCCTCGACGGACGAGGATCAGGCGCCCGGGGAGCCTCCCGTCCGGCACGTCCACGACTCGGCGTAGCGGCCGCCCTTCGCCAGCAATTCATCGTGCGTGCCCCGTTCTGCGACCGTCCCGTCCTCCGAAAGCACGACGATGAGGTCGGCATCGCGGACGGTGTGCAGGCGATGGGCGACGACGATCACGGTGTGATCGCCGCGCAACGCTTCCATCGTGCCGACAATCGCCTGCTCAGTGGCCGCATCCAGCGAGGACGTTGGCTCGTCGAAAAGCACCACCGGGGAATCCTTCAGAAGCGCCCGGGCGATGGCGACGCGCTGCCGCTCGCCTCCCGACAGCAGCGTCCCCTCCTCCCCCACCGGGTTATCCCACCCGGAAGGCAGCAGCTCCACGATGCGGTCCACCCCGGATCGCCGGGCGGCCTCGCGCAAGCGGTCTCCGTCGCCGGGCTTGGAACCGAATCCGGGGTCGGCGAAGACCACGTTGTCCCGCACGGACGCGTCGAAGAGGAACGTCTCCTGGAACACCGGGGTCACCAGCGAGTTTACGCCGTCGGTGCCGATCCGAGGCAAGGGCACCCCGCCAATGAGGATCTCCCCCGAGTCCGGATCATGAAAACGCGACAGCAGCCGCATGACCGTCGTCTTGCCCGCCCCCGACGGTCCCACTACGGCAACCAGTGCTCCCTGAGGTGCACGGAAGCTGACGCCGTCGAGAACCTTCTTATCCCCGTACCCGAAGCTCACGCCGCGGAACTCCACGTCATGCCCGTCGGGCAGCTCCGGTGCGGCAGGCTCGGGAAGGGCGGGGATCGCCCGCAGGTCACGCAGCGCAGCCAACGTGTTGCGGCCCGCGCCGAAACCGCCGGACAACGCTCCCGCCGTGGTGATAGGTCCGGTGAACTGGACGACCACAATGAGCATCGGCGCCAAATGCGCCGGTGACATCCCGCCCGTCGCGGCGACCGCCACGGCGACGACCACCGCCGCCGTGAACACCGCATGGACGACCGAGCCCAACCGTCCGATGGCCGCGCCTTGCGTCGACGTCGCCTTCGCGAACGCATCGTGTTGGGCCTGGATCGCCTCATCCACCATCGCGTCCGCCGCCGAACCGTCGCCCGCGGCGCGAATCACCTGCTGGCCGCGGGTGAACTCGATCAGCCTGCCGGAGACGGCAGCTACGGCGTCAGCATGCGCTTCGTCCGACTCCCCGCCAACCCGGCCAATGGCCCGGTAGGCGAAGAAGAGCACCGGCGCCGACGCGACGAGAACCAACCCGACGCGCCAATCCACCGCCAGAATTCCGAGAGCGATGACGGTCGGCGCAACCACAGCAGCGATGACGGGCCTCAGGATCACGTGCGGCACGGACGCCGCGAACGCCATGCCCGAAGACGCCATCTCCGAAAAGCGGCCGGCCGTGGACTTGGTGACGTACCCGAGTGGCAACGTCAGCACGCGTTCGCCCAGGGAACGCAGCAGGGACGACAGCACCGCTGCGGAATTCGCCCTGCCGACCGTCCCCGCGGCGAGGGACAGCACCGCATGGGCGGCCGCGAGGCCGGCGATGACGCCGGTGAAACGCCACGCCGTCGCATCATCTCCCACGGCCAGAGCCGACAGCAGCGGCAGCAGCGCGACGAACGCCGCACCCTGTGCCAGCGCGGCAAGCGCGGCCAACGCAATGAGCCACGCCAGCGTCATCTTCGAGCGCCGATCCGTCATCGACCACAAGTCCCGGATCATCGGTTCCCTGCCTTTTCATCGTCTGCTTCAGTGCCCCGCGGGGCGGATGGTTCGTCGTCGAGCGCGAACGCGCGCCACAGATCCCGGTAGCGGCCACCGCGCGCAAGCAACTCGTCGTGGGTGCCCGCCTCCGCGACCGCTCCCCCATCGAGAACGAGGATGCGGTCGGCGTTGCGGATCGTGCTCAATCTGTGCGCAATCACGATCACCGTCCGCGAACGAGCCAAACGCTCGATTGCGGACTGAATGAGGGCCTCGGAAGCCGGATCCGCGTAAGCGGTTGCCTCGTCGAAGATGAGCACCGGCGCGTCCGTGACAATCGACCTCGCGATGGCCACGCGCTGCGCCTCACCACCGGAAAAGGTCACGTCGACGTTGACCACCGAATCCAGGCCCTTCGGCAGCGCCGCGATGACCGTATCGAGGTTCGCGAGCTTCGCGGCCGCCATGATTTCGCCGTCGGTGGCGTCTCTCCTGGCCAGCCGGATGTTCTCCCGCAAGGGCAGCGTGAGCAACTGCGGATCCTGGAACACCACCGACACCGAACGGTGCACGTCGCGCACGGCGATGTCGCGAAGATCGTCGCCGCCCAGCAGCACCGAGCCTTCGACAGGGTCGTGGAAACGTGCCAACAGCCGGGCGACGGTGGACTTTCCGGAACCGGAGGACCCCACCAGCGCCGTGAGGGTCCCCGGTTCGAACGTCGCGGACATCCCGTCGAGGACCCGCGGCCCATCCCCGTAGGAGAAGACCAGGTTCCGAACCTCGAGCGCGCCCCCGCGCGCGGGCACCGGATCGGCGGGCTCGGCGATCGGCGGCGTGCTCAGCACCTTCGCAATGGACTTCAGAGCGGCGAGCCCCGCGATGATGGGTTCGGAGTTCATGGCCACCCGCACGATCGCCGCGGAGAGTCCAAGGCCGAGAACCAGCCCGGCGACGAGACCCTCGGGTTTGCCGCCCGCGGTGTCCCTCAAAGCGAGGCCGGCGCCGCACACCACTGCGAGGACCGTGATCGGGGACGTCACCACGTCGATGAGCCCGAGATAGATGTTCGACTGCCGGGACCAGGCGGACCACGCGCGGACGAACGACGACGCCGCGGCATCGTAGCGGCCCGCGCCCTGGTTGGCGCGTCCGAAGGACTTCATCACAGGGATGCCGCGCACCAACTCGATGACCGCAGCCGTCACTTTTTCAGAGGCTCGCTCGTAGTCGCGCTGAAGATCGGCTCCGCGCGAAATCATCATGCCCATCAGGGCGAAGGTGACCAGCACTGGGACGACCGCCACCGCCGCGATCCGCCAATCGACCGCGACGAGCGCGATGAGGGAAAGCAGGGGAACCAGCACCGCCACCACGGTCTCGCCGACGGTGTGGCCCATGAGCTGGTGGACGGCCGCGACGTCCTTCTCAACCGACCCGATGATCCCCGACGAGCGCCGGGCGTCCAGCCAGCCCAGCGGCAGCTTCCGGATATGGGCAACCAACCGGCGCCGGAGGTGGAGCTGCAGGTCGTTATCCGCCCGGTGCGAGAGCATGCCGGCGGCGCCGTCTGCAGCCATTCGCACCGTCGCGGCGACGACGATGACAGCCACGGCCAACCACGTCCGATGCACCGGGGCCTCCGGGTACGTCATCGCGATGTCGATGATGCCGACCAGCGAAGCGACGGTAGCCACCGACGACAGGACGGACAACGCGACCACCGCACGCATCCGGGTCCGGATCGGGGCGAGCAGCGACCACGGGCCGACGGTCCCGTCCACGGCGCTCACTTCCCCGCCTCCCCGATCACGCTTTTCTTCGCGAGAGTGCAGAAATACACCATGCCGGCGCGTGAGGCTCCGTCCAGCTTCAGCCCGTTGGCTTCGGCGAGGTCCTCGAGCTCGCTGCCCCGGAACACCCGGTGGCCCATCTTCGCCATGACGGCCATGTCGACCCGCTCGTTCACGTCGGGATCCTCGACGAACGTCTGCACGTAAGCGATGCCGCCGTCGGCGAGCAGCCCGGAGACCCTGCCGAGCGCGGCTCCCGCATCCTTCATTTGGTGGAGCGCGCCGCACACCCAGATTTCACAGGCCCCGCCGGGCTCTCCCGCGAGCGGCGTGAGGATGTCGGCAACGTGGAATTCCGTCCGGGCCCCGAGCCCGTCGGCGGCGGCGCGTTCGCGGGCGATGCGGATCGCATTGGGCGACAGGTCGTAGCCGACGATGTTCGCCCTGCGATAGCGAGACTCAGCGGCGAGCGTGCGGGCGAGCCACCCGGTTCCGCAACCGAGGTCGAGGACCCGGGCCGGCGTATCCGGCCCGGGATCCAGCGCACGGAGCTTCCGGTACACGGCAGCGACGTCCATCGGTTCGCGCGCATAGCGGCTTAGGAACCTCGGCTGGACCTTGTCCTCGTAGGCCGCGAGGAGCCTGCGGTTGTTCTGGACGATCTGGGCGATCGACTTCATCTGGTTCTGTCTCCGGGTGTGTGGGCCGCGTCCACGCGGCGGTTTCGGGTTAGATGCTCGGATTCGCGGGCCGTCATGCAGACTCCCCCGGCCTCGTTTTCACGGCGATGCCCCACGCCGCGAGCACGGCGATACCAAAGAACCAGGCCGCGCAGACCACCAGACCCGCAGCCCCGGTGCCGTTGACGGCCTCGCCGGCCGCGGATACGGGGGTGTGCCCGGCGATTCCGCGCAGGAGGGGACGGAAGTGGTCGGCGGGCATGAGCACCGTGTTGACGAACATCGCAACGATGATTAACGGGATGAGGGCCACGGAGCCCTGGGGGCTGGTGATGGAGAACGCGATGTACGTGCCGGTGCATGCGGCCGCCGCGGCAACCATCGCGCCGGTCACCGCGATCCTCCACCACCAGGACGCCTCAGGGGGGCTGTCGGAAAGCAAGGCGGCCACCGCCGCGACGACGACCGACATCGCCATGATCCGGATGAACTCAGCGATGATCCGTGCGACCGGCACGGCCGCGTACGGCGCCGGCATGGTGATCAACCGCTCGTGGAGGCCATTGCTGCGTTCAACGAACACAGTGGACGATCCCGTGATGGCCAAGATGAACGCCCACGTCGTCACGACCAGGATGACCGCGTTCGGGAGTTCGAACTCTCCGGTGAGCTGCCTGACCAGGCTACCGAACATGCGGTTGACGATGAACAGGTACACGAGCGGAGCAATGAACGTCATGAACCAGAAGTCGGGGCGCCGCAGCCAAATGTGGGCAATGCGCCGCAGATGCACGAAGATGGGGCCGATCATGATTCGCTCCTCGAGGTGAACCGGCGGATGAACAAGACGATTCCGGCGACCGCCGCGACACCGAGCCACAGGGCTGCCTCTTCCCCGGCACTATCCGGGAAGGCATCCGGGGACGCCGCCCTGATCACCTCGATGATCGGCGAAAACGGCATGTGGCGCACGACGTCGCGCAGGGAGCCGTCCAAAGCGGTCGCCGGAATGAACGCGGTGGAGAACATGAGCAGCAGCATTTCCAGCGCCTGGATCGATGAGGCTGTCGACACCGGGGCGGGCACCATCAGGATCACCCCGTCCGTGACCAGGGACAGGACCGCGGCGGCGAGCAGTGACCACAGGACTGTCCACGCGACGTCACCGAGAGCCATGTCGAGGCCGCAGGACCACGCGACGACCAGCAGCGCCGCGATCGACGCGGACATCCGCAGCACATCGGTGGCGAGCCTGCCGGCGACATAGCCGCCTGTGGCCCCGGGCAGCACGCGCACGCGGTCAACGAGCCCGGATTCGACGTCCTGTCCCACCGCCATCGCCGACGCCGCGGCAGTGAACATCGCCGCCTGGAACAGGCAGCCGCCGAGCACGAAACGCAGGTACCCGAAGCCGGATTGTCCCGCCGAGTACCCAAACACCGCGTACAGGCACAGCAGGAAGAGGGTCGGAACTACGAACATGGAGATCAGCGACGCGGTGTTGCGTCGCAACAGCAGCAAATCCCGACGGAGAAACGCCGCGACCGACGTCGCACTCATCGCGCCGCACCCCCTGCGTTCATCGATATGAACACCTCGTTGAGGGTGGGCGGCGACACGCTCAGCGAATCCGGCGACGCTTCCGAGGCCTCCATCGCCTGCGCCACCGCCTCGAGGACCTGCGGTCCGGGGTCGACGTCGAGGGACACCGACTTCCCCGCGACGCGGACGCCGTCCAGGCACGTTCGTCCGAGGCAGCGGGCGAACGCCTCCGCCTCGGCGGTGGTGGCAAAGGACACGCGGAGCACGTGCGACCCGAAGTCGCGGCGCAATTCCTCCGGCGTTCCGCTGGCGACGATGCGGCGGTCCTTGAGCAGATGGACGTGGTCTGCCAGCGCCTCCGCCTCTTCCAGGTACTGGGTGGTCAGCACCAGGGTCATTCCGTCGTCCCGCAGTTGCCGGATGAAGCCCCACAGCTCTTCGCGGCTGACCGGGTCCAGCCCCGTCGTGGGTTCGTCGAGGAACAGCAGCCTGGGCACGACGCACAGCGACGCGGCGATGTCGAGACGGCGCCGCATGCCACCCGAATAGGCCGACGCCAACGTCGAAGCACTGTCTGCGAGCGAGAATTGCGCGAGCAGTTCCGTCGCGCGGGCGGCCGCGTCGGCGCGGTCGAGTCCGCGCAGCCGCCCGAAGAACTCCAGGTTCTCCCAGCCGGTGAGGTTCTCGTCGATCGCCGCGAATTGGCCGGTGGTGGCAATGTCGGCGCGCACGCCCGCCGGGTCCTCTTTCACATCGCGCGAGAAGATGCTCACCTCGCCGGAGTCTGCGGTAATGAGCGTCGACAGGATTCGGATGAGGGTGGTCTTGCCTGCGCCGTTGTGGCCGAGGAACGACACGATCGACCCGGCGGGCACGGTGAAACTCACGCCGTCGAGCACATGCTTGCGCATCCGGGCGCCGCGCTTTCCCTTGCGCCCGCCGTCCGGCGGAGCACCTGCCCCGCCTTCGGGCGCGGTGCCGGCTTTGCCCGCAATCGGGTAGCTCTTCGTGAGGTCGCGGACGACGATCGCCGCACCCCGTTCAGCTTGATCTGTCATCGTTTCTCCTTTTCTTTGGTGTCGCAGTGGGCCGCTGCCGGCAGTGGCCCCGTGGTCGGGTTGTCATGCGGCGTTTCGATATGGATGCCCGCATCGCGGGCGAAGGCGAGGACCGGTTCGAGGAGCCGGGGGTGGCCGACGAGATCCCGGCACCCCGGCGCGACCGGCTTCCCCGCGACCGACGCAACGGTGGCGGCAGCAATCGCCGCGGTCATTTTGTAGGAACCTGGGCCGGTCGCCCGGACTACGGTCGTCTCGGCCGCCGGCCCCGCATCGCCCGCGCCGGCGTAGACGCAGCCCCAGAACGCCCGGATGAGCCCGCGGTTCTCCGAAACTTGGAAGATCACGCGATCGCCGGGGCCGATGCCGGCTTCAGCCAACCGAGTCGCAGCCGCCACCGCCTCCGCATGGACCCGGCCGTACGGGACGAGGACGTCCCGCCGATTCTCGACGAAGGTGATCCCCTTCTTCGTCTCATCGGCCTTGTCCCGAAGCACGTCGCTGATGGTCCGGATCGTGTTCACTGGTACCTCTTTCGGTTGCCGGCGCCATGCCGGTGCCGGGCGGACCGGGCCCGCATGGCGCGACCCGGAGGATGTGTCTGAAGGGTTGAAGCAACTGGGTGGGGCGCGTCTCCGTACAGGCTCGGAAACGCTCGCGGGCTCGGGGCCCGCCGGTTCCGGGTGCCCGTCAAGTCACTGCGGACACCAGGGCGGCAACGAAGGCCGCGGCGGACGCTGCAGCCGCGAAACCGTCACGCACTCGCCAGGGGTGATCGGTGCGGAAGGTACGTCGCGGATGGCGGCCGAAGTTGCGCATCACCAGGGTCAGGGACAGCTTTTCGGCGCAGCGCACGGCGCTGACGAACAGGGGAAAGGCGATGCGCGCGGGCGTCGTCGCGCGAATGAAGCCGGAGCGGAAAGACTGCCCCGGTCGCATCGAGCGCAATCTAATCGCCCATGTCAGCTGGGGGATTTCGCTGCGCAGGAACGCCGCGATGCTCACCCCGGAAATCGCTATGGTGCACCATGTGTAGGGCACCCGGAGGCGTTGCACCATGGCGTCGAAAAGCTCCTCGACGCGCATACACGCGGAGACCAGGACCGTCCCCGCAAACACGGCCGTCAGTAGCAGTCCGTGATGGATGCCGTGGCGGACAGCCTCCGCCGGATCCCCACTGCCGTAGAACTCGGAGCGCCACCCGAGCAGGCCGAAGAACACCCCGATCAACAGGACGAGGAGGACCTTCCCCGCCGTCGCCCGAACGTCGCGTTCCGCGATCGCAGCGAGCGCGAGGAACGCGACCCCCGTCAGAGCGAGAACGGCGTCTCCGCCGGAGAGCAGCCCGGCGACGAGGACGAGCATCACCGCCGCGACAATCGTGATGGCGTTCAACCCCGCGCGCCTTCGAGCGGCGGATCCACTGGTCCAGGGGCTTTCGTCCAAGGACGTCCGTGCGCCGGCCGCGGGCAGTGCGCGATCCCGCCGGGACGACTCCGGGGAAGCCGGCACGTCGGCTGCGGGACCGGACCAGGCGACCTTCCCTTCGGCGACGATGCTCGCCCGATCCGCCCACGTTCGCGCAGCACGGCGGTCGTGGCACGTGAACACAACGGTTCCGCCGGCCCCTGCGTATTCCGCTAGGGCATCCAGTACGATGCGCGAGCTCGGCGAATCCAGATGCGCCAACGGCTCGTCGAGAAGCAGCAAACGGCGATTGGCCGCCACCGCCAGGAAGATGCCCAGCCGTCTTTTCTGTCCGCCCGACAGGACGAACGGCGAGACGGGGTCAAGTGCCCGGGGGCACAAGGCTTCCCGCAGTTTCCACAGCTCATCGGCGCCGAGTGGTCCGTGCGGGTCCGTGCCGGCCAGCGCGGAGTCGATTTCCGCGGCGACGGTCGCGCGGGTGAACTGGTGCTCGGGGTTCTGGAACGCCAACGACGCGAAGGCGTCGGGGACGCGCCGGGCGGACGCGCCGTCAATCCGGAGGTCCGCTCCCGCCTTCATCTGGCCCGACAGCACCGCCAGCAAGGTGGACTTACCGACTCCGTTGGCACCGACTAGGGCATGAATCTCGCCCCGTTCCAGTGTCAGATCGGCCCCGTTCAGGATCCGCTCCCTGCCCCGGGCCACATGGGCTCCGGTCAAGGCCAGCAGTGGAACGGCGTCCGCCTCCGATTCCGGATCGGCGCCATCCCCGGCTCCCCGGGGCCTTCGCCGCCGGTCCGGACTGAGACGGTCCGGTGCCCCCGTGCCCGGCGTACTGGCGTCCGGCGCTCCGGCGGTCGCGGCCGACGTCGCAATGCCCTTCACCGCGATACCCTCCGGCGCTCCGTGCGCGGCGACGCTCCCGTCCGCATCGAGGATTGTCACCGTGTCGACCCACCCGTCGAACGGACGGAGGTCGTGCTCGATGAGCAGGATGACGCGCCCCGGGGCCCGCAAATCACGGATGGCGGCGAACAGCGCCCGCCGACCGTCCTCGTCGACGTGGGCGGCGGGCTCGTCGAAGATCATGACCTCCGGCGCCCTGGCCACCGCACCAGCGATGGCCATCCGCTGGCGTTGCCCGCCCGACAAAGCCCACGGATCCTTCTCCGCGAGCTCTGACAGCCCGAGCTCCGATAGAGCCTCGGCTGATCGCTTGGCGACGATACCGGCTTCCACGAGGGAAAACTCGAGGGCCATGGCCACGTCATCGACGACTCGGAGCGTGAGCACCTGCGTCGCCGGGTCTTGCCCGACGAAGGTGACCCGGTCCCCGTCCACGGGGCGTTCGGTGCCGTCGGCATCGACGATGTGCACGAATCCGGCATGGTCGATGGGGATGTGCGAGGGAATCAGTCCAGCGATGAGGTGGGCCAGGCTTGTCTTTCCGCATCCCACGGGTCCCGTGATGGCGTTGATCGTGCCGAAATCGAAGGAGAGATCCACCATGTCGGGTGCCCATCGCCCATCGGCGTGCCGCACGCCCGCGCCCCTAACCCGTAACCGGGCCGGGGCCGTCCCGCGTGTCGCACCGGCGCACGCGGGTGCTCCGCCGGTCACCGGGTGACCCCGCGGCTGCGAAGCCCCTTTGCGACGGCAAAGCCCAGGACCAAAAACACCAAGCTCGAGGCCAAGGCTACGGCGAAGCTGATCAGGGTCATGGGCGTGGTCGGCGAGTCGACGCCAACTGCGCGCGGGGCCATCGTTCCCATCAGCGCGGAGAACAACATCGCCGACGCCACGAACTGGGTACGCGTCCACCGCCGGTACAGGGTGACCATGAATGGAAGCTCGATGAGCAATCCTTCCATGATCAGCGCCCCGATCGCGGCGACGCCGAACGGGGTGGTCGCCGCGGACACGACGCCCATGGCAAGGCACGCAATGAGGCTCGCGCCAGGCTTGCGGACGACGATGAGGGGAACGACGCACTGCAGGAACCACAACCCGAGCGTCGCCGCGACGAGATAAACGTGGGCGATGCCGGCGAACACCTGCAGGTAGGTCAGGGGCACGACGACGAGAGACCCCGCGACGCCGATCGCGGCGGCGACGAGCATATCGCGGGTGGATGGTCGGCCACCCGCTGCGACCGGTGCGACGTGTACCAACCGCCCGTCGTCCGTCTGCGACGCCACCGCGTCGCCGTCGCCCGTCCCGTCCGGGCCCGCGTCCCCGACTCCCCCTCCGGAGAGGGGTTCTCTGGTCGATCCACGTTTTCTGTTCATCGTCGCCGCCTCGCTTCCGTTGCCGATTCCCGATCGGAACATAACTTGAAACAGTATTAGGTTAGGCAATCCTTATCAACTTATGCCAGACTCGAATTATTGACTTTGCCCCCGCTTCCCCCCATTACGTTGTTAGCAGTTCCACCTCAGGGCACCGAAGATTCATAGCCTGTCCACCCGATTGGGCTGGTTATGTTTATTTCCGGTCCCTCCGTCTGAAAGGACAGTGGAACTAGTCGCTGGCTTCGGTATGGCTTGTTCCCGCCCCTGTCTGAAAATGATCCGGGGGTGATGCCGCCGAAGACAGTGACATCCTCAAACTGCTAATAGGAACCCGACCCAGCCCAGGTGGTATGAGGTCTCACAGTAATGTGGATGCCAGCGCAAGCATGTCCGACAACCCCAGCGATGAAGCTTAAATAGTCCAACTTCTCATTCATCGCTAGGAGGCATACACCCATGGCCTATGACTTCGTCATTGGCGTAGACGTCGGCAAATACTTCCACCACGCCTGCGTCCTCGATCCCCAAGGCAGGCAAGTCCTGTCCAAACGCATCAATCAGCATGAAGGCTCGCTACGCAAGCTCTTCGGCCAATTCCTCGCCGACAACGCCTCGGTCCTTGTTATTCCCAACAACATCGGCCGGTTGACCGTCGCAGTCGCCCAAGACATGGGGGCAGATGTTCGCTATCTACCAGGGCTTGCGATGCGACAGCTCTCTCGCATCCACGTCGGCAACTCCAAGACCGATGTACGCGACGCCTACGTCATCGCCCATGCCGGCCTTAACCTTCCAGATTCCCTGCGCAGTGTCGACCGCGTTGAGGAAGTCTTTATCCAGCTGATTTAGGCCGTGACAGCGGCATCCTCCGAGATGGGCTCGATTCCCAGGCGGTTGAGCATGTAGAGCACGCGGGCGCCGAGGTCATCGGCCAGCTCGCGGGTCTCCTCCACGGTCTCGGCGGTGGCGATGTCCCAAATCTTGATGTCCTTGCCGGCCTCGTCGCGCGGGATCTCGCGGCCCAAGTACACGATGTAATCCGGGATGGTCACCAGACGCAGGTCCTCGAGGTAGCGGTCCGGGTGCTCCGCCATGCCGCGCTCTTGGAGCACGTGGGCCATGTGGGAGTCGGGGTCGTTTTCGGGGTGGGCTACGGCGGCGTCGACAAGCAGGGCCTCGCCGGCGTACTTCTTCGTCAGCGCTACGGCAGCCTGCGCCAGCGCGTGGTCAGCTCCTGCGGCGAAACGCACGTGGATGCGGTGGGTGCCGAAGTGCTCGCGGACCTCGCGCTCCACCATCACGGGGATGAACTCTTCTAAGGTTGCGCCGGCCTCGTGGCGCTCAATGGTGGCGTCGAGGAAGGAATCAATCTCCTGCGCGGTGTACTCGTGGCCATAATCTGCGTGCAAGTCTTGGCGCAACGTATCGAAACGGCGGGCATTCGGGGAAGTCATCTCTAAACTCACTTTCTGTTCGCCTATTGTTAACCTGCTGTTAACTTTAATCAATCGTTGAGCGTCCGACAAGTTTTATGTGCGGCGTCCCGGCCCCGTGCGCTGGCGAAACCTCCCAAAGAAAGGCCAAAGGCCTGCCGGGTGTTCCGGCAGGCCTTCCTGGATTGTTCCTTCTTCTTATCGGGAATGCGCGTTGCGCGACTGCGCAGCTTGAGGTGTTCCTCGAGCCGCTCCGGGGACATCTTCCACATGCTGCGGTCTGCACGCTTCTTCTTGCGCTGGGCCATGCCGTCACCTCCTTCCATCGAGGTGTCTCAGCATAGCGCGCCACGGGGACTAACCCGTACAGGCCGCACGCGGCTTAGTGGCCGCGCTCCTGCTCCAGGGCCTTGCCCTCATTCCAGAACGGGGCCAGCTTGTTATCGAACATGCTCAGCGCGGACGCGATGGCCATGTGCATGTCCAGGTACTGGTAGGTGCCCAGGCGGCCACCAAAAAGAACCTGGTTCTCGCGGGCCTCAGCGGCGGCGAGCTTGCGGTAGGCCTCCAGCTTGGAGCGGTCCTCCGGGGTGTTAATCGGGTAGTACGGCTCATCGCCCTTCTCGGCAAAGCGCGAGTACTCCTTCATAATCACCGTCTTGCCCTTGGGGTACTTATCGGCGCGCTCCGGATGGAAGTGGCGGAACTCGTGGATGCGGGTGTAGTCCACGTCCGCATCGTTGTAGTTCATCACCGGGGTGCCCTGGAAGTCACCGGTCTCCAGCACCTCCAGGTCAAAGTCGAGCGTGCGCCAGCCCAGCTCACCCTCGGCGAAGTCGAAGTAGCGATCCAGTGGGCCGGTGTAGACCACCGGCGCGCTTGGCGACGCCCCCCGCACTTCCTCGCGCACGTCGAACCAGTCGGTGCCCAGACGGACGTCGATAAGCTCGTGCTCCGCCATCTTCTCCAGCCAGGCCGCGTAGCCGTCGACGGGCAGGCCCTCGTAGGTGTCGTTGAAGTAGCGGTTGTTGAAGGTATAGCGCACCGGCAGGCGCGTGATGTTGCCGGCCGGCAGCTCCTTCGGATCGGTCTGCCACTGCTTTGCGGTGTAATCGCGGATGAATGCCTCGTAGAGCGGGCGGCCAATGAGCGCGATGGCCTTTTCCTCCAGGTTCTGCGCCTCATCTACGGCGAACTCGCCGGCCTGCTCCTTGATGAGCTCGCGCGCCTCATCCGGGGAGTAGTAGCGGCCGAAGAACTGGTTAATCAGGCCCAGGCCCATGGGGAACTGGTAGGCCGTGCCGTCGTGCATGGCGAAGACGCGGTGCTGGTAGTCGGTGAAGTCGGTGAACTGGTTGCAGTACTCCCACACGCGCTTGTTCGAGGTGTGGAAGAGGTGCGCGCCGTACTTGTGGACCTCGATGCCGGTCTCCGGCTCGGCCTCCGAGTAGGCGTTGCCGCCCAGGTGCTCGCGGCGCTCGACGATGAGCACCTTCTTGCCCAGCTGGGAGGCTGCGCGCTCGGCCACGGTCAGGCCAAAGAATCCAGATCCAACAACGATGAGGTCATATGCAGTCATGGCCACCAGCTTAAGGCAGCAACACGTGCAAAACGGCGGGTGACACCCAAGCGAGGAAACTCGCGTGTCACACCTTCTTTCACTCCAACACCTGACGTAACATCTGTCCCGTTAGTTAACTTTTTGCGCTTCTCTTAACCTTGTGGCGCCACCATCCTAGGGAGTAACAGTGCACCTCAAACGTCGTCTTGTTCCCGCGAAATCGACGTGGTCAACGCCGGTTATCGCCACGGTCACCTCGATCGCTGTGGTCGCTGCCGCAGCCGTGGGCGGCCAACCCCTCATCCAGACCCAGGAAGCGGGCAGCGGCCCCATCGAAGTGAGCTCGGCCTCCGAAACCTTCGGCTCTGGCGAAACGGTCGTCGTGGATGACCCGGCCATCGCAGCCCAGGGCGAGGGCGAAGGTCCGCGCGCCGTCAAGCAATTCCACCGCGATGAGACCTTCTCCTCCTTCGCCGTCACGTGGAAGGGCACGCGCGATGTCGCGGCCTTCGTCCGCGCGAAGCAACCGGACGGGTCCTGGTCCGAGTGGTACGACATGGACTCGATGTCCTACAACAACGATGACCCCAATGCCACGAACGGCACCGAGCTCATCTTCGTGGGCGATACCAACGACGTGCAGGTCTCCATCAACAACGTGGACCTGGTGACCGGGTCGAACTTGGATGAGAAACTCACCGAGTCCCCCGTTGAGGACGCCGCGCTTGACGACGCCCCCTTCAACGTCGGCGATATCGCCCCCGTTGCCGAGACCGAAGAGCTTCCGGCCAACAGCGACGTCGAAGGCCTCGAGGCTGTCTTCATGGACGGCAACGCCCAGGAGGGCGAGGGCATTGAGCCAACCGCTGAGACCGATGGCATGCCGCGCGTGGTTTCGCGCGCCGGCTGGGGCGCGAATGAGAATATCCGCTGCAAGGGCGCCGACTACGACGACGGTGTGAAGGCCATCGCGCTGCACCACACCGCGGGTTCCAATAACTACACCCGCGCGCAAGCAGCCGCGCAGGTGCGCGCTGCTTACCAGTACCACGCCCAGAATTTAGGTTGGTGCGATATCGGATACAACGCGCTGGTGGATAAGTACGGCACCATCTACGAGGGCCGCTACGGCGGGCTCGCTAAAGCTGTGCAGGGTGCGCACATCGGCGGTTTTAACAAGAACACGTGGGGTATCTCCATGATCGGCAACTACGAGACTGCGCAGCCGACGGAAGCCCTCTTGGAATCTGTCACCGACCTCGCCGGCTGGAAGGGCGCGATTTCCGGCGTCGATCCGTCCTCCCGCGTTTCACTCCGCTCGGAGGGCTACGGCGGCTCGCGCTACCCGGCGGGCGCTTCAGCCCCCGTCTATGGCCTCTTCGGCCACAGCGATGTGCACTACACCGCGTGCCCGGGGCAATACACCATTGCCCAATGGCCGAAGATCCGCGCGGCGGCGCACAAGAAGTACCTGGCCATCAAGTCGGGCGCGTCTGGTTCGACGTCGACGGACTGGGACAGCGAGGATACGACCACACCAGACACCCCTGACTCCACGCCGAGCACGGCTGCGCCGTCTGCCCCCGCACCGGCCCAGGAGGCAACATCCTCGCTGGGCGATACTGAAATCCCGATGAGCACCGTAACAGCACTGGTAGGCCTGGCCGGCACGCTCTTCGCCATCATGTATGCCCGCTCGGACCAGCAGATTGACACGGACCAGACCGTCAACGGGCTGCCGGTGGAGCAGATCCCGGGCATCGTGACCAAGGTGCTGTCCTTGAGCAAGAACGAGGGCTTGAAGGAAACGTGGACGGCGGTCCTTAACGCCTTCGGCCCAGCGCTGGGATTGGCTGTGGGCGGGCCGGATGAGTCGGCCGGCATCATCTACCAGCTCTTTCAGAACGGCATCGTCCTAGGCTCTGAGGACACTGGTACGCACGCACTCGTGGGACGCATCGCCAAGGAATGGGCGTCCGGCGACAACGCGGCGACGCTCGGCTTGCCGACGTCCAACGAAGTCCCCACCGGCCTCGGCAAGGAAGTCCGCGTGCAGTTCCAGGGCGGTTCCATTGTCTACAACCCGGAGACTGAGCAGATTCAGGTGTTCACGGACTAACCCCAAAGCACCCCAAGTCTAAGCGGGATCGCCGATGTAGCGGGAGCCACCTGATGGCTTCCGCTTCGGCATTTATTTGGGCTTGGGGTTTAGGTATCCGGGAGGGCTGAACCTAAAAAGTCCCCTGTGGTCTGCTGCTTCAATGCTGCCTGTGCCGCTTGGTATGCCGGCTGCGAAGTAATCGGCTCCGCCCAGGGTGGTACATACCCCACCCCGCCCCGCAACCTAAAGACATAGCCGGCACCAGTCGGCTTATCCGGGTCATCATCATTGATGCCATTGTGATAAGCACACAACATCGTCAGATTCGGCGGATCCGTCGCCCCACCCGCCTGCCACGGCACTAAATGATGCACCTGGCAATAATCCGCCGGCTTATTACACCCCTCACGCGCACACGTCGGATGCTCCGCACTCGCCATTAACCGCTGCTCAAACCCAGCCAAACGCCGCACACGATGCAACCACACCGGCCCTATAGTCGGATGCACCAAAGTCACATACCCAACCTCAGCAAACTTATAGGTCACAAACTCCCGGCCCGTCATCCGCCCACCGTTGGTAAGCACGAGCTCAATATCATCGCCCTCATCCCGCACAATCTGGTCCAACTCATCCAACGTAACCACCACATTGGTCGCCACCGCAGGCTTCGAACCCCCATGCGCCTGGTTAAAGAACACCTGACCTGCCGCATCCAACAAATCAGCCGGATTAATCGACTCCAAAGTCCCACGCATCTCACTAATGCGCAAGGCTGAATCAGTAATCGTCAACGAATGCGGCCCCACCTTCCGGTACGTCAAGCGCACCCCAGGTTCAGGCACCCGCCGCGGCCGCAACTGCTTCAAGCGTTCCTTCGCTACCTTTGGGATTTGGTGTGCTGGAGTCCCTGCCAACCTGACACGCAGATTCCACGCATCCAACTCCTTTTTCACCTTGGCGGTATACGCCTCAATCAAGCTCAACGACGCCACATCATGTCCTTGGGCAACCGCAGCCGCACGCGCTTGGCGCTGCTTGCCCGTAAAACGCGTCGACCCAAAATACACACGATGCAGCCCAGCCAACTCCACCGCATCAGCCAATGAAGCGCCACGCGCGCGTAAATCATCCACACTGCCTACCGCAAGCCCCACAAGATCCAACCCCGAACTGCGGTAGGAGAAATAAGTCTCCAAATCCCCCATGCGACAAAGACTAAAACACCACCACACACCCCGCAACCGGAGATATCAGAACCAGCGCTCGAGGACCTTTGCCACACCTGCTTGATGGTGCGGCAGCGTCACTGCATCTGCAGCGGCCACGACATCCGGATGCGCATTCTCCATGGCAACACCGCACCCGGCCCACTCAAGCATCTCGATATCGTTGGGCATATCACCAAAGGCGATGATGTCTTCGCGGGCGATACCGTGATGCTCGGCCAGCCACTTCACTCCGCGGCGCTTCGTCACGTTGGGGGCCGCAACCTCTAGAACGCCCTCGGACATCGAGTAGGTCACGTGAGCAAGCTCGGAATCAATGTGCGGCGCGATGAGTTCGTAGAGTTCCGGCGCCGAGAACGCGGTATTACGAATCAACAGCTTGACCGCCGGTCGAGACACCAACTCCCCCACGGTCACCAGCCCGAAGCCCTCAAAGAGCGCGTTCTCTGAATAGTGCGATTCCACCACGAAGAGTTCCTCAACTGGGTCCAAGACCGAGCCTCCCGCGCGCTCCGCCCCGAAGCCAACCCCGCCATGCGGCTCGAGCACCTTTGCAGCGACCTTCACGGTTTCTGCGAGAGCCTCAGGCGAAAGCTCGTGGGCGGAGAGAACGCGGTCCTCCGCCGAGTCATAAATCACCGCACCATTTGATGTCACGCAGACTGGGCGCACGGTCAGCTGCTCGAGCACGGGCATGATCCACCGGAAGGGGCGCCCAGTTGCCAGCGCAAACTCGCTGCCCGCAGCGACCGCACGGGCCACAGCTTCGCGGTTTCGCTTGGGCACCCGGTGGTTTCGGTCCAACAAAGTACCGTCGATATCACTGATGATGAGGCGCGGAGCGTGGTCCGAGAATACTTCATTGGCCATAGCCCCGAGTCTACGTCAGGTTGAGACACGCGACGGCACGGATAAGCGCCCAACGACGAAAGCGGCCGCCACGAGATTACTCGTCACGGCCGCGCCTTCGTGCGTCGTTCAGGTCTTAGGCAATCACGTCGTCATCGTCCACGTCTTCCCAGTTCAGGGAACGCTTGATGGCGCGCTTCCAATCACGGTAGAGAGCCTCGACTTCTTCCTTTTCGCGTTGCGGCTTCCACACCTTGAAGTCACCCTGCTGGGAGCTCAGCACGCTGAGGTCATCCCAGAAGCCGGAGTCAAGGCCCGCAGCGAAGGCCGCACCGGTTGCGGTGGTCTCCACATTCTTCGGCCGGTGCACCTCCACACCAAGCATGTCTGCTTGGAACTGCATGAGCAGCTCGTTCATCGTCATGCCGCCGTCGACGCGCAGCTCGGTGATCTCCACGCCGGAGTCCGCCACCATGGCATCGGCGACGTCGCGAGTCTGGTACGCCGTGGACTCGAGGACCGCGCGGGCCAGGTGTTTGCGGTTGGCAAAGCGGGTCAGGCCCACGATGACGCCGCGGGCATCCGGGCGCCAGTACGGGGCGAACAGACCAGAGAAGGCAGGAACGATGTAGACGCCACCGTTGTCCTTAACCTCACGGGCCATGTTCTCGATGGAGGCAGAGTTCGGGATGATCTGCAGGTTATCGCGCAGCCATTGCACCAAGGAACCGCCCATGGACACGGACCCTTCGAGCGCATAGACAGGGCGCTCGCCCTCGCGCTGGAAGCACACGGTGGTGAGCAGGCCGTTCTCGGAGAACTTCGGGGTCGTACCGGTGTTGAGCAGGAGGAACAGGCCGGTACCGTAGGTATTCTTGGCGGAACCCGGGCGGAAGCAGCCCTGGCCGAACATGGCGGCCTGCTGGTCACCTAAAATGGCGCGAATCGGCACGCCGGCCAGCGAGCCGCGCTCGCGCACGGTTCGGAAGTCACCCAGGGACGGGCGGATCTCCGGGAGCATGGACGTCGGGATACCCATCTCCTTGCACAGTTCCTCATCCCACTCGAGCTTCTCGATGTCCATGAGCAAGGTGCGCGAGGCATTGGTGACGTCGGTGGCGTGCAGGGCCTCCTGGCCGTTGTCACCGTCGGCACCACCGGTGAGGTTCCACAGCAGCCAGGTATCGATGGTGCCGAAGAGCAGCTCGCCCTTTTCAGCGCGCTCGCGCGCACCCTCGACGTTATCGAGGATCCACTTGACCTTCGGACCGGCCGGGTACGAGTTGATGATGAGGCCGGTGCGGCGGCGCCACTTGTCCGCGCCCTCGTCGCCGGCGAGCTCCTTACAAATCTCGGTGGTGCGGGTGTCCTGCCAGACAATGGCGTTGTATACCGGCTTGCCCGTGTTCTTGTCCCACACAACGGTGGTCTCACGCTGGTTAGTAATACCGAGGGCGGCGATGTCTTCGACATTGATGTCGCCGTTGGCCAAAGCCTCACCCACCGCGCGGCGGGTGTTGCTCCAGATTTCCTCCGGGTCATGCTCGACCCAGCCCTTCTCCGGGAAGATCTGCTCGTGCTCGAGCTGGCCGACGGACACCTGTTCGCCGTCGTGGTTGAAAATAATGCAGCGGGTAGACGTGGTTCCCTGATCAATTGCTGCAACGTAGCTCTTGGTAGACATTGTTTTCTCCTTGTCGGGGTTGGTTTAAAGAACCATGGACAACAGGCCAACGACGACGGCCGCCAGCATCGGTGCAACTACCGGGACCCATGCATAGCCCCAGTTGGCGTCTCCCTTGTCCTTGATGGGAAGGAAGAAGGCGTACATGATGCGGGGACCAAGGTCACGGACCGGGTTAATCGCGTAGCCGGTGGCGGTGCCGAGGGACAGACCAATAGAGACGATGACGAAGGCAACACCGAAGTAGCTCAGCGGCCCCAGCTCGCCGCCGGTTGGGCCGAAGGCGATGAACATGAGCAGCACGCAGGTAGCGATGAACTCGGTGACCGCGTTCCACCCATTATTCGGGTGCGCAGGCTTGGTAAAGAAGATGCCCCCGGTGTTCTTGTTGGCGCCGGTGACGTTGCCGGCTTCGTCGAGGTTGTTGGCGTCGAAAAGCTGCTTAAAGGTGGCCCAGGCAAGGAATGCACCAAGCATGGCGCCGAGAATCTGCCCCAGCAGGTAGTAGGGAACGAGGCTCCATTCGAGAGAACCATTCACGGCCAGCATGATGGTGACCGCCGGGTTGAGGTGGCCACCGGTGGGGTCGGCAACACTAGCGCCGATGAACACCGCGAGGCCCCAGCCCATAGCGATGACGATCCAATCCGAACCGCGTGCGCCCGAGGTTCGAAGGTTAACAACGGCGCACACGCCGTTACCGAGCAGGAGCAGCAGCGCAGTGCCGATGAACTCCCACAGGAATGCATCCATTCCGGTCATTAGATGTCCTTTCTTATCTGCCTAGGCCAAGGGCCCAGCGAGGGATATCCACCGCTCGCTGGGCCCCGTGACTTTTAGGCTTCTTCCTTGGTGGCTCGTGCGCTGCCTGCGCGCTCGAGGATGTCGTTTGCCTCACGGTCGGTCAGCGCTGCCTCTGCGGCGAGCTCTGCCTCGGTGTGCTTGGTGAAGTGGGAGACTTCGCGCTCAATATCGGCCTGATCCCAGCCCAGCAGCGGGGCAACGAATTCAGCGATCGGCTGCGCAGCGGCGACGCCGCGGTCGGCGAACTCGATGGCCACGCGCAGACGACGGGTCACGATATCGTCGATGTGCAGGGCACCCTCGTGGGTTACGGCGTAGCGAACCTCAGCCCAGATGTAGCTCTCCGCGCCTGGAACCGGCTCCAGCAGCGTGGCGCCCTCAGCAGCCGGGGCCAGCACCTCACCGATCAGCGAGCCATAGCGGCCGAGCAGGTGCTCGATGCGCTCTTCGCTGAGGTTATAGCGGCGAGCCAGCGCCGGTACCTGGTTGGCCAGCGCGTGGTAGCCATCCGCGCCCAGAATCGGGGTGCGCTCGGTAACGGACTCGGACACCTTAGTACCCAGCTCCTTCACGGCCAGGTCCACGGCGTCCTTACCAATGACGCGGTAGGTGGTGTACTTGCCGCCGGCGACGGAAACCATGCCGGGTGCCACGCGGGCCACGGCGTGGTTGCGGGAGAGGTTGGTGGTGGAATCGGACTTGCCGGACAGCAGCGGGCGCAGGCCGGAGTACACGCCGACGATGTCATCGCGGGTGATCTTGTTGCGCACGCGCTGGTTGACCTGGTCCAGGATGTAGTCAATATCCGCCTTGGTCGGGGCCGGATCCGGCAGGGATAGGCCCTTTTCCCAATCGGTGTCGGTGGTACCGATGATCCAGTATTCGCCCCACGGGATGACGAAGAGCACGGACTTTTCGGTGACGAAGCACAGCGCGGCTTCCGCGTCGAGGGCATCCTTCGGAACCACGATGTGCACACCCTTGGAGGCATGAACCGTGAATTTTCCTTCGACGCCTGCCATCTGCTGAATCTTGTCGTTCCACACGCCGGTCGCGTTGATGAAAACCTTGCCCTTGACGGTGGCCTCGCGGCCGGTTTCCAGGTCGCGGACCTTCGCAGCGGTGACGCGCCCGCGGGCGTCCTTCTCAAAGCCAATGACCTCAGTGCCGGTACGCACGTTGGCCCCGTATTCGGCGGCGGTGCGCAGGACGGTCATGGTGTGGCGGGCGTCGTCGACAAGCGTGTCGTAGTAGCGCACGCCACCGACGACGGCGTCCTCCTTGAGGCCCGGGGTCACCTTCAGCACGCCCTTGCGGGTGAGGTGCTTCTGCATCGGAACGCTCTTGGCGCCGCCCATGAGGTCATAAAGGGTAAAGCCGCCAAACATCATGACGCGCTCCCAGCCGCGGTGGGTCAGCGGGAAGATGAACTTCAGCGGCTTCACCAGGTGCGGCGCGAGGGTGGACATGTTGAGCTCGCGCTCCTTGAGGGACTCCGCCACCAGGCGGAAATCAAACATGGCCAGGTAGCGCAGGCCACCGTGGAACATCTTGGAGGAGCGCGACGAGGTGCCAGCGGCGAAGTCGCGGGCCTCGAGCACAGCCGTCTTCAGGCCACGAGTGGCCGCATCCACGGCGGCGCCGGCGCCTACGGAACCTCCGCCGATGATGACGACGTCATAGTCCTCGGTGGAGTAGTCGTTCCAGGTCTTTTCAAAATACTCAGGGTTGAAGCTTGTAATACTCGTCGTGGTCATTGTTGACTGAGTCTCCTCTCTCGCTGCACGGCGTCAGAAAGTCCTGTCCAGTTGACGGATTGCGCAGCATAATGTGCTCATCCACCACGAGCGCCCTGCTCACCGATGCCTCGGCTACCTGCCCGAGAGGCGGATGAGGAAGAAGTTTTCTCCCAAAGCCAATGCTATATATCACCTGGATTTCTCTCCGGAGACGCTACTCACACGTAGGTTCCGGTGGCGTAAGCTGGCGTTTTTAAGGCATTCCATAGGTGAACAAAATAAAATAACACCCCCTTCCGGGGGTGTTAACGGGCGTCACGAACTCTCCACAAGTCCAGGGATATAAGGACCTATTCCTTCTCTCGTTGCAGGCGCGCCATCGCCTCCAACACCTCAGCCATGCCATAACGCTCCGAGGAATACGTCACCGCACGGGCAGCCTTAATCACCTCAATGGGGGCGGTCTCCAGCGCCACCATATGCACAGCGACGCCTTCCCCACCCTCCGCAAAGGTCTCATCCCCTGGCTCGTTGGCAAAGAACAAGAGATCCTTGGACTCGGCGCCGATCTTCTTCACCACGGCTGCCAACCCCTCCGCAGGCGAAGACGCGGTCACCACTGCGCCGCCAGGGGCATCGTTAAACTGCACCCCTTCGGCCCCGTCCGCGCAGGCAATGCGCCAGCAGGTTTGGGGGAGATCCCCAAAAGCCGCAGCGTCCAGCACCTCGCCCTGCGGCGAAATCACGATCACTTCCTCAACCTGCGGGTGCAGTTGTACAAGCGCCTCCTGGAGCCGCTTCGAAATCTCGCCGTTCTCCATACTCAACGCACTCTGATCTGCCGCAATCACCCGCGGCGCTTCAGAGTATTCAGCCTTCACCCGGTGAGGCAGGCGGGAAACGATGATGCGCGATTGCGTCGCCGCAGACAGCAAGCCCTGCTCCACCACGGATCCCGCGAAAATCTCCTTGCTGCTCGCCGTCATCGAGGCCTGGGCTTCCATCACGTCGGATTTCAGTTGCGCCATGACCTCCGTGACCTTGTCGCGGCCTTCCCCGACGCCGCGCATGGCTTCCTCAACCACCGAGTTGAGGTTCTCCTTGATCCACTCGAGGGTTTCCGGCGCAGTACGCGGGCGATTCTTCTCTGCGGCATCGGCTCCAGCTTCTGCAGTACCGGTTTCCTCGTTACTGCCCGGCTTCATCAGCGCCATCCGGTCGCGCATGAGCTCCACCGTGGCCTCGGAGACGCGGTCCTTAAGGCTTGTCAGATCATCGCGCAGCCGACGCACGCGGTAGCGCTCACTCTCCACCTCGGAGTCCTGGGCCTCTGCCTCCTCCAGCGTTGGTGCCCCACCACCTTTGCGGGCTGGAACCCAGAACTCCCCGGCTGGCATCGGACCAAACTCCGCCTCGTAGTCGGCCCACAGGCCCTCCAGGGCCTCCTGCATCCGGCGGCGCACCTCAGCGATGTCCGCGTCAAAGTCACCCGTCGTGTAATAAGGCTCCAAGGCCTTAATCAGCACAGGCGTCTTCGTGCGGCCCAGGTGCTTCTTCTGCCCCTTCGTCCACAGGCGCTGGGAGCCAAAGATAACCTGCGGAATAATCGGCACCCCCGCGCCATGAGCAATCCGCGCTGCGCCATTGCGCATGCTGCGAATCTCGAAGCTGCGGGAAATCGTCCCTTCCGCGAACACCCCAACGAGCTCCCCGCTCTTGGCCAGCTCAATGCCCTTCACAATCGACGCCCCACCATCGATACGATCCACCGGTACATGGCCCATCAGCCGAAACAGTTGCCCCGCCACCGGCGTCTTAAAGATAGAGGCCTTAGCCAGGTAGCGCACCAAGCGGCGCTTGCGGTACGCCAGGAAAGCCCCAAAGAGAAAGTCCATGTAGCCGGTGTGATTGCACACGATGACGGCCCCGCCCTTATCCGGGATATTCTCCTCCCCGGACAAGCGCATCTTGAGCCCCTGAGCAATAGTCACCCCGCGCCCGATGTGCGTGATCTGCCGGTAGAGGAAGTTAGCCACAGCGCTCATAGTGCTCCAAATGCTTAAGACCTCGCCGCCGGCGGAAGGCAGCAAGGAGGGGACAAAAGTAAGCGGCGCGCGAGCCGCCGCGCGCCGCGTTCTTCTAGGAGTTTACGGGGTACAGAACGTCCTTGCCCACGAATGGGCGCAGTGCCTCCGGAACCACGACGGAGCCGTCCGCCTGCTGGTGGTTCTCCAGAATGGCCACGAGCCAGCGGGTGGTCGCCAGGGTGCCGTTGAGCGTAGCGGCGTACTGGGTCTTGCCGTTCTCATCGCGGTAGCGCGTGGACAGGCGGCGGGCCTGGAAGGTGGTGCAGTTCGAGGTCGAAGTGAGCTCGCGGTAGGTCTCCTGAGTCGGCACCCACGCTTCGTTATCAAACTTGCGCGCCGCGGAGGAGCCCAGATCCCCACCTGCGATGTCGATGGTGCGGTAGGGAAGCTCCATCGCCGCGAGCATGTCCTTTTCCATCTTCAGGAGTTTTTGGTGCATCTCCTCGGCGTCTTCCGGCTTGCAGTAAACAAACATCTCCAGCTTGTCGAACTGGTGCACGCGCAGGATTCCGCGGGTGTCCTTGCCGTGAGAACCCGCCTCGCGGCGGAAGCAAGAGGACCAGCCCGCATACTGCAGCGGCCCCTTGGACAGGTCGATGATTTCTTCCTTGTGGTAGCCGGCCAGAGCCACCTCGGAGGTACCAACCAGGTAGAGATCATCCGCCGGCAGGTAGTAGATCTCATCCGAGTGCTGGCCCAGGAAGCCGGTGCCTTGCATGACGTCCGGGCGCACGAGCACCGGCGGGATCATGAGCTGGAAACCGGCCTCGCGGGCCTTCTGCGCAGCCAACATCAGCATGCCCAGCTGCAGGAAGGCTCCATCGCCGGTGAGGTAATAAAAACGTGCGCCGCCGACTTTGGCGCCCCGCTTGACGTCGATAAGCCCCAGCGTTTCACCCAATTCCAGGTGATCCTTCGGTTCGAAGTCGAACTGCGGCTTCTCGCCGACCTCCTCGAGCACGATGAAGTCATCCTCACCGCCCGCCGGGGCACCCTCCACCACGTTGGAGAGCTGGTACTGCAGCTCCGTCACCTTGGCCTCGGCCGCGGCCGCTTCCTCGCCGGCCGCCTTGACCTTCTCCTTCAGCTCGTTAGAGCCCTCCAGCAGCGCGGGGCGCTCCTCCGGGGAGGCCTGGCCAATCTTCTTGCCAAAGGCCTTCTGCTCCGAGCGCAGCTGGTCTGCCTTCACAATGGCCGCGCGGCGCTGTTCATCGGCGGCGAGCAGCTGGTCCACCAAGGCGGGGTCCTCCCCACGGGTTACCTGGGAGGCGCGGACGACATCGGGATTTTCGCGAAGAAACTTGAGATCAATCACGCCGGATAGTTTAGCGCACGGCCATACCTTTGCGCTGGTAATAACCAGCGGATTATCATGGATAACATGGCACCTCACATCATTACCGACGGCCCCGTGCCCAAGCACGCTCAGCTGCGGGATATTCTTTCCGAGCTCTGCCGAACCACCCTCAAACCCGGTGACATCCTTCCGGGCGAGCGCATCCTCGAGGAAACTTACGGCGTTTCCCGCATCACCGTGCGCCGCGCTATCGGTGACCTAGTAGCTGAAGGCCGCCTGCGCCGCGTGCGAGGAAAAGGCACCTTCGTGGCCCCCAACCCTCTAGTCTCCCGGCTTCATTTGGCCTCCTTTTCTGATGAGATGGGCTATCAGAAAGTACAGGCCTCCTCGCGCATCCTGCTGGGTGAACGCAGCGCCGCCCCCGGTGAAGTCTGCGCCTTTTTCGGTACGGAAGCCTCGGTTTCCCATACCCACCTGCGGCGCCTGCGCTTGGGCGATGGCGAGCCTTATTCCATCGATGATGGCTGGTATAACTCTGCCTTCGCGCCCACGCTGCTGGAAAATGACATCTACAACTCTGTCTACTCGATTTTGGATAACACCTTCAAGGTCCCCATCACCGAGGCCGAACAAACCGTCACCGCCGTGGCAGCTGAGGAGGACATCGCCGAGCTTCTCGACGTCTCACCGGGCACCCCGCTCCTGCACATCACCCGCCTCGCCCGCTCCGGGGACCGCCCGGTTGAATGGTGTTCCTCGGTCTACCGCACTGACCGCTACCGGCTCACAACACACGTCTCCCGCTCGCGCATCTAGTGATTCTCCCGCCGCCTTAGCCTTGGGCGGGCTAGAAGCCTGGGCCGTTGAGGGGGTAGTATGAAGAGTTCTATGAGCACTTCATCTGCGTGGCGCTCCGCCTCCGCCATCCGCGTCGTCCTCGTTGCTGCCGTGGCCGCGGCCGTCTTCTTGGCGTTCTACGGTCTCTTCAGCGGCGGGCCAACTGGCACCGATTCGGCCGCACATGACTCCGCTTCCCCCAGCGCCGACGGTAGCCAGGCCGCTGATTCCTCCGAAGGCGAAGCCGCATCCTTCACCACCGCCTCCGCGGGCTCGTGTGTGACGTGGGATATCGCCCCGGACGGCACTGCCACAGGTTTTGAGCAGACCAGCTGCGATAAACCGCACCGCTTCGAGGTCTCCGCCCGAGAGGATCTCAGCGCCTACCCCACCAGCGAGTTCGGCCCCAACGCCAAGCGCCCAGACGTCACGCGGCAAAACGCCCTGCGCGACGAGCTATGCGAGGCCCCCACGGTGAGCTACCTCAACGGCAAATGGGATCCCAACGGACGCTACGACATTGCTTCCATCCTTCCGCCGGCCGGTTCCTGGGATCAGGGTGACCGCACCCTCCTGTGCGGCCTGCAGACTACCGACGCCAACGGCGTACCGCAGGAGTCCACGGGCAAGGTCAGCGAGGTGGACCAGGCGATCGTCGCCAAGCCCGGCGAATGCCGCAAGGTGGATGACAAACAGGTAGTCAGCACCGTGCCGTGCCAGGAACCGCACCAGATGGAGACCGTGTCCGTCATCAGCCTGGCAGAGAAGTTCCCCGATGCTTACCCCAGCGATGAAGAGATGGATAAATTCCTCTCCGAAACGTGTACCCAGAACGCCATGGATTACCTGGGCGGCGAGGAGAATCTCTACCAATCCACGCTGCAGCCTTTCTGGGGCGCGATGAGCCGCGAATCGTGGGAGGGAGGCTCCCGTTCGGTGAATTGCTCGCTGATCCACATCAAGGACGGCCACTTCTCCGAGATCACCGGCTCTGCCACGGGCGGCCGTGATGCCCTGAGCATCAATGGCGCCCCGCCCACGGAGCAGCCGAAGCGCAACCCATTGCGCGACCCGAATGCCCAGCCAGCCGAGCAGAACTCCCAGCAGGGCAGCGAGAATGCCCAGCCGGCCGGGCAGAACGCCGATCCCGCCGCGCCTGAAGCCGTGGCACCGGCCCAATAAACCCCCGTCCGCTCAACAGGGAGTAAGCACATGTACGAGGTCAGCGAGGAACGCTTCGAGGAATTAGTCGGCGAGGCCCTGGACAAGATCCCGGATCGCTTCGTCGATCAGATGCGCAACCTGGTCATCCTCGTCGAAGAAGAGCACCCGGATAGCCCCAACCTGCTTGGGCTTTACGAGGGCGTGATGCTCACCCACCGCACGGCCTCACACACCGGCCACCTGCCAGACACCATCTCGATCTACCGGCAGCCTTTGCAGGCGATAAGCAACTCGGAAGAAGAGCTCGCCCACGAAGTCATGGTGACTGTCTTCCACGAGGTCGGGCACTACTTTGGTTTCGAGGAGGACCGCCTCCACGAGCTCGGCTGGGGGTAGGTACCTACCGTGGCCGCAATGAACTAAACTTCGGTATCCGCCCAGCGCCTCAGCACCCACTGGCCAAAGGGCTGGCCCTGGGGCTCCATGAGGGTAAAGCGGCAGTTAGGCATGTATCCGGTGTAGGCAAAATCGGGGTCCACGCCGCAGGCGTGCGTCGTCACCACACGAATGGCGGCGCCGTGGCTAACGACGACGATGTCTTCATCATCCTCCAGCTCAGCAGCGAGATCCTCCAGCACAGGCTGGTAGCGCCCTAACACGTCCACGTAGCTTTCACCGCCCGGCATTCGGGCCTCCGGGTCGCCGTCGACCCAGCCGCGCAGCGCCACCATGTATTCGCGGTGCGTGTCCTCGCTGCCGCTCATCTCATGTTCGCCGGCAAAGACCTCGTGCAGGCCCACGCGCACCTCCACCGGAACGCCGCGTTCATCGGCTGCCTCGCCATATGTGCGTGCGGCCAGCATCGCCGTCTGCTGGGCGCGCAGGGCAATAGAACACACAAAGCGCACGCGGCGGCCCGCGCACAGCTCAGCCAATTCGCGGCCGACATCTTCCGCCTGGCCGCGGCCGCGCTCGGTGAGCTCGGCGCCCGGCGGGCGGGTATCCATGATGCGGTCAATATTGGAATAGGTCTGGCCGTGGCGCAGGAGGATGATTCTTCCGGTCATGCTTCACCACACTATTGACCGGTGCGCGCCTGCGCTACCCAGTCATCGGCCTCTTTCAGCCGCGCCAAATCCCGTGGGCCCTCCCCGAGTTTTACCGCAGAAGGCCAGGAGCCGACAAAAACGACGTTCTCCGCGCGCAACCACAGCGCCCGCAAAGCCTCCGCCACCGGTTGGTCCTCGATGTGCCCGATGAGGTCGGCGTGGAAGCGATAGTTACCGAAGACGGTGCGCAGCGGTCGGGATTCGATGCGGGAAAGATCCACCCCGCGGTGCGCGAATTCTTGGAGGGCGCCGACGAGGGAGCCAGGCTCGTTGGGCAGGGTGAAGATGACCGACGTCCTGTCGTTGCCGGTCCGCTCGGTCGGTTTTCCGGCCGGCCCCACCAGGACGAAGCGGGTCGTGGCCCCGGCAACGTCCGCGACATTCTCCGCAATCGAGTCCAGCCCGAAGACCTCCGCTGCCCGGGCAGGGGCGGCCGCGACATCCACCTCCCCGCGCGCCACGGCCTGCGCCGCCGCGCCATTCGACGCCGCCGGGACATACTCCACGTCCGGCAGGTTCTGCTCCAACCAACCGCGTACCTGCTGGTAGGCCACAGGATGCGTGGAGAAAGTTGTGCGGCTGGAACTGCCGGGGCGCACCAGAATGGAGAAGGACACCGGCAGGTCCACCTCGCGGTAGATCTGGACCCGGGAGCCGTCGGCAAGCGCGTCAAAAGTAGCCGTGACGGGTCCGTCCACGGAGTTCTCAATGGCCACGCAGGCATAGTCCGCCGCACCGGAGCGCACCGCCGCCAGCGCCTCGGCCGGCGAGCTCACCGGAAGGCCCTCGGGGGAGTCAAAGTCAGCGGCAAAATGCTGCATCGCCGCTTCTGTGAAGGTTCCGGCGGGCCCGAGGAATGCGATGGTGGTGCTCATGGCAGCAACTTTATCCCACTCAACTACTAGACTGAGCCGCCATGGAGAGAACCGAGTTCACACTGGACAAGCTGCGCGAGGATCTAGCGGGCCTGAGCCCTGCCGAGCACGGCTTCACGTACCTCGATCTCGAGCGCCGCCCACAGGCACACGGGCGCTTGAGCGGGTGGATTCTCTCGGTCAAGGATCTCAACGACGTCGCCGGCATGCCCACCACGCTCGGCCATGCCGAGCGCGCCTACGTGGCGGAGGAGACTGATCCTTTCGTGCAGGAGCTTATCGACGCCGGCGCACGAGTCGTCGGCAAGTCCGCCGCGCCCGAGCTGGGCCTGCGCGTCGACACCGAACCTGTCGGCCTGCCCCACCCGGATAATCCTCTCTACCCCGGCCATACGCCAGGCGGTTCCTCCGGCGGGGCGGCGGTCCAGGTGGCGCGTGGATTGCTGCGCGCCGCGCATGCTTCCGATGGCGGCGGTTCCATCCGCGTTCCGGCCGCTGCCTGCGGCGTCGTCGGTTTTAAGCCCGGCGGCGAGGACCTCTCGGTGCAGGGGTTCATCACGCGCAGCATCGCCGATACCGCAACGCTGCACGGCCTTCGCCCGCGTGCCCGGCGCGCCCGCATCGGCGTGCTGACGGATCCCCTCTTCGCTAAAACCGAGGTGGCCCCGCACATGCTGCGTGCGGTCGCGGAGGCCACCGCCTCCTTTGAAGGCGCCGGCTTCGAAACCGTCGCCATCTCTGCCTACCCTCAAGCTGCCCGCACCTTTGAGGCCTTCCAGCACATCTTCACCCGGAGATTGGCGGGCCTCGACTTTGCGGAGGGCTACGCGGAGTGGATTCGCGCGAAGGGCCGCCGAGTCACGGATTCCGAATTTTCCGCGGCCCGCGCCCATGCCGCCCAGCTGCCGGAGATGCTGGCCCAAGAGTGGGAAGTAGACGCCATCTTAAGCCCCATGCTGGCTTTCGATCCGCCGCGGCGCGGGCATTTCCTGGCGCTGGATCACCAGGCCAACTTCGAAGAGCAAACGCGGTGGTCTCCGTGGGGCTCGCTGTTCAACGTGGCGCAGCTGCCCGCCATCTGTGTGCCGTGGCCGGTGCGCGATCACCCGCCGGTGGGCGTGCACTTAGGGTCAATCACGCTTGACGAGTCCTCCCTCCTCGGCCTCGCCCAGGTGCTTCACCCATGAGCGCGCGCTCACGCCTGCGGGCGGAAATACTCATCGTCCTCACCATCACCTTTGGTATCTCGGGCGTGCGCGCCGCGCTGCGCCTGACCGATTCCCTGCTCAACCCGGCGCCGCTCAATGAGCAATCGGTCACCATCAACGCTTCGCAGTCGACGACGACTCTGCTCGACCTCGCCTTCCAGCTGTGTAGCGCCGCGGTTCTTTTCGCGTGGGGAGCGCTTGCCCTGTATCTGCTGGCCCTGCCGCCCCGCCCACAATGGCGGGACGGCCTGCACGGCGCAGCGCTAGCGGCAGTCATTGGCCTTCCGGGGTTGGTGCTGTATTACGTAGCGTTGCACTTCGGTTGGACCAAGGAGGTCGTCCCAGGGGCCTTCGATACGTGGATTGAGATCCCCGTGCTGCTCATCAAGTCCTTTGCTAATGCCTGGGCGGAGGAGCTGGTGGTGGTGTATTGGCTCATGACCAGGCTTAAGCAGTCTGGGTGGGCCCTGCCCGCAACGCTGGCGGCTTCCTCCATTCTGCGGGGTTCTTATCACCTCTACCAGGGAGTATCCGCGGGCTTTGGCAATATCGTTATGGGTGTGGTCTATGGCTGGTACTTCCACCGCACGGGCAAGGTGTGGCCGTTGGTCATCGCGCACTTTCTGATCGACGCCATCGCTTTCGTTGGCTATGCCCTTATCTTCGGCGCTTAAGCAAGAGCTATCGGCAAGCCACAGCGAAAAGACAGCTACCGTCCCCTGTGTGATAGGTGGGGCAGAAGTTGTTTCGCGGTACAGTGTTCCCCATGACCTACCAAGGACGCGATCCAGAGCGCGAAGCCCGCCGTGCCGGCGAGCCCCACGGCACACCTCGCCGCGCGGGCTCCGCTAGCTCTGCAGGCTCTTCCCGCCCCCGGAACATGGCCAGCCCGCGCGGCTCACACGCGGCCGGTGATGACGCTGGCGAGTTCGTCCTTGGTGCCGACGGACAGCCCTTGCGTGATCGCTACGGCCGCCCGGTGCGCCGCCGTCCATCCGCGCAGCAAGCTAATCCTGCGCATTCATCCTCCCGCGCTCAGCGCCCCAGCGCGCGGCGCTCCCGGCCGGAGGAGACCCGCTTCGACGTCGACGCCTACATGGCCCAGCGCTCCCCTGCGCGCCCAGCGCCCCGCCGGAGCGCGCCTTCGCAACAGCCTGCTGCCCGCACCAATTGGTACACCCCGGATGCCCCACCGCGTAGCTACGCTCCGCAAGCCCCCACCCGCAGGCGTGCCGAAGGTCGCCCGCACAGCCGCCGCAAGAAAGTAAACCCAGCTAAGCAGGCTTTCGGTTGCCTGGGCTGGCTCGTTGTCATCGCCCTCGTCTTCATGGTGGCCTTTACCCTGTGGACGGATTCGCGTTTAACGCGCATCGATGCCCTACCCACCGAGCAGGTGGCGCAGACCTCTGGTACAAACTGGCTGCTCGTAGGTTCGGACTCGCGCCAGGGGCTCACTGAAGAGCAGCAGGCGGAGCTAGGCACCGGTGGCGATGTGGGCGTCGGCCGCACCGATACCATCATGCTGCTGCACATTCCCGCATCCGGAAAGGCCCAGTTGGTCTCCATTCCGCGCGATAGCTATGTCGACGTTCCCGGCTTTGGCATGGACAAGGTCAACGCGGCCTTTACGTATGGCGGCCCACAGCTGCTGACCCAAACCGTGGAGCAAGCCACCGGCCTCCACATCGACCACTATGCGGAGATCGGCATGGGCGGCTTGGCCAACGTCGTGGATTCCGTGGACGGCGTGGATATCTGCGTTAAGGAGCCCATCAACGATCCGCTCGCGGGCATCGACCTCCAAGCAGGCTGCCAGAAGCTCCGCGGGCCAGATGCCCTCGGCTACGTGCGCACCCGCGCCACCGCGATGGGTGACTTGGACCGCGTGGAGCGCCAGCGCGAATTCTTCGCCGCACTGCTGGATAAGGCAACGTCTTTCTCCACCATCGGCAACCCCTTCAAGGCAATTTCACTGGTTAACCACACTGCCGACTCCTTCATCGTCAACGAGAAGGACCACGTCTGGCACCTTGCCCGCGTGACGCTATCCATGGCCTCCGGCGTGGAAACAAAGACGGTTCCCATCGGCGGCTTCGAGGACACGGTCGTGGGCAACGTCGTCCTCTGGGATGACGCCGAGGCCCAAGCGCTCTGGGACTCCATGCGCTAAGGCTTCGGCCAGTCGTTTCGATCAAATAAGGCTCCAAAACCACATGGTTTCGGAGCCTTATTTGATCGTTTCGTACCCGCGCCTCGGGGGGCGGAGGCGCCGGGGCAACTAGCGCAGCGTCACCTGGCGGGACTTGATGTTCTGCAGCTGCTTGCGCTCATCGGCATCGAGGTTGGCGTCGTTGGAGATCTCCTCCTCCAGCGCCTTGTTCACGCGAGACAACTCTGCCTCGTAGGAATCGTGCGCAACCTCTGGGTCGAGGTCGAAGACCGGAGCGATGAGGCCGTGGGTACGGAAGACACCGGCAAATTTGGTGTTCTCTCCCAGGTTGAGCTCACCGCGAGCCGCGATGCGCGCGAGGGCGTTAAGGAAAGCATTCTCGTCATCGCAGGGGCGGACCCAGCGGATGTGCGCCTTGCCGCCACCGGCGTTAGCCCAGAAGGCGGTGCCCACAAAGCCCTCGGCCTCCTGGCCTACCTGGTAGGACTCGATGACGGAATCGTTGGCACGCTGCAGAGCCTGCGCCATCTGCGGCGGGACCTGCGCGCCCTCCGGCATCCACCACGCGAAGTCCTGGTAGACGTTGATCTCCAGCTCGGCGTCCTCCTCAAGCAGCTCCTTGAGCTCCGGCTGGGAGCCATCAGCAGCGGTGGACTCGAGAGTGGAACCCGGCGCGTTGTTCTTCACCCAGTTCAGGGCGAAAGCCAGGTCGCGGCCCGGATTGTGCGTGTGGGACTGCACCTGCAGTCCCACGAAGGCCTCGCCGCCGGACTCCTCATCACGGATGAGTGCCGCGGTAGCACCGGGCAGCACGGTGGCGACGTAAACGTCCTTGTCAAAGCCTTTCACAGACAGCTTCGCCGTTGCGGAAGGAACGAATTCCTGCAGGGCGACGAGGCTAGCCTCAGCGGCGAGCCCACCGAAGGGGCGGGGGTCCTTTTCCAGGGCAGCGCGCTCGGCGGCGCGGGCAGCGAGCTTAGCTTGGCGGCGGGACATGCCCTCCGGCAGCTGTTCGTTCTTCTTTTTCTTCTTGGCCATACTGAACAACTTACCTGTTCATTACAGCTCAATGGCATGCAGGGCCACTTCCGGCTGGTTCGTGGCGAGAATATCCACCCCATTGGCCCACGCCCACTTCATATCCTCGGGTTTATCGATGGTCCACATATACGTGGGCAGACCATGCGCGCCGATGGCACCTGGTTGGAGCTTGCCGCGCAGCAGCGACATGCCTAGGCCCGTGGGCTGCGATAACAGGATGTCCGGGCGGTTGAAATGGCGCTCCCAATCGCGGCGCAAATATATGCGGTCGATATGCGGGGCGAGCGCTGCCATTCGACGGATGGCCCGGTGGGAAAAGGAAATCATGTGGATCCGGGGGTCGTCGACAAGCCCTGCGTAGCGCAACCGCAGCACCATCTGTTCTTCGAGGATGTCGCCCTGCCCCGAGGGATGCTTGGTCTCGATGTAGAGGTGATGCTTCTTATCGCCGAGCATCTCGAGGAGCTCGTCGAGAAGCAGCATGCGCTGGCCACCACCGATCTTGAGGCGGCGCAGCTCCTCCCATGTCATGCGAGACACTCGGCCTGAGCCATTCGTGGTGCGGTCCAGGGTGGGATCATGGTGAACCACCACCTTGCCGTCGCTGCTCAGACGGATATCGCACTCGATGCCGTGAATGGGAAGCTCGAGCGCTTTTTCAAAGGCAAGAGGGGATAGCTCCGGATATTTCCCGGAGTATCCCCTGTGGGCGACAATCTTCACTAGCCGAAGATTTCTTCCTTGATGGTGTTGAGAGTGTTGAAGGAGTTCTCGAAGCGCTCCTTCTCGTGGTCATCGAGGGCCAGCTCGATAACACGGTTGACGCCGGAGCGGTCAACGATGGCCGGGGTGCCGATGAAGACATCCTCGTGGCCGTACTCACCCTGCAGGTAAGCGGAGACAGGAAGTGCGACAGCCTGGTTCTGAATGACCGCGCGGGTGATGCGGGCCAGGGCCATGCCGATGCCGTAGGAGGTGGAGCCCTTGGCGTCGATGATGTGGTAGGCGGCGTCGCGGGTGTCCTCGAAGATCTTCTCGATGCGCTCGTTGTAGCCCGGGTCCTTCTCAGAACGGTGGGACAGGGAGACACCAGCGATGTTGGCGGAGGAGACGACCGGCAGCTCGGAGTCACCGTGCTCGCCGATGATGTAGGCGTGGACGGAGGTCGGCGCCACGTCATCCATCTCAGAGAGCATGTAGCGGTAGCGGGCCGAGTCCAGGACGGTGCCGGAGCCGATGACGCGCTCGTGCGGGAAGCCGGAAGCCTTCCACACCGCGTAGGTCAGCAGGTCCACCGGGTTGGAGGCGACCAGGAAGATGCCGTCGAAGCCGTTCTTCATGACGTCACCCACGATGGAGTTCATGATCTTGACGTTCTTGTCCACGAGCTGCAGGCGGGTCTCGCCGGGCTTCTGAGCGGCGCCGGCGCAGATGACGACCATGGAGGCGTCCTTGCAGTCTTCGTAGGTGCCCTTGGTCACGCGGGTGCGGGACGGGGCCCAGACAACACCATGGTTGAGGTCCATGACGTTGCCCTCGAGCTTCTTTTCGTCGATGTCGATGATGGCCAGGTGGTCAACAGTTCCCTGGTTGACCAGAGCGTAGGCGTAAGCAACTCCAACGTCGCCCGCGCCGATGAGTACTACTTTGTTTCCAACATGATTTCCCATGCCTCCTATTGTGCCCCCAATGTCCGAATTTTGCTCGTTATGCGCCCGAATTCACAGACCCAGTAGTCCGATCTCACATTTTTATGTCTGATCGGACATCTATGGAGGCTGCGCTGCACGTCGAACCTAAAGCTGGTTCAATGGCCAGCATGCGTCAACTTGCGCGCCGCATCGCACTCAGAACCGCCCGCACGGGCCTTCAGGCTGCAATCTTTTCCCTGGAGATCATCAGCGATCTCACGCCCGGCATGCGCATGACTGGCCGGCGGCGCCTGCCACAAAACATGTGGCCCGGGCTCTTCGGCGCCGAAGTCGCAACGTGGGCAGCCGTCTCCCCTTCCCTTTTGCCCCGCCCGTGGTGGGTCACCGCCGCCAACGTGGCCATCGGCCAAGGCGCTGGACACCTCGCCGCGACCACCGCGGCCTTCGCTGCCAAGCGCGCGCTGCACCACGCTGGCCGCCGCCCCCAGGACCGCGTCGGCCCCACCACTCGGCGCTATTCCTACTACGCACTGGGGGTTGGCACGCTCATCGCAGGCATACGCTCCCTGCGCAATCAGACGGAGCAAGCCCGGCTCGTGGGAAAGCTCAATGACCGCGGACCGCAGTCCGCAGCACTGGGCATGGCCGTGGGCACGGCAGGCTACGGCGCCTTGCTCGTTGTGGGGGAAGCAGCCCAGCTCACCGTCACCCAGCTTTCCCTCCAGGTCCAGCGCTGGCTGCCCAGGTGGATTGCCTGGCCGCTAGCCGGCGGCGCGGTCGGCTTCGCCACAGCCCTGGTCAGCGACCGGATGGTGTGGCGTCGCTTGCTCCGCAAGGCCTCCGTCCAAGGCCTGGCGCTCAACAAGCTGGTATACCCGGGCTCCGCCATGCCGTGGGAGCCCGAGCGTTCAGGCAGCCCCTGGTCCCATGAGCCCTGGACGGCCGTCGGCTCACAGGGCAGAGCGTTTCTTGACCGCGGCCCGCGCGCCCAGGACATCAAGGAGGTCATGCACTTCGAGCGCGCCCACGAGCCAATTCGCATCTATATCGGACTCATTCGCGGTCGCGGCCCGCACGCCGCCGCACGCCACGCAGTGGCGGAGATGGACCGCACGGGTGCGTTCCACCGCGACACGATCGTGCTGCAAATGCCCTCCGGCTCAGGGTGGATCAATAACTATGCGGTCAGCGGCTACGAATTCCTCACGCGGGGCAATTGCGCCACCGTGGCCCTGCAATTCGACTACTTGCCTTCCATGTTTTCCTACTTGGTGGACAAGAACCTCTCCCGCATCTTTGCGCGCGAACTCATCGCGGCCGTCCATGACCGCCTCGAGCTCCTCCCCGAGGACAACCGCCCCAAGTTGTATTTCAGCGGCGAGTCCCTAGGCTGCTATGCCATCGTGGAGAACTTTGAGACGCTCGAGGAACTCCTCGCCGCCTGCGATGGTGCGGTCTTCACCGGACCTCCGCGGATGACCAGCTTCATGCGGCGCCTGCACCGTGAACGCGGTTCCCTGGAACGCCTGCCGCTTATCGACGGCGGCCGGCACCTCCGCTTCGCCGCCGTTCCCGCCCACATGGAGCACGATGCCTTCGGCGAACCTTACGGCCCCTGGGAACGCCCGCGCGTGGCGGTGGGCCAGCACGCCTCCGACGCCATCGTGTGGTGGGACAGCAAACTCATCTACGCCCGTCCCAACTGGATTCACGAACCCACCCCGCAGACCTTGTACGCGGATACCTTTAAAAATCTGCACTGGCACCCGTTCATCACTTTCTGGCAGGTGGCCCTGGACCAGATCAACTCCCTCAACGTGCCGGGCGGCCACGGCCACAACTACTTTGAGGAAACCTTCTGGTACTGGGATTCTGTCCTCGGATCCCAAACACGAACCCAGCTCACCCCGGAGCTCGCCGAGCGCATGCGGGCCTTCGTGGAGCGCGACCAGCTCAACAAACCTTCCGACTTTCGGACGCACGTGCGCAAGCAGCTCTAGCCGCGCGCACACCGCGCTAGCCGCACTTCACACCGGTGCTGTGGTGCGGGCAGTAGCCATTGGGCACCTTGTGCAAGTACTGCTGGTGTTCGTCCTCGGCCAAGTAATACTGGCCTGAGTCTGTCTCGCTGAGGAGGGTGACTTCGGTGGTGGTGGTGCCAAAGCCGGCGTCGGCAAGCTTGCCCGCATAGGAATCCACGAGCTTCTGAATCTCCGCGCGTTCCTCCTCGATCTCTGGGTAGAAGGCCGAGCGGTATTGCGTGCCCACGTCGTTGCCCTGACGGAAGCCCTGGGTGGGGTCGTGAGCCTCCAAGGCCTTGACCACAAGGTCGCGCAGGCTCACGCGCTGCGGGTCATAGGTAATCTGCACAGCCTCCGCGTGGTTGGTCAGCCCGCGGCAGACCTCGTAATAGGTCGGGTTTGGCGTGGTGCCGCCCGCATAGCCCACGGAGGTTGCCTCCACGCCTTCGGTCTCCCAGAACATCTTCTCGGCACCCCAGAAACAACCGATGGCGATGATGAGGGATTTCTGCCCCTCTTTCCACGGTCCGGTAATCGGAGTGCCCAGGACCGCGTGGGGCTGCGGGTTCTCAAGAACAGGCTCCGCGCGCCCGGGAAGAGCGTCCTTAGCTGCCACCAGCGTGGGTTCTGGCTTGAAAAGAAACATGCTGGGTTCTCCTTACACTTAGCGTTGTCCTCCCTCTTATACTCCGCCGCACTGCCCGCAATCCAGGTTTTTGTTCACGGCGGCTCCCATAGAAAAATTATTGTGGCCAAATTCTCATCCGGCCCCTACCATGGGGCCTCGTACCCCAAAGAAAGGATGAAACAAATGGCTGTTTACGAACTTCCGGAACTCGACTACGCATACGATGCCCTGGAGCCGCACATCTCCGCTGAGATCATGGAGCTGCACCACTCCAAGCACCACGCTGGCTACGTTGCTGGCGCTAACGCTGCGCTCGAGGCTCTGGAGGAGCAGCGCAACGGCGAGGCTAATGCTGACGCCATCCGCGCTCTGTCCAAGAACCTGGCCTTCAACCTGGGTGGCCACACCAACCACTCCATCTTCTGGAAGAACCTCTCCCCGAACGGCGGCGGCGAGCCCACCGGCGAGCTGGCTGAGGCTATTAACCGTGACTTCGGTTCTTTCGAGAAGTTCAAGGCTCACTTCTCCGCCGTTGCTACCGGCCTGCAGGGCTCCGGCTGGGCAGTTCTGGGCTATGACCACGTTGCTGGTCGCCTGGTTATTGAGCAGCTCACCGATCAGCAGGGCAACATCTCTGTGAACTTCACCCCGCTGCTGATGCTGGATATGTGGGAGCACGCCTTCTACCTCCAGTACAAGAACGTGAAGGCTGACTACGTTAAGGCCGTATGGAACGTCTTCAACTGGGACGACGTTGCCGAGCGTTACGCTGCTGCTACCAAGTAAGCACGACGGCCTCCTTTAAGGCCACGTAGCTTCAACCCGCGCTGGGACCTCTTCGTTGGGGCCTAGCGCGGTTTCGCGTTTTATGGACCACTCCCCTTCCGCCCTTCCCTATAGGGATTTAGAAATTAAACCCCCTTTTCACAAAACTGCTATGGCATAATTCACACCACTCGCACATATGGATGCGACATCTCAACTGACTCTCTTCAGGTGGTTTTGTGAACTCACTTCTTCTCGCCTTTATCGGACTCGCCATGATGCTGGCGGGCTACCTGCTGTACTCGCGCTTTCTTGCCTCGAAGGTGTATCAGCTCTCCGATAGCTTTTCCACGCCGGCCCACACCATGGAGGATGGCGTCGACTACGTCCCCACCAACAAGTACGTGCTGTGGGGGCACCACTTCACCTCGGTTGCGGGCGCAGCACCCATCATCGGCCCCGCCGTCGCCGTGATCTGGGGCTGGCTGCCAGCCTTCCTCTGGGTCACGCTGGGCACGGTCTTCTTCGCCGGCATGCATGACTTGGGCGCGCTGTGGGCTTCCCAGCGCCACCGCGGACAGTCCATCGGCACGCTCTCTGGGCGCTATATCGGCGCCCGCGGGCGCGCGCTCTTCCTCGTCGTCATCTTCCTGCTGCTGCTCATGGTCAACGCGGCCTTCGCCGTGGTCATCTCCAACCTGCTGATTTCCACACCAACCGCCGTCATCCCCACGTGGGGCGCCATCCTCGTCGCTTTGCTCATCGGCCAGGCTATCTACCGTTTTCGCTGGAACCTGACCATCGTCTCCATCGTGGGCGTCGCCGCTTTGTACGCGCTGATGATCATCGGTGACCGCGTCCCGCTGGCCCTGCCGGAAACCGTCCTGGGCATCCCGGACCGCGGCGTGTGGATCATCCTGCTCTTCGTCTACGCCTTTATCGCCTCCCTGCTTCCGGTGTGGGTCCTGTTGCAGCCGCGTGACTACATCAATGGCCTGCAGCTCTTCGTGGGCCTCATTATCCTCTACGGTTCCTTCCTCGTCACCCGCCCAGAAATCGTTGCGCCCACCGTCTCGGATCACGTCCCGGACAACACGCCTGGAATCTTCCCACTGCTCTTCGTCACCATCGCCTGCGGCGCTGTCTCCGGCTTCCACGGTGTGGTCAGCTCGGGCACGTCTTCCAAGCAGCTGGATAAGGAAACTGATGCCCGCTTCGTCGGCTACTTCGGCGCTGTCGGCGAAGGCCTCCTCGCACTCGGCACCATCGTGGCCACCACGGCCGGCTTCAAGACAGCCGCCGATTGGGAGGCCGTCTACAACGAATGGAATGCCGGCGGCGTCGACGCCTTCGTCCAGGGCGGCGGCGCCCTCATGAACGAAGGTTTGGGCATCCCCACCTCACTCTCCGCCACCATCCTGGCCACCATGGCTGTTCTCTTTGCAGCAACGACGATGGACTCCGGCGTGCGTCTGCAGCGCATGGTGGTCTCCGAGGCAGCCGAACTCATGGGCATCAACCTCAGCGGTCTGGTGGCCACCATCATCGCCGTCGGCTGCGCATTGGGCCTGACCTTCTCCACCGGTGTCGACGGCTCCGGCGGCATGCTCATCTGGCCGCTCTTCGGCACCACCAACCAGCTCATGGCCGGCCTCACGCTGTCCATCATCGTGGTCATCCTCACCCAGCTGCGCCGCCCGACCTGGCCGGTGCTGCTCCCACTGGTCTTCGTCACCGTCATGTCCCTGTGGGCTGCGGTGCTGCAGCTCAAGACGCTGTTCCAGGCCGGAAACTGGCTCCTCCTCGTCATCGATGCCGTCATCATCGTCGCCGCTATCTGGGTTATCGCCGAGTCCATCGCCGCCATCTCCCGCGCGCGCAAGGCCCCGCAGGTGGTGTGGAAGGACGAAGACATCGAACCTCCCTTGCCGGTCAATGCTCGATAAACTCAAAGCCTTCGGGCGCGGTCTCGACGAGTTCTATTCCGCGCCCTATCGGCGTTCCTTTGCCAAGGCACAGCAGGAGGAAGATGATCTCTTCATGCTGCTTATCCTCTCGGAGGCTCTCGGCCTGCCGAATCCCGCCAGCTATTACACCTTGGAGTTACTGCCGCTGATGTATGAAGATTTCCACGCCTGGCACACGCGCATGGGCATGGAGCGCTCACCCTTGAATGGAATCTCATGTTGTTAGCCCCCATCATGTTCTTCGGCGGCAAGGGCGGGGTGGGTAAAACCACGCTGGCCACCGCCACCGCGCTGCGTCTGGCTCAACAAGGCAAGCGCGTGCTGTTGGTATCCACGGACCCAGCGCACAACCTGGGGCACATCTTTGACACCGCGCTTGGCGACGTCCCAACGAACGTCCGCCCCAACTTAAACGTCATCGAGATCGACCCGGCGCGGGCGACGGAGGAGCACCTGAGGGGCGTCGGCAAGCAGATGCGCCGCTTCATGCCGGAGCGTCTGCACCGCGAGGTCGACCGGCACCTGGACCTCGCGCGGCACTCGCCTGGCACGCACGAGGCGGCGATGCTGGAGCGCATAGCGGAACTCATCGAAGAGCAGCAGGACAGCGGGGAGTTTGAGCACATCATCGTCGATACCGCTCCTTCCGGTCACACCTCGCGGCTCATGGCGCTGCCGGAAATCATGGCGGCGTATACCGATGGGCTTCTGGCCCGGCGCGAAAAGTCGGATAGGTTTGGCGCGGTGGTGCGCGGCATGACCTCGGCGGAGAAGGCGGTATCCGCCAGCTCGCAGGATCCGGTGGACCGCCGTAATCAGGAGATCCGTTCCACGCTGCTCAAGCGCCGCCGCCGCTTCGAGCGTTTGCGCTCCGTGCTTTCCGACGAAACCACGACCGCCTTCTTCCTCGTCCTCACCGCGGATCGCACCCCGGTGTTGGAAACCGCCGAGTTCTTCACGGACCTGAGCTCCCATGGCGTGCACTGCGGTGGGCTGCTGGTCAACCGCCGCACTCCGGAAAGCACGGAAGAGTTTCTTCAGCAGCGCCGCGCCTCGGAGGATGCGGCCCTCGCGCTGCTCGCGGAGAAGCTGCCGGGCCAACCGGTGCACACCATCCCCTGGCTGCCCCACGAGGTCTCCACCCCAGAGGCGCTCGCAGCTCTGGCCGCTGAGCTTCCCTTCGATATCTAGTCGGCGCTGCGTGCCACGACGAAGTCCTTAAAGTGCTCGACCGGCGGAGCATCATCGCCTTCGCGCCACACCAAGCCCAGCTCGCGGTAAGCCGCGGGCTGCAGGGGCACGGGGTTGCGGGCTTTGAGGTAGGGGTCATCGAGTGGCAACAGAGCCGATCCCAGCCCGGCGGCCACGAGGCCCGCCACGGTGGTGAGCTCCATGGATTCGAAGACGAGGCGCGGGGTGAAGCCGGCCTCGCTCGCTAGGGAGTCGAGCAACATGCGCGTTCCATAGCCCGGCAGCATGCCGATGAAGGGTTCATCGCGGAAGTCTTCCATGCGCACCCCGTCTCGCCCTGCGGCCCAATGACCTTCCGGAACCGCTAGACCGAGGCGTTGCAGTTTGAGCTGGTGCCACCCTAGCGGTCCGGGGGCCGTAGGGCGGGGGCCGACCAGCGCCAAGTCGGATTCGCCGGCGGCTACCCTCTCCACGAGCTCGCGGGCCGCACCCTGGTGCAGACGGATATCCACGTGGGGATGCTGGGCGCGGTAGGCCTTGAGCAGCTCCGGGACCATCCACGTGCCCAAGGAATGCATGAAGTCGAGGCGCACGGTGCCGCGCTCCGGATCCATGAGGCGGGACACGGCATCGCGCGCGGCAGCTTCGGACATCAACATCCGCCGAGCGTGTTCCACGAATGCCTGGCCGCGGGCATTCAGCCGCAGGCGCCGGCCGCTGCGCTCGAAGAGGCTGGCCCCCACCTCCGCCTCGATGCGCTGCACGCGGCGGGTCAGCGCGGATTGGGAGAGCCCGAGGGCGTCGGCAGCCGCGCCGACGAGTCCATGGTCCGCCACGGCGACCACGCCGCGCACATCCTCCAGGTTCATGCACACCTCGCATGCTTTAAGTAACTTTCGGACATTTTACACATAATCCGCGCTAGACCATGCTTGATGCATGACCAGAACGCGGCGCGCCACCATTGCCATGCTCTTCGTGGGCCTGGCAATTTTTTCTTGCCTCTACCCCACCCAAGCCATGCTGCCCACCCTGGTGGAGGACATGGGCATGTCCCCCACCGAAGCCGCCATGACCATCTCCGCGGCCACCGGTGCGCTGGCTATTTGTGTCATCCCCGTGTCCATCATCTCCGAGCGCATCGGCCGCGGAAAACTGCTGCTTGTTTCCACCATCGCGGCCACGCTCATCGGCATGCTTGTGCCGCTGGCCCCCAATCCAGAGACCCTCATCGCCACTCGCGCGCTCCAGGGCGCTGTCATCGCCGGTGCACCCGCTACCGCCATGGCCTGGATTTCGGAGGAACTCGAAAGCTCCTACGTCGCCCGCGCCATGGGGCTGTACATCGCCGGCACCACCATCGGCGGGCTGACCGGCCGCCTCATCCCCACCGGGCTTCTCGAGCTCACCTCCTGGCGCTGGGCCCTGGCCGGCTCCAGCCTGGTCACGCTCATCCTCGCCATCATCGCGGCAATCTTGCTGCCCTACCAGCAGAATTTCACCCCAAAGGAAATCCACTTCCGCTCGGAACTGCGCGCTATCTTCCGCCATGCCCGGGATACCCGCCTCATCCCCTTATTCATCGTGGCCTTCGTGGCCATGGGCACCTTCGTGTCCCTCTATAACTTCCTGGCATTTAGGCTCATCAATCACTTCCACCTCGCGCCCGGTTTGGCCGGCTTGGTCTTCCTCTTCTACCTCACCGGCACGTGGTCCTCGGCGCGCGCCGGCCGGCTGGTTACCCAAGTGGGCCACGCCAACACGCTTCTGCTGTCGTGCCTGCTTTTTGCCGTGGGCATCGCGCTATGCATGGGCTCTTTAATCCCCACCCTGCTCGGCATCGTGTTATTCACCATCGGCTTCTTTGCCGCGCACTCCACGGCCTCGGGGTGGGTGGGGCATATCGCTACTCACGACCGCGCGGAGGCCTCCAGCCTCTACGTCTTCTTCTATTACCTGGGCAGCTCCATCCTGGGCGCGCTGGCCGGTGTGCTCTTTGATTCCTTGTCGTGGACCGGCTTCATCGCCGTCTACACCGCCCTCGCCGCGGGCATCGCAGTATTGAGTTGGGTTGTGAGAAAAACCGGATAAACTCGTGTTTTATGGATAAGTGGTCGCCGCGCACATGGCATAGGAAAGCATCCCGCCCGGTCAGCCTGTGGATGATGGTTTTTCTTCTCGCCGGCGCAACCCACACCCTTATCCCAAACTACCGCTGGGTCCTCATCCATCTCTTCACCCTGGGCATCCTCAGCAACAGCATCGTGGTGTGGTCCCAGCACCTCACCGAAAAGTTCGTGCAGCTCAAAGTTCCGATGTCGGCCCGCCCTCGCCAGCTCGCGCGGATTTATCTGCAGAATTCCGGCGTTATCCTCACCCTCGTGGGCCAAATCCTCAGTGAATATTGGGGCCACCACTGGGTGCTCACACAGATAGGCGCCACACTCGTCGCTCTTGCGGTGTCCTGGCATGGGTTGGCCCTCTTTGCTTTGTGGCGCCGCGCGGAATCCAAACGATTCCGCCCCGTCGTCGCAGCTTATGTGGCCTCGGCCTTCTTCCTTGCCGTGGGCGCTACTCTTGGCGCATTCCTCGCCACACACCCCTCCCATCCGCGCCTGCTCATTGCACACGTTGCCGCCAACATCGGCGGTTTCGTCGGCCTCGCAGCCGCCGGTTCACTCACCATCTTGTTCCCATCTATCTGGCGCACCAAGGGAATCAACCCACACATGAGCCTAAGCTTCACGCTGCTGGCGCTGGGCGTGGTGACCACCGTGATCGGCAGCGCGTGGAATGTACCGCAAGCGGGTCTGATCGTCTACTGCGTCGGCTGGGCGCTCAGCCTGCAGAGCTGGCTGCTCAATGCCCTCACCGTGTTCCGAGAACCACGCGGGCGCATCACCTTCCCGGCGCTATCTGTGCTCTTTTCCTGCTTCTGGTTGCTCGGCAGCCTGGTGTATTACACCACCCAGCATTTCTTCTCCAGCGAGCCACAGATTCCCATGCTCGCGCTCGTCGTAGGGTTTGGCGCCCAACTGCTCATCGGCGTCATGGGCTATATGCTGCCCACCACGATGGGCGGCGGCCCTTCAGCGGTGCGGGCTGGCCTGCGCGAATACAACCGCTGGGGGCTGGGGCGCTCGGTCTTCATCAACGGCGGGCTTGCCCTGTGGCTGGCCACCTCCAGTTCCCTCACCATGGTTGCCGCCTCCCTGCTCTGCCTCGGTTCCATGGCCATCATCCCCGTACTCACCGCTCGCGCGGTCAAGGCTCAGAAAGCCGTGCTCCTCAAGAAGGCCGAAGGCCCAGCGCCCACGACCACCACGGACTGGGACCAGGTGTGGGTGGCCCTTGCGGTGCTCATTATCCTCGGCGGACTCAGCCTCATCCTGTAGATCCCCAGACCTGAAACCCGCAACCTCCTGGGGTGGGTGGTGGGGCGTCGGCAAGCGCTTGGCGACGCCCACCTGCAGGTTGCGGGTTTCAGGTCTGGGGGCTTGCACACGGGAGGGCAGGGAGAAGCTAGGGCTCGAGGGATGGCACTCCCGGCGCGCCGTGAGACATCCACTCGCGGACGGCATGGGTCGCGCGCACATCGCCGGCGTTATAGCGCAGAATCTGCGCACGCGCGTCCGTGTCACCGGCGAGGGCGGCTCGGCGGGCATTGACGGATTCCTCGCCATCGAACTCTTCCGGCCATTCAAAGCCAGCGACGGGCGCCACGGTTTTCAGCCCCAGGCCCGCAGTGCCGGCGAAACTGCGCTTGACGTGGACGAACATGTCCACCCATTCCTCTGAGGAGATGAATTCCTCGACCTCCTCCAGGTTCGGAGAGGAAAAGCGCTGGGCGGACCTGCGCATCCAATGGTTTTCGCCGTGGGCGGAGTAGCAATAGGCCGCGAAGGTCTTGCCCGCCGCATGCGCGTCAGCGCGCACCCCCATGAGCCACTCCCAAAACTCGGCGAAATTCTCCGCCTCGGACCGCCCTCCCAGCGGATCCCAGGTCACAAAGGGGTGGTACTCGCCGTCCAGGAGCGCGCCCCACAGGTAAGCACCTTGATCCAGGTAGGCCTCCATATCGACGTCGACTTCCACATCTGCGCGGGGAACGCTGATGCGGCCGCGCCGCAGCAAAGGGACGCCCTCACGCCACGCAGCAGCAAGGGCGGAGGGGGCGCCGAGGGAGGCGTCGATAAGCCCCTGCACCGTCGTGATGCCGCGCTCGCGGTAGGGGTTAGCGCGGTCGCCCGGCAGGAAGAGGGAGATATCATCCCGGGCCTCCAGCTCTTGCTTACACAAGGGCCAAAAGCGGCAGGAGGCGCACTCCTTGACGCGGCGCGGCCCAGCGGGAAGCGGCTGTACGAGCGCCTCATCGATGCCGAAGCGCGAGGTATCCGTGACGAAAGCCTGACCGCGGTCCTGCCCAATCGCCGCACCTCTGCCAGAATTCAGGCCGACGTCCTCCAAACCCCGCGCGGCCAGGGCTAAGCGGTAACCATCGACGGCATGATGCTTAATCTTGTATTTCGCCGGCAGCGGCTCACTCAGCCCCAAGCGATGCGTGGGGACAACCAGCGTTCGCGCACCCTCGTGCGGGCGGGCCACGCGGTGATCGGAGACGATAACAGGGCTGTACTTATCACCATCCCGAACCAGAAGCTCCACGCGCACCATCCACTCCGACGTGGAAAAGACGGCGTTGGTGATGTGTGTGTAACCGTGAGCCAGCGCCTCCAGCGTGGCAAGCGCCCGCTCGAAATCATCCCCCTCCAGATCAATCCGGCGGAAACGGCCAGGCCCCTTCTTGGGAAGGCGAGCGAGCGCGGCATCGATAGCCGCGGCGTGGCGCTCCGCCCGGGCTTGGCTCACCGCGGTGCGTGGGATCTCGGGATGCGCGCGGCGCTGCACCAAGCGATAACGGCAGCCCACGAGGTCCGTGGCGACGAGCACATCCTTCACAGCAGGTGAGCTTAGTAGACCACCTTGCTAGAGTTGTAGCGAGACCCTAAAGATAGATTATTTAAGGACGTTTCAATGGGCATTATGAAGAAGATCCGCAAGGCCCGCCGTGAGGCCCGCGCCGAGATCAAGGCTGCCAAAACCCGCGCAAAGGCAGAGGTAAAGGCCGCGGATAAGGCCAAGCACCGCCAGCAAAAGCTATTGGCCCGTCAGGAAAAGGCGCTTATCAAGTCCGAGGAAAAGGGCCTAAAGAAGCGCCGCAAGCACGAATACAAGATGGCCAAGAAGGAACTCGAGCGCATTAAGGAAGGCCGCTTTAATAAGAACAATGTCAAGCGTTATGCCGGCGCCCTGCGCACCGCAGCACCCCTTCTTTTGCCTCTCCTTTACCGCGGCATCACCGTTGCCCAGCGCGAGGTTGAGAAGAAGCGCGCGCAGAAGGCCGGCGTCAGCGCCGAGCAGCTGGCCTCCTTCTCCGGCCACGGCGCACCGCTCAAGGCCCGCACCGCCGGTATCCGCAATTCGCTGAAGGATGCGCAGCTTCCCGCCGGTTTCAAGCGCGACGTCAAGGAGCGCCTCAACGAGCTTGATTCTGCGATCGACAATGCCGAGTACATGACCGATCAGCAGCGCCAGCGCGCGCACCGCTCCATCTCCGGTGAGATCGACTCGCTCAACGACGAGATCCAGTCCAAGCTGCGCGCATAGCCGCTCACACGGATTCTCTACGCCTTCGGGCCGCTGCCTTCCCCGCTTTTAGACGGTGGAGGATATGCGGCCCGAAGGCTTTTTCTTTCGCGCTCAAAACCCCTTTTTGAAAACCCACATTAGCGGCGTCACGGAATTTGTTTTCGTTCTATAGTTAATAGCGGGAGAATCAGTTTAGAGCTCGAATGGAGAAACATGGCACGCCGCGAAATCACCCAGTTTTTTGACGATATTGATAATTCGCCCCTCAACGAAGATGAAGTGATCGTTATCCGCTTCAGCGTTGACGGTAAGGATTACCTCCTCGACGTCTCGCAGGAGAATGCCGACAAGTTCCACGCCGCCCTGGAGCCTTTCGTGAAGGCTGCCCGCCACCCGGTCAAGAAGGACACTCGCCGCTACAAGCCGGCCGATGTCCGCGCGTGGGCCGCCAAGCACGGCTACGAGGTGGCCGAGCGCGGCAAGATCCCCAACGACGTCATCTTGGCGTACCGCGACGCCAACAACCTCTAAAGAACGCCCTGCTCGCGTGCTGCCGCCACGGCGGAGGTGCGGGAGCGCACGCCCAATTTGTCATAGATGTGCACCAGGTGAGACTTCACCGTCGCCTCCGACAGCATCAGCTCCACCCCGATCTCACGGTTTGAGGAACCCGCCGCGACCAGCTTCAGCACCTCGAGCTCGCGCGGGGTGAGCGAGGTGCGCGGCGTGCGCACGCGGGTCATCAGTTTGTCAGCAACGACGGGCGAAAGCGCCGAGTCACCTTCCGCCGCCGAGCGCACCGCCGCGAGCAGCTCTACCGGCGGCGCGTCCTTGAGCAGGTAGCCCACCGCGCCCGCCTCAATTGCGCCGAGGATATCCGCGTCGGTGTCGTAATTGGTCACCACGAGCACCTTGGGGGGATTCTCCATGGAGTAGCGGATAGCGGCGGTCGCTTCCGCGCCACCCATGACGCGCGTGCCCTCGATCCCCGCACCAAAACGCAGGTCCATGAGGAGAACATCGATGCCACCCGCTTGGGCTGCGGACACAGCGGCTTCGGCCGTAGCGACTTCGCCCACAACCTCGATGTCCTCAGCCCCCTCGAGCACCGAGCGTAAACCTAGGCGCACGATCTCATGGTCGTCGGCAAGCAAGACCCTAATCACGGGCTTCCTCCTCATTGGTACGGTGTGGACAATTTCCTAATCTACATCGTTGTTTAAGGGCACACTAACTGAGACCGCCGTGCCACTTCCCGGCGTGGATTCAACCACGACCTCGCCGCCGAGTTCCGCCGCACGTCGGCGCATGGCGGATAAACCAATATGGCCCAGCCCCGCCGGTTTATTTTCCACCGCCTCCACATCAAAGCCCTGGCCGTTATCCACCACGTCCACACGCACCTCGTCCGGCGCATACGTCACGGTCACCCGAGCCTTCATGGCGTGGGCATGCTTGACGACGTTCCCCACCGCTCCCTGCGCAATCCGCAGCAACGCGGCCTCCACCTTCATGGGTAGCTGTTGCGCATCGCCTTCTACGTCCACTGAGACGTCGAGCCCACCGGTCGCCGCAAAATTCTCAGCCATCCTTGTCATGGCCGCCCCCAAGGAGGTTTCGGACAACGCCGCCGGCTGCAACGCCGCAATCATGGCGCGCGCTTCGTGGAGGTTATCCGCTGCTGTTCGCCGAGCCAGTTCGATGCGTTCCTGCGCCTTGGGGATATCCTCCTGTGCGAGATCGCGGTCAGCGGCATGCAGGAGCATCTGAATGGAGGACAAACCTTGTGCCAGCGTGTCGTGGATTTCGTGGGCGATGCGCTGGCGCTCAGCGGTCATGCCGGCCGTGCGCTCGGACTCCACGAGCTGGGACCGGGTCTTCATCAACTCCTGGTTCATGCGGCTCAACGCCCGGAAGGCATAGGTAATGGCAATCGTCACCAGCGCCGATACCGCCGGGCCCATGATGCCGCCGAAGGAGAGCCCGCCCGGTACTTGCACCAGGATGGTCACCGCCGTGGCCGCGAGCACGCAGATGATGCCGGGGATCATCTCCAGCACATAGAGGTAGACAAAGTACAGAGAGAACACGAGGTAGATGGCCGCGGGCGCCACCGCTATATCCGCTAACCACAAGACCGTGAGGATAACCATCCAGCCATAGCGCGCGACGCGCGGCAGGGCCTCCATATAGGCCGAGCCCCCGAAGTACACCACCGCGAAGGAGACCAACAGCAAAAGGTTGAGCACGCCCTGCCACAGCGGCAGGCGCACCGTCATAAATATCGCCACCACCAGCAGCGTCGCCGTCAGGACGTGGATACCGTTGCGCAGTGCATCCGATTCAACCGAGCGCTGGTCTAGTGTGGACGTCATGCGCCACAGCCTACTTCCCCCACTCGCCGCCTGCCTGATCGGCATAGGCTTTGCCGCGGTGGGGTGTTCGGATGCAGCCGACCCCGCCCCCAGCACCGAGGCCGCCAGCCCCGCGTCCGACACAAACTCAGGCGATGGCCTGCCCATGGACGCTACCGCCGAGGTCAGTGACTGGGAAGACTGCCCCTACCTGGACACGCAGTGGGTGGCCGATACGAATGGGCAGAGGATGACCCGGTGGGGCATCGACAAGCGCTTTAGCACCCCCGCCTGCGTGTTCTGGTCCTACCCCGAGGAACCACAGGTTACCGTCCTAGCCCGGCAGATGCCCAGCGTCGACGAGGCGCGCGCGGTCGTGGATTGGGCCGCACCGGTTGAAGATACGGAGCTCGCCGAATTCGATGGTTGGTCCGGCGGGCGCGGCGTCTTTGAGGATCACACGGTCTTTGCCGTCCAGAAGGACAACCACGCCGTGGTGGTGTGGTCGAATCAGCTGCAGACCCTCAAGCCCCAGCTCATAGCGCAGGAAGCAATCAACCGCTTAGGTCTGTAACGACCTAAGCACAGTAACGACCTAAGCATTTAATGGTCTAAACAGCGACTAACGCCTAAACGGCGACGTCATTATAGGGCATCTGCGCCGCTACCCAGGGGAAAATCACCTCCATGAGCAGGAAGAAAACCCCCACGGCGAGGGCCAGCGCCAACACCGCCTTGACCACGGTGGGGCCGGGCAACAGGTTCCAGAGTGCGCGATACATTAGTTCTCCTCCAAGACGGCGGGGCGTTCATTGTCATCTGCTCCGGGGGCTTTAGCCTGTCGGTCAGTCTCCATGGCGTGGATAATCATGCGCTCTGCGTTGGAGAACTGCGGATGGCAGGTGGTGAGGGTGAGCAGGGATTCGCTGGGCTCAGCCCCTTCCATCCCGGGAACAGGCTGGAGCACGCTCACATCACCCGGCAGGGTGATATGGCGCCCCTGAACAGCTTGGTATTCCGGCTTGGCTTGCTGCTCTGGGCTGAAGCAGTCCCCCGCAGCCCCTTCGATAGGCAGCACGCGGTAGGTAATCCAGTCAGTCGCGGTTTCGATGACGATGGCATCGCAGGTCTGCAGGTTTCCCAGGTCATTGAAGGGAGCGCCCTTGCCCACACGGTGCCCGGCTACCGCGAAATTGCCCGGCTCACCAGGCATCTGCGTGTCGGTATAGTGCCCCGGCCCGCGCAACAAATCGTCTTCGTCGGTTCCTTCGAGAACCGCGAACGCGAAGTCCGAGCCGAAGGCCGGGATATAAAGGCGTGCAAAGGCCTCACCGAGCTTCGGGGCATGGCCCGCTCCGCGTGGGTTGTGCCATTCTTCCTGCAGCGTCTCGTTGGCTTGGTCCTGCTTGTGACCAGACTCGATATTTGTCCAATAGGACTCATAAAAGGCGAAGAGAAGCAGAAGCACGCCGGCCGTCAGCATAAGCTCACCGATGACGGTCCCTACGGTCGGCCGAGTGCGCGCGGTGGGGTGGGGCATACCCATACCTTAGCCTCCCGGTAACGTATAAGTGCCCCATCACCCTGCAGAAAGAGGAGTAGGCGATGATCAACATCTTCATGTACCCGGTCTCCGGAATCATGAAACTGTGGCACTTGCTTTTTGGTTCCTTCCTTGACGGCTCGATGGCGTGGATCCTCACCATCGTCTTCCTCGTGCTCACGGTCCGCGGCATCATCGCTCCGCTGAATTGGCTCTCCGTGAAACAGGGCCGCATCGGCGCCCTCATGCGCCCGGAGATGACCGAACTCAATGAACACCTCACGCAGGCCGATTCGGTCGATGAGGCTGTCGACATCCTCACCCAGCAACGCGAGCTCAAGGAGCGCTTCCAGCACAACCCGCTGGTGGGTTGTTTCCCCGCCTTCCTCATCATCCCGGCTTTCATTGGCCTCTACCAGGTGGTTCTTCGGGTGTCAGGCTCCGCGAATGAACCGGTGGGGATGCTCACGCTTGGCGACGTCTCCTCCTTCCGCACCTCCACCGTCTTCGGCGTCCCCCTCACCGATTTCGCGCGCGAGCATCACGACTTGGTCCTACCGATGCTCGTGGCGGCACTCGTGTTCACCTCCCTCAACACGCTCATCACGCTCTACCGTGGCTTTCTTACCACGGTCTTCGATCAGAAGATTCCGCGCCGCTTGCTGTGGTTCATGGCGCTCATGGTGGTTCTCATCCCCTGGATGCTGTGGAAAGTGGCTTGGCATGGCCCCATCCCCGTGACCATCATCTTCTACTGGGGCTGCTCCTACCTCTTTACCCTGCTACAGACCTTGGTATATGAATTGATCCTGCACCGTCGCTATCCCCTACCGGAGGCCGTCCACGAACAGCGGCGCGACAGCATCCGGCGGTGGCGGGCTAAGGAAAAGAAGAAAGAGAAGAAAGCCGCTAAACAGCGCCTTAAGGAAGACCCTGCCCACAAAGAGGAGGTTGCTGCTGCCCGCAAACGCCACTCGGCCATCGTGGCGGAGGCACGCAAAATTGTTAAATCGAATAGTCAGCAGGAGGCGCCGAGAGAAGCTGAATAGCCAGCTGCTTCGCGGTTACCAGCGGGGCGACGTCGCGGGTCAGGCGGGCGCCGGCGAGCCCGCCATCGAGGAAAATGAGGATTTGGCTCGCCTGCTCCTCTGAGGGGTAGCCATTCTTGGCGTTGAGCAGGGCAGTGATCGTGGAATGCATCCATGTGCGGTGATCGACGCATGCCGCCACGATGCCCCGCTCGGCATCCGTCTCTGGACGCGGGTATTCACCGGCCGCGTTGAGGAAGTGCGAGCCCCGGAACTCCATGGAGGGTTGTTCCTCGATGGCCTTGTCGAAGAAGGCGAGGATCTTGCTCTCCGGATCGGTCGCGTCCTCGGTGCGCCTCTGCCAATCAGCGCGGTATTCCTCATCGAGGGCCTCGACGTAGGCGATAACGAGGGCATCCTTGGAGCCGAAAAGGGAGTAGAGCGACGCCTTCGCCACGTCGGCCTCGCGCAGGATACGGTCAATGCCGATAACGCGGATGCCCTCGGTGGTAAAGAGCCGCGTGGCGGATTCAAGTAGTCGGCTCCGCGGGCTCGGGCGGTTGCGACGCGACTTCTTTTCGGCCATTTCTTCTCCTCACATGACAAAACCGGTTCATCTATACAATATAGACAAACCGGTATGTATGCGAATTTTTACTTCTTGCGGCCCGTAATGGCTCCCACGATCCACAGCAAGATACATGCACCGACCGTTGCCGTAATGATCATCAGGAACCAGCTATCGCCGACGCTCTTGTTGAAGAGCGCTAGCAATCCGCCACCGATGAGGCCGCCGATAACACCAACGATGAGGTTGGTGAACAGCCCCTGGTCACGCTTCATAATCTTCTCAGCGAGCCAGCCGGCAATGATGCCAACAACAATCGAACCAAAGAAACCGAGACCGAGTCCCATGACACTCACTCCTTTGAATAACAGTAAATAGCGTTTATCTACGTACCCGTCCACCGTACGCGTTAAAACACCAAAACGTCTCGGGCACACCACTTATCCAATAAAAGGGCCCGAATCGTTATAGCGAGGTTATGCGATGGTTACTCCGAGTCTGGTCGAACCACCATCATCGGGCACGGCGCGGACTGCAGCAGTGCGCGGGAGGTAGAGCCCAAGAGCATGCCCTTGAAGCCACCGCGACCGTGGGAGCCCACAACGAGCAGCTGCGCACCTTCGGAGGCCTCCGACAGCGCACGGACCGGGCGGTCACGGGCGATAACCTTCTTAACCTGCACGTCCGGATACTTCTCCTGGAACTCCGCGAGGCGTTCAGTCAGCAGCTCCGCCTGCTCCTTCTCCACCTCAGCCCATTCAGCCTGGGCTGCCGAGAGGCCGGCCAGGGAAGCCTGAACCTGCATGTCCATCCAAGTGTGAACGGCAATCAGCTCTGCGCCGCGGGCATCTGCTTCCTTGAAGGCGTAGTCCGTTGCCTTCTGGGAGACCTCGGAGCCATCGACACCGATAACAACGGGACCGTACTTCGTGGATTCGGTGACGTGGTTATCCTCACGGACCACGACCACCGGGCAAGATGCGTGGGAGACCACAGATGCAGATACCGAGCCCATGACCATGCCGGACAGGCCGCCCATGCCGCGGGAGCCCATGACAATCATGGTGACGTCCTTGGACATCTCCAGCAGCATGTCGATAGGGGAGCCCTCAGCCACGGTGTGGCCGATCTTCAGATCCGGGGCAATCTTGTGAGCCTCGGCGCGGGCCTCCTCGATCTTCTCTAGGGTCTCCGCCTGGAGGTCATCAAAAAGCTCCTTCGGCGGGACCATGCCTTCGGCGTAGAGGAACTGCGGCATCGTGTAACTCGATGCGATACGTAGCGGGATACCCCGCTTCACCGCAGTATTTGCAGCCCAGCGGACGGCGTTCTTCGACGCTTCCGAACCATCAACGGCGACGACGACAATGTCTTCCTTTGCCATGACCTTTCCTTTCGAAGTGCTTACACCTCCAGTCTAATACCTACTGGCCGACCTGTGGGGCGGTAGCGGCATCAGCATTCGCTGGGAAAAGAATGTTGTAGGCAGCCACAGCAATATCACGAATGACGGCACCGATACCATTAGAGAAGAAATCGATGACGGGCGCGAGAATAGAGTTGAAATCCATGGGACAAAGAATATCGCAAAAAGGGCGTGGCGCAACACCACTTCCTATCCGCGATGGACTAAACCCCACTCACGCCCGCGTTGTCGAAGGCCCCATCACCGCGTGGGACTTTGTGCACGACCTCATCGTGACCCAACGTCACCGCCACCCCGACGACAACGACTCGGCCCTCCAAGCCCGCTTCACAGCGAACGAGGTTGTATCCCAAGACGGCACCCCGCTTAGTCCCGACAGCACCCTCGCCACCAACGCGATGGTGTACTTCTACCGCATGCCGGCTCCCGAAACACCCGTCCCATACGACATCCCAATCCTGCACGAAGACGAGCACCTCTTGGTCGTCGACAAGCCGCCCTTCATGGCTACGATGCCTCGCGCCCGCCACATCACGGAGACTGCCACCGTTCGCCTTCGCCGAATGACAGGCAACAACGAGCTTTCCCCCGCGCATCGCCTGGACCGGCTTACCTCGGGCATACTCGTCTTCACCAAGGACCGCACCGTTCGGGGCGCCTACCAAACGCTCTTCGCCGAGCGCCGCGTCACCAAGACTTACGAAGCCATCGCCCCGCTTGCCGACGTCTCCCCCGGCACCGTCTGGCGCTCCCGTATGGAGAAGACCCCAGGGGAATTGCAAGGTCGCATCGTCGAGGGCGAAGTCAACGCCATCACCGAGGTCGGCGGCGTGGAACCAGTAGATAAGGCACCGTACGAAGCCATCCACGGTTCACTTCCCGAGATAGCGAAGTACACTCTCAAGCCACAGACCGGCAAGACTCATCAGCTCCGGCTACACATGCTTCAGGCGGGCATCCCTATTATTGGTGACCCCATATACCCGGTCATTTTCCCTGCAGAGGCCGAAGACATGCGGATTCCCATGCACCTGACGGCGACACACATTTCTTTTGTTGATCCATTCACAGCCAGACCCCGAGAATTCTCCTCTCAACTACCGCTTGAAACCCACCATTTATTGAGCCCGTAATTAGGAACATTTAACCATTGTCAATGGCCTTCGACCTACCTTTCGAAGGCCAGGATCTCGCGTTCATTTCCAAGCGGACGCCCGGCCGCCTCCCACCAGGTGCCCGTGTCCCGCGCGCCCTTCCACCCGGCAACGTAGGCCACCACCAAGCCAGCGACCGGAACGACGACATCGCCAATCGGACTGAACAGAGACGCCGCAAAATCAATCACATGGTCAATCTGGAAGAACTCAAACACCATGCCGTAAAACTCACCCCGGCTATGCAGGTCCGAAACGCGCTTAGCCACGGGTTCAATCACTGGTTCTAGTCGGTCACGAATCGCCGGCCCGAAAAGCAAAAGAACAAAGGACAGCGCCGCCAATGCGAACTTCTTACTGAGTTCCCACGCGCCCGCGCGGTGGGGATGTGTGGCTAAGTCAACGCGCCTCTTCCGTGCTGACTCGTTGGCAACCGGAAGAAAGTCGATCCGCTTAAGGCCATCACAGAGTCTTACACGCGCTGAACGACTACCGGGCTCAAAGACATCTACAGTCTTGCCCGCGAAGAAGTGGCTCAGACCGTCCTCTTCCCACCCTGGGGCCGGCCTCTCCCTCAAGACCAAAGAATGCTCAATATCTTTCACCCGGGAGACAACCTGCCCCTCACGTATCAGACATGCAGCCGGCACCTTATCCATCAATCCACGGGGTGTAGGACACTGCGAAACCCGCGTCTGAATCTCATCCGAGGTAGCAAGACTTTCAGCACTTTTCTGAGTCCGCCAGAGCAGAAGCTTTGCCCCGTGCTGCAAGCAGGACATAGACGGTCTTTCCCTCATAGGGAAGTTCCCACAGGTCAAACTTGTCGGTCAAACGCAACGCCCCCAACTTTGACAGTCTGCGCGAACAACACCAATAACCACAGCCTCTACTGTAACTGACCCTGCCAAGGAAGACGAACAGAACAACTTCACCCCAGCATCGACAGACGTGGTGCCGAGGAGGGCCCTCATGACTCGGTCACAAAAAGCTATTTGTTCAGACCTGGAAGTGCAGACGTGGTAACGCATGCCGGTAGTGCTGGCAAAACGAAAAAGAGACCGTTAAAGCAATGATGGTGCTTTAACGGT
>NZ_KV799831.1:0-29922 GCF_001810085.1 Corynebacterium sp. HMSC072A02 | reverse complement strand
TATCGATTTATCCACACGAAATGTCCCTTAAGCCCACAGGGGCGGGTTAAAGGACCAAACTAAAGGCACCATATGGAGACCTCCGACCCGAAAACACCAGGTAGATGGATACGGAAATCTGCATAAGGTGCCTTTAGTTTGGTCCCAGAACAGGCTGCTGTGCGCTAGCGGGTGAGGTATTGCTTTCCCGCCTGCGGATTGGGGATGAGGCGGTCGAGGCTGACTGGCTCCAGGCCCTTCGCGCGCAGTCCGTCGATGACGCAGTCTGCGGCCCCTACGGTTGTGGCGTGAATGTCGTGCATGAGGACGATGGAGCCGGGCTGCGCCCCGCTGACTGCGGCCTCACAGACGTGCTCGGAATTGCGGTCCTTCCAATCCACGGTGTCGACGGACCACAGGGCCTGTGCCTGGCCATTAGCCTTCGCAGCGGCGTCCACGGTGCCGTTGGTGGCACCGTACGGGGGACGCATCCACCGCGGGTTCTCACCCGTTGCTGCCTTGATTGCCGCGGCCCCGGCCTTGATCTCGCCGTCCACGTCGCTGGGGGAGAGCTTGTTGAGCTCGCGGTGGGATGCGGTGTGGTTTCCCACGGTGTGGCCCTCAGCCTTCATACGGCGCAGCAGATCCGGGTGCGCGGTGGCACTGGGAGCCAAGACCATGAAGCTGGCGTGGGCGTCCTTGGCCTTCAGGGTGTCGAGGAGCTGAGCGGTCAACTCGCCGGGGCCATCGTCATAGGTGATAGCCACGCAGTTGGAGCAGGTGGCATCAGCAACCGACTGCGACTGCTGTTTGCCGGTCGGCGCGGGCTTCGCAGCCGGCCGCGAGGAGCCGGCAAAGACAGGACTATTTTGAAGCTCCTTGGGAAGAGCATCGTAGGCGTCGTGCTCTAGTTGTTGGATGTCCTTCTGGACGTCGGGGAGCTGTGGCAACGTCGGCTGTTGAATCACCGGCTGGGGAAGCTCCACGGCAGCAGCGGCGCCAGGCAGGGCCGTGGCTGCTGCAAGGGCGATGAGGGAGCGGACAAGAACACTTTTTCGGCGCATGACAACCTTCCACAGACTTTCTTAAGACGCTTTATTGTCTGTCCGGTGAAGGTGGATTATCCCTAGTGACACGCAACTAGAGTGAAAGAAGTTAACTCCTGAGGTTTCGCTAGGCCCGTAATAGGGGTGATTTCGTTGCTTTTACCGAGAGGAGTACGCTCTACAGGTATTGGGGCATTAGCTCAGTTGGTAGAGCGTTGCGTTCGCAATGCAAAGGTCAGGGGTTCGATTCCCCTATGCTCCACAGGGCGCTCACACAGTGAGCGCCCTTTAGCTTTTCGCTTAACTTAGTCGGCATCCTTGAAGCGCTTGACCAGGACGATGTGCCCGCTTCTCTCGCTCACCGGCTCAAAGCCAAGGTGCAGGTAAAGGCGGTGGGCGCGGTCATTATCTTTAGCCACCGACAGCGAGATGCCTGGGGCGCCCATCTCGCGGGCGAGTTCGGTGGCGGCGTCGATAAGCATGGTGCCCACTCCCTGGCTGCGGAAGCGAGGTTCCACAGCTAGAGCAAGCTCTGGGATGCCTTCAATAACGTGGCCGAAACCATGGCGCTGCGCCGTTCCCCAGTTCAGCCACACGCCACCGGCAGGGACGTGGCCCTCCCAGGCGATGAAACCTCCGCGGGAAGGCTCCCAACCGCCGAGGTAGTAGTCAAAGCCTTCCTCGAAACCCGCAGGAAGCTCCTTGTGCTCATCGCCGAAGGTATCGGCGAGGAAATTGATGCGGGCCAGGTAGGTGCGGTCAGCTTCGGTGAGGGAAAGAAGATGCATAGCTTCCATGGTAGGACGCGGCGTGCACCACCTATGAGCCGTGCTCCCATTGGGAATAGGCCGAGGCATAGCGCCCGCCGAGGTCCATCAGCTCGGCGTGGGTGCCATCCTCGACGATCTGACCCTGTTCCATCACGATGATGCGGTCGGCCTCGCGAGCCTGGTCCAGGCGGTGGGCAACGACGAGCGCGGTGCGGCCCCTCGTGACTGCCTTGGCGGCGTGTTCGAGCACTTCGGCGTGCTCAGAGCCGGCTTCGGAGGTGGCCTCATCCATGATGAGCACCGGCGGCTGGCGCAGGATCATGCGGGCCAGGGAAAGCTGTTGCTCGGCTTCAGCGCCAATTTCCTCGTTGCCCGCACCAATGAGCGTATCGAGGCCCTGGGGCAGCCACCGCGAATGTTTATCCAAGCCCACGGTGTTAAGCGCCTGCCACAGCTCCTCATCGCTGGCGTCAGGTTTGGCCAGGAGCAGGTCCTCGCGCAAGGTGCCGGAGAAGAGATGGACTTCTTGGGTAATGAGCGCGACGTGCTCTGTAATCCACGTATTGGGCACTGAGGCGGTATCGATGCCATCGAGGCTGATGTTCCCCGCCGATGGGTACTGCAGGCCCGCCACGAGGGCGGCGAGCGTGGACTTACCCGCGCCGGAGGTACCAACTAGGGCGGTGGTGGTGCCGGCGGAGAGGGTTAGGGAGACGTCGTCAAGCACGCGTGCCCCGCCGGGGTAGGCGTAGGAAAGGTGATCAATGGTGATGGCCGGCGCGGAGGTTAGCCGGGGCGTGTCCTTGAGCTCCTTCGTACCAGCGCTGCTCTCCAGGGTGGCCAGAGCCACCGCGCGGCCGAGGGAGGTCACGGAATGCTGGATCTCGCCGGCGAAGAAGAGGATGTTGAATACGTGGATCTCCAGCCGCATGACCAGCAGCACAGCGGCGGTGGCCTCGCCAGGTGTCAGCCATTCCCACATCACCATGGGCACGGACATGAGGACGGAGCCCAGCAGCAACACCGCGAAGGCCAGGGCGCCTTGGCCCAGGATGCGGTTGATGAGCGGCACCTTGTCGCCCCAGGCCTGTACCGTGTCCCAGGAATAGCGCTCCATGCGTGCATGCGCCCAGTCTTTCAGGGAGAACTGGCGGAGGGTCTCCAGGGCGCGAATGGTGTCCAGCAGCACGTTGTTGCGGTAGGCCTCCACCGAGGACACCTCGTTGGCCACGGCGGGGATATCCCGCATGGTGCCGCGGATGAAGGGGTAGAGCAGACAACTCACCGCTATGAAGAGCAGCGCATAAGCGGGGTGGATGAAGATCATCATGAGCGCGGTCAGCGGCAGCATGAAGAGCGTGAGCACGAGGCGGTCACCCATCATGGAGATGGTCATGACGACGGTGTCGATGTCCTTGGACAGGCGCGTGATGATGTTGCCGGTGCCCAATTCCATGACGGCGGGCACGGGGGCGCCGAGGGTGGAATCCAGCGCTGAGGTGCGCAGATCTACCGAGAGACGGCGGGTAGTGGAGGTAACCAACAAGCGGCCCACTGTGCGGCCGGTGACCTCCACGAGGAAGCCCACCGCGATAACAACGAGCGCGCCCACCATGGCTGCGCGCCCCGTGCCAAGGATGGGGATCTCCACGCCCTGGATGATGTCCACGACGCGGCCAAGCACCTGGGAGACCAGGTTCATCATGATGACCGTAACGGTAAACAGTCCGAAGAAAAGGGCGATGCCAAGCCGACTGGGCGCACTGGGCAGGGTCTTCAGAAAACGGAGACACTCCCGCGGGGAGGCAGGTGCAAGGGCATCCGCGCGATCCTGCTGGCTCATAGCTCCACCACCTCATCGGCGTTGGCGGCCCACGTGGAGGCGGATGTAATGATCACGGTGGTCTTGCCGGCGCGCAGTTCACGCACGCGCTTGGCGACGTCCGCCAGGGTCAACGAATCCAGTCCCGTCGTGGGGTTGTCCAGCACGAGGACATCGGGGTCGAGGGCGAGCGCGCGGGCAAGCGCGACGCGCTGGCGCTGGCCGCCGGAGAGGTTGAGGCCGGCCTCACCGATGGGCGCGGTGGGTAGCTCGCCGTTGGGACCAAGCCCACCGAGGCGGATAACAATATCCTCGCAGGCGGAGGCGTGGAGGGCGTCGTGAAGCTGCGTAGCGCTAGCACTGCGGAGCGGATCGACGTTGTCCTGCAGGGTGCCCTCCAACACGGAGATGCGGTGTGGCGGGCACAAGGCGCCGTGCTCATGGAGGTAGCGCACCCAAGAGTCCACGGTGCTGCGCCCCTCTGTGCTGATAGGCATCCACACGTGCAAGCCGGGGGAGAGGTCAATCGGCGTGCCGGCGGCCTCGGTGGTGTTGGAAGAAAGCTGTCCGAGCAGCTCGCCGACGCGCTCCACGGAGGCACGCGCCCGCGCCCAGTTCTCCGTGAGCAGGCCGAGAGACACACCCAGCGCGGTGAGCGCGGGCGGGACGAGCATGGTGATCGCCATCATCCCGCCGGGGGCGATGCGGCCCTCGAAGGTTTCCCAGGAGGTCCAGGCAAGAATGCCCACGGCAAAGGACGCGGGAACCATCTGGCGCAGCCAGGCCATGAGGGAGGACAGCTTGGCCTCGCGGAGCATGGCACCCAAGGAGTTCTGGGCGGCGTCAGAAAAACGTTGGCGCGCGATGTCCTTGGCGCCGAGGCCTTTGATGACCCGGGAGCCTTGAGCAAAGTCCGTGGCGAGTGAAAGCGCGGTGTTCTCCAACTGGCGGCGGCGCGCGGCGATCCTCGTCAGCGGCTTCGTGGTGGCCCAGGAGGCCAGCGCGGTGGCGAGTGCACCAATCAGCAGCACAGCTGAGACCTGCCAGGAAATCGGGGCCAGGCTGACCACCGCGCCCAAGAGGTAGCCCACCATGACCAGTGGGAAGTTGAGGATCTGCTTGAGTTGGCCGATGTAGTGCGAATCCTCATCCATCGTGTTGAGCAGCCGGCCGGGGCTAATGCCTGCAGTGGAAGCGCTCAGCAACTTATCCAGCAGGTTAAGGCGCAGCGTATGGGTGGTGCGGGCTTGGGATAAGTCTGTGAAGGCATCCGCCGTGGCCTCGCAGATATAGGCGATGAAGAGGAGGATCGCCGTGGCCGCAAGCGGCAGCGCTACGGTGCGCCAGGAAGGCTCGGAGAAGGCATACTGCGTGGTCTGGCCGACGATGACGGAGACCAACGCGCCCAGCGGCGCGTTGATGAGGGTGGCAACGAAGATGCCGATAACGCCGGTGCGCTGGGCGCCGAGCAGACGCCACGTGGCTTTAGCTGGGCGGGAGAAGTTGGTGGTCTCGGTGAGGGAAACCTCGCCGGAAGGTGGCTCATCGGGGAGATACCACGACCACGTCCGCATGCGTGGATAGTGAGTCATAAAGACTCATCCTATAGCGCAAAAAAGGATGGATGAGTGATTCAGATTACGATCGGTGACTCACTGTGGGAACTTAAGCTAGGTGGTAATTTTCCACGTCATAGCCGTTGAACTCGCGGTCGACTCCATAATCATCGACGGAGCTAAACTGCGTGCCGTTTTCAATGGCAAAGCGCAGGTTGTCCACGCGGGTGGACGGATCGCCGCTCACGGCACCTGCGGGGAAATAAAAGGTCTCCCCGTTCTTGAGCTTGACTACGAGCGACTCAAAGCTCATGTCTGATCTCCTTGCCTGCTGTTGATAGGGCTTCCCGCGCAAAACAGCGCGCGGGCACCGATCTATGAGGATCGATGCCGATTAGCCTTCAATTCAAGCAGGTCGGGCGCGCGGGGGCAACGCAGTGAGATCAAGGCAACGAAATGCACACCCCCAAGGTTGGGGGGTTAGTTCTCGTCCTCGGTCTGGAGGCGGTGCTTGCCCTCGGACTCGTGATCATCGGTGATGCGGGAGGTGTCGGCATCCTTCTTGTCGGCGTTGCTGACCTCAATCTCGGTCTCGACGGCGTCCTGGATGGCGGTTTCTTCCTCGCGGTGCTTGGCCAGCTGCTCATCGAGGGAACCCAGCAGCTCTTCATCGCGCTCGACGACGCCTTCCTCGGCCAAGTCGGACTCCTTCTTGGCGTCATCCTCGGTGGTGGAGGTGTAGACCAAGGTGGAACCCTGCGGTGCGGACGGGGAAGAGAAGTCCTCAACGCGCGGCGGGACGGCGGATTCCTTCTCCTTCTTCTGGGTGAAGAAGTAGTAGATGCCACCGCCGATGGCAGCAATGGCGGCAACCAGCGCGGAGATCAGCCAGATCTTCGAGCCCTTCTTCTTATCCTTGCCGCTGATGGCGCGGGCCTTCTTCTGCAGCTGGGCGCTTTGCTTCTGTGCCTTCTTCTCAGCCTTGGAAGCCTTCTTCTTGGCCTGCTTGCGGGCCTTGGTGGCCTTCTTTTCAGCCTGCCTCTGGGTCTTCTCCCACTTCTTGGTGGCCTTGTCCTGGGCGTCTGCGGCGGCAGCGGAGAGCTTCTCGGTTGCTTCCTCGCTGCGCTCCTTGAGCTGTTCGAGGGTGCGCTCGAGGCGGGCATGCGCGGCCTTGGTCACGGCACCGGCTTCGCGGCGTGCCTCCGGGAACCACTCGTCATCGCGCTCTTCCATGCGGGCGGCGGCGGTCTCCAGGACGGAGTAGGCCTCGCGAGCCTTTTCATCGCGGCGTTCCTTGAGGCGCTCCACCAGGGCGGAGGTGGCGCTAATTGCTGTGGACAGTGCGGTGGGGTTCATCGGGAGAGATGCTCCTTTACGTCAATGCTTGAGGCGATTGCTCGGTGGGTAACTGTTTATGGAGTGGTTGTCTGCGCCGGACGGGACACTGCACATGTGTGTCCGCGTTAGCGCTGGATACTCCCTTTCAGCGTAGTGGCGGCAGCTACGTCCTGCCACCACGGGACGAAAGTAGAGAGCGGTTCAAAGAAAATAGACAGCTTTGTACGGAACAGTGGCCTTTTTATTCACCACAGGTTTGGGCAACGGTGCAGCTGGCTGGGTTGGAAAGGTATGACCATTTCCTAAATGCTTTCGCTCAAAATGGACAGCTTGGTACGTTTTCCACCAACAGCACAGATGACCGACCACGATAACCTGCAGAGGAGGTGAGCATGTCCCCGCGACTCTCCGCATCCGCGCCACTAGACCAAATCAGCGAAGATACGCCTAAGCGACCACAGCGCACCGCTCTCTCCTTCGAGGTGATCCCACCGCGCCACGATGCGGACGCCAAAAAGATTGACCGTTTGCTCGACACGCTTGCCGCATATAACCCCGATTACATCGCCGTCACCAGCTCCCAGCGCTCCGGGTGGCTGGAGGGAACCGCGGCCTTCATTGAGAAGATTTCGCGCGATACCGCGATGCGTCCCCTGGCGCACCTGGCTTGTACTGCCGGCACGGAGGAAGAGCTCGTTGGCTGGATCGACACGCTCGTCGACGCCGGCGTGCGCGGCCTCCTCGCGCTTCGCGGCGACCTGCCCGAGGGCGGGATGCCCGAAGGCCACTTGCCGCACGCCGACTCCCTCGTCCGGCTCATCCGCCGCTGGGAATCCGCCCGCGTGGCGCGCTTGGCCGCTGGGCGCTTGGCCGTGGGCGTGGCTTGCTACCCCAACGGTCACGCCGAGTCCGCCACGGCGGACGAGGACATCGACGTTCTCCTGGCCAAGCAACGCCTCGGCGCTGACTTCGCCATCACCCAGCTCTTCTTTGACGCGGAGGATTACGTCCGCTTCGCCCAACGCGCCCGGCTGGCGGGCGTGCGCATTCCGCTCATCCCCGGGATCATGCCGATGACTAGCCGTGCTCGGGTGGAGCGAATGTGCCAGCTGTCCGGGCTGGACGGGCCACCGCAGGTGCTCGATCAGCTCGCGGCAGCGACCTCCCCCGAGGAAGAGAAAGAAATCGGGATGCAGCTTACGGCCTCCCTGGCGAAATCGGTGATGAACGCCGGCGCCGACGGGCTGCACATCTACACGCATAACAATCCAGACATTACGACTGACCTGCTACATCGAATTGGAGTTACCCCATGACCGCACCATTTCCCAAGGCAACGATTGAGGGCTATCCCCGCGTAGGTGCCCATCGTGAGCTTAAGCGCGCGCTGGAGTCCTACTGGTCCGGCAAGATTGATGCCGAGACCTTCGAATCCGCCGCGCACTCCCTGCGCCTCGATACCTACGCCCGCCTCAAGGAGCTGGGTCTCACTGAGGATTACGCCATCCCGGCGGACGTTGCGTACTACGACCACGTCCTCGAGACCGCGCTGACCGTGGGCGCTGCCCAGGGCGAGAGCCTCGATGACGAATTCACCTTGGCCCGCGGCAACAAGGACACCGCGCCGCTGGAGATGACCAAGTGGTTCGACACCAACTACCACTACATCGTCCCTGAAATCAGCGATGACCAGACCTTTAGTGCCCGCCCCCAGCGCGTGCTCAAGATCGTCGAGGAGGCTCGCGCCGCAGGCCACACCGTGCGCCCGGTCCTCGTTGGCCCCGTGACCCTGCTGGCCCTGTCCAAGCAGGCTGAGGGCGCCACCAAGCAGCCGCTCGACCGCCTCGATGAGCTCGTGGACTCCTACCTCACCGTGCTGGAGCAGCTTGCCGACGCCAACGTGGAGTGGCTCCAGCTCGTTGAGCCGGCCCTGGTCGCTGACCTCGCCGCGGCTGACGACGCCACCCTCGCCGCCGCGCTCAAGAGCTCTTATGGCCGCATCCTCGGCGCGAAGAAGCGACCGCAGGTCTACCTGACCACGCCCTATGGTTCCCTCAATGCTGGCCTCGACGCCATCGCTGAGCTCAAGCCGGAAGCGGTCCAGGTGGATCTCTCGGTGGGCACCTTGGCGCTGGACAATTCCTACCTCGAGCGCGTCGCCAAGCTTGCCGAAGCCACCCACCTCGCCGCCGGCCTTGTCGACGGCCGCAACGTCTGGGCCGCCAACCTGCGCGACCTGCGCGAAAAGCTCGAGACCCTGGGCGAAGGCGTCACCGTAACCACCTCCGTCTCCCTGCAGCACGTCCCGCACACCGTCGAGGCGGAGACCTCCCTGCCGGTCGACGTTGCCACCTGGTTCGCCTTCGCCGACGAGAAGGTCCGCGAGGTCGTGGCACTCGCCGCCGGCCCGCTCGACGCCCCGGAGGCATACGCGCAGGCCGACCGCGCCGTGCGCACCCGCGCCGAGTCCTCACGTATCCACAATCAGGCCGTGCAGGAGCGCACCGCGCAGCTGCCGGAGGGCCAGGTCCAGCGCCAGCCGGAGTTCGCGGAGCGCAACAAGGCACAGGAGGCCCTCGGCCTGCCGCAGCTGCCGACCACCACCATCGGTTCCTTCCCGCAGACCTCTGAGATCCGCGCCGCCCGCGCCGCGCACCGCAAGGGCGAGCTCTCCGACGCCGACTACACCGAGGCCCTGCGCAACGAGGTGAAGTCCGTCATCGAGCTGCAGGAGCGCTTGGGCCTCGACGTCCTGGTCCACGGCGAGCCGGAGCGCAACGACATGGTGCAGTACTTCGCCGAGCTTCTCGACGGCTTCGTCGTCACCGAGAACGGTTGGGTTCAGTCCTACGGATCCCGCTGCACCCGTCCGCCAATCGTGGTTGGTGACATCTTTCGCCCGAAGGCCATGACCACCGAGTGGGCGAAGTTCGCGCAGTCCCTGTCCGAGAAGCACGTCAAGGGCATGCTCACCGGCCCGGTGACCATCCTGGCCTGGTCCTTCGTGCGCGATGACGTCCACCAGTCCGTCTCCGCCGACCAGCTCGGCGTGGCGCTGGCCGACGAAGTCCGTGACCTCGAAGAGGCCGGCATCGACATCATCCAGATCGATGAGCCCGCCCTGCGTGAGTTGTTGCCGCTGCGCGAGAAGGACCGCAAGGCTTACCTCGACTGGGCGGTGCGCTCCTTCCGAGTGGTTTCCTTGCAGGCGAAGCCTGAAACCCAGATCCACACGCACCTTTGCTACTCGGAGTTTGGCCAGATCATCGACGCCGTCGCCGGCCTCGACGCCGACGTCACCTCCATCGAAGCTGCCCGCTCCCGCATGGAGCTGCTCGAGGATATCGATGAGAAGTTCCACTCCGAGATTGGCCCGGGCATCTACGACATCCACTCCCCGCGCATCCCGTCCGTGGCGGAGATGGCCGAGCTTATCCGCGCGGCACTCAAGAACGTGCCGGTCGAGCGCCTGTGGGTCAACCCGGACTGCGGCCTGAAGACCCGCGGCTACGAGGAGACCGAGGCCTCCCTGCGCAACCTGGTCCTCGCCCGTGACGAGGTCCGCGCCAGCCTCTAGGGGTTTAAATCTTTGGATTTAAACCTTTTAAAAGTGGTCCATCGCCGTCAGCTCACTGAGCGCGGCGATGTCTCCGTTTCCGGCCCTATCGAAGTGCAGTGCCTTGAGCCCCGCTGCACGTGCACCCTCGACGTCATTAGCCACCGAATCACCAATCATGAGCGTGGAGCCAGGCTCTACCTCTAGGCGCCGACAAGCCTCGAGGTAGGCCTCTCGGTGCGGTTTTGGCTTAGCCATTTCCACGGTGGGAAAGAGCTCAACGCCTGGCAGGTCGAGCCCGCCCGCCCGTAGTTTTGCCTCCTGCATGTCCCGCGCACCGTTCGTCAGAATGCCGACCTTGAGGCCCAGGGATAGGACGTGCTGGAGGGCGGGGAGGGCGTCGCCAAGCGCCTGCCAGTGCTTTTCATACGCGGCCAAATACTTGGCATATTCCGCCAGCGCCTCCTGCTCCGTCATCTCTGGACGGCCCAAGAATTCGCGGCAGCGCTCCACGCGCTGGCCCTGGTGGGTGACCTCGCCGCGCTCGTAGGCGGCGAACCACTTGCGCTCGATCTCCGCGAAGCGCTCATGGTGCCCGCCCGGCAGCCACTCCTCGACGGCCGCATGCATCGCGGCGGTGTGGTCCATGAGGGTGTCATCGAGATCGAAGAGAACGGCGCGAATCATGCTTGCAACCCTACGCAGATCGCTGACAGCGTCGCGGCGGAACAACGAAATGGTGGAAATTTCCATACAATGGCTGGCATGACTCAGAAGACCGCAACTGCAACGATGCACACCAACTACGGTGACATTGTTATCGACCTGTTCGGTAACCACGCACCGGTAACCGTTGAGAACTTCATCGGCCTGGCTAAGGGCGAGAAGGACTACACCACCCAGAACGCCAAGGGCGAGCAGTCCGGCCCGTTCTACGATGGCGCTATTTTCCACCGCGTCATCGACCAGTTCATGATCCAGGGCGGCGACCCGACCGGCACCGGCCGTGGCGGCCCCGGCTACCAGTTCCAGGATGAGTTCCACCCGGAGCTGCAGTTTGACCGCCCGTTCCTGCTGGCCATGGCGAATGCCGGCCCGGGCACCAACGGCTCCCAATTCTTCATCACCGTGGCGCCGACCCCGCACCTGAACAACCACCACACCATCTTCGGTGAGGTCACCGACGCGGCTTCCCAGGAAGTCGTGTCCAAGATTGCGAAGGTCTCCACCGACCGCATGGACCGTCCGGCTGAGGACGTTGTCATCGAGTCCATCGAGATCGCCTAAGCGTTCTTAGCTTTTCATCTGAGCCCGCTGCCACGTGATGTGGTGGCGGGCTCGTTGTTTTAGGAGTCTGCGTGAAGAACTATCTGAAATCAGCACCGGCCACCCTGGTGCTTATGGTGCTGTGCATCGGTGCCTGGTGTGCCGCGGCCATTCAAGGCTCATCCCTCTCCGCGCCCTACTATCGCAGCATGCTGGCCCAAGACTGGACGCTGTGGGGCCCTGAAGTGTCCGAGCACCCCACAACTGTCATTACCGCGGGCTTTATGCACCTCGACGCCGGGCACCTCTTGGTCAACATGGTGATGCTGTTCTTTGTGGGTAGGGAAGTAGAACGCGCCCTGGGCAGCGCGCTGTACGTGGCGGCCTATCTCATCTCCATTGTTGGCTCTTCCGCCGCAGTGCTGTGGATGGATTTCGGCACACCCACGGTGGGTGCCTCCGGCGCTCTCTTTGCGCTCATGGGTCTACTCATTGGTGTGTACCGCAGCCGCGGTCTTGATCTGCGCGCGCCCATCGTCTTGGTCGTAGCAAACGTTGCCTACAGCTTTGTGGCGGAGAACGTCTCCGTGTGGGGGCACTTGGGCGGTTTGCTCACAGGACTGCTGTTGGCGCCATTCCTCTTTCGCCAACGTGCGTGGCTGCGTTGGCTGGGGATTTGGATTATCGGGGTGATAGCTGCTGTTGCAGCGGCGCTGCGAGCTGGGCTTTGGGGATAACTCGGGCGTGTTATCCACCAAAACCTCTGTGCGAAAGAATTCCACATAAGTTATCCACATTGTGGATAACTACATTTTTGTAATTTACCGAACGTGTGGGCCAAGATAACCGCAGATCAGCAGCGTATTAGGTTGTGTTCGAAGTTTTTGTGCGGGCTGTGGGAAGCGTGAAAACACTTATCCACAGGGTGTGGAGAAAGGCTGTGGAATTCGTTCTCCACAGAGTTATCCCCACCCTGTGGATAACTTTGTACCCAAGGTGTTAACAGTGCTCCGGCTGCGAGGTGGTGTTGGGAACTGCGCCCCCTCGTTAGCTCACCACTCCTGCGCGAAAGGCCCAGATCACGAGCTGTACTCGCGAACTAGCTCCAACTTTGGCCATCGCAGATGACAAATGAGTCTTGACCGTAGAGGGCTCCAAATACAGCTCGCGCCCGATTTCGATGTTGGTCAATCCTTTGCCCAGGGCCCGTACGCAATCGAGTTCGCGCGGCGTGAGTAGGGCTGAATCTACCGTGGCCCGCGCTTTCCGCCGACCAAATTCCGCAATCACCCTTTTAGTAACCGCAGCGTCGACCATGCCTTCACCTGAGGCCGCGTGTTTGACGCCTTGGATGAGGTCGATCATTGGGGAGTCTTTCAGCATGACGCCACAGGCACCGGCTTCGAGGGCACCAAAGACGTATTCGTCTAGGTCAAAGGTGGTGATCACGATGACTGCTGGGGGATTGTCTTGCTTGTTAATCTCCGTGGTTGCATAGATCCCGTCCCCGTCAGGCATGCGGATATCGAGGCACACCACATCAATGTCGCGAGCCTTTGCAGCTGCTATCGCCTCATTCCCGGAAGCTGCCTCAGCCACAACTTTGATCTCACCGGTGGCCTCGAAGATTGCCTTTAATCCCTGTCTGATCAGAGGTTGGTCATCAACTAACAAGACTCGAATCATGGCTTCCTCCAGGTAATGAGCACCAGCCAACCATCTTCGGTAGGTTCATTGAAAGCGGTTGCACCGACAGCTCGGGCGCGCTCTTGGATGCTGATGGTGCCACGGCCCGTGGGGCTATGTGTGAAAGTGCCGCGGGTGATTATCCGCAGTTCATCATCGCTCAGCATGACATCAACAGGCGCGCCTGTTGCATGCTTGCGGGCATTTGTCAGAGCTTCTTGGGTGATTCGATAAGCCGCGATCAACTCGCCCTCCGACAAGTGGGAGGTGTCCGAAAACGTTACTGCCTGCCCTAGAGCGCGAACCTCCGAAATTAGCGCAGACAGATTTGTCGGCTGAGGGATGCGGTGTATTTCGGCATCGGAAACCGAAAGCTTGCTAACGGTCGCGCGGACATCCTGGAGTGCCTTCGTCGTCGACGAGGTCACGTGTTGGAGATGCTCTTTGGCAGCGGTGGGGTTGACATCGATGCATGCCTGTGCGGCTTGAGCTTGGATGGCGATGGCTGAGAGGTGATGGGCGGTGGTGTCGTGAAGCTCCCGCGCAATGCGGGCGCGCTCTTCGACAATGGCGTTTTCCTCAGCGAGTTCTGCTTGGCGGGCGAGGGATGCGGTGAGCTCACGGTTATTGCGGACAGCGAGTCCAATAGCAAAGAACACTATGAGGGGGAGCAGCCAGCCCAAGGCTGTGAGCAGAGTAAAAAGCGGAGGCTCGATTCCTCCCAGCGGTGGCATGGCAATGGCGCGGAGGGTGCCGACAATGAGACCCGAGATAATGAGGGAAATAGAGTCGCGAGTTTTTGACTTCGTGTGCAGCGCTAGCGAAAACGCAGCCACCGAGGCAGCGATACCGTTGTAGCCGAGGCTGTGGTCTGCGGTGACGAGACAGTAGAGGGACCACAGAAGCTCAGTAGCAGAAATCCCGAGTAGGACGCTTAAGGGAAATTTACGGCGCCAAAGCAGGAGGATGCCTTTGGCAATGATGGCAACAAGAATCAGCCAGAACTGCGCTGGAGACAATGCGGTATTGAAGGGGGTTGGTTCCATCGAGCTAGCCACTAGGAACCCAACGAGGTCAAGGGATAGAACGATGACAGCGAGAGCGATGTCTCTGGCTGAAAGGCGATTCATGAAGTCCATGTTAAAGATTTGCCCGGTAAAAGCGGGTGAGCCCAAGTCCCATGCTCACAACCGACCAGCCGGCAAGTACAGCAATACCTACCCATGGATTCATAGTTTGCGTTGCCCCCTGTCCACCAGCAATTGACACAGCAGAAGAAGGAAGCCAACTGTAAAGATACGGTTCCCACCCGGCCATGACGCCGATAGTTCCCAAGATCACTCCTGCCATTAACACTGCGACAATAACCCCGATGGCTGGACCGATCCTCCGTATGGCTAATACGACACCGATGATCGCGAGGGTCAGTAGTAGCACGGCCAAGCTGCCTCGCAGCCACACGACAGCGACATTAGAAGCAGAAGCAACCAGAGAAACATCATTCATCGGAGCCGCAACCAGTGCGATCAGTGAGTTAAGAACACACGCTGCCACGCATACTAGGAGGACGGTATTCAGCACCGCCACGATCAAAGAACTCGCCCATTTCATACGCGAACCAGCGCCAACCACCTTCCACACCACTGCACCGCTGGAAAATGGGTAGCTAGCTGCAGTGATTGTGAGTGCAACAATGGCGATGAGGAAGATTGAAATGCCTGTGGACTGGCCAGAACCTGTGATATCGAGGGCGGCCAATTGGAAACTGGACGTCGTGGGGTCGGAGCCGTCGATAAGCGCCTGCACCTGTTGGCCTGTTGGACTGTCACCGACTTGTGGCGGGTCAATTTTCAAAAGGAACGGAAGTGCCCACTGCAGGACAGCGCTGATGCCCGCCATCATAACTGCGAGTATCGCGACGATCAGCACGTTCGGGAGGTGACGAAGGGTATAAAGCTCGGATTTCATGTCTAGCCTTTCGTAGCGTGGGCGAAGTAGGCGGCTTCAAGGTCAGGGATTTCACTGAGAACGCCTGTGAATGTGGTGTGACCACGAGAAATGATGACTACGTCGTGGGCGACTGCGGCCGCTTCAGCCAGATGATGGGTTGCCATGATAATTGCCTTCCCACGGGAAGCTTCCGCACACAAGACTTCGCCCAGCCAACGAATGCCGTCAGGATCAAGACCAGAGGACGGCTCGTCCAAGATGATGATGTCGGGATCTTGTAACAGAGCTCCCGCTAGCGCTATACGCCGTTTCATGCCTAACGAGTAAGTTTTGAGCTGCCGGTCGCAGCGGTGCGACATATCGACAAGCTCTAAAACCTCTTGCACTCGATACTTATCGACGCCATATAGCCTCGCCATTGCTTGAAGATGCTGACGCCCAGTGAGACTGGTAACGAGGCCGCCATCGTCGAGGAGCAGCCCGATGGTGCCATTGATGTGCTTCGTTCCGGTGGCTTTCACCAAGCCGAGGGCAGCCCGGAGCGTGGTGGATTTGCCGGCGCCGTTTGGACCAAGCAAAGCGATGATCCGTCCGGGCGATGCCGTGAGGTTCGCGCCGTGGACAACCTCATGTCCGGCGAAGGAGACGGTGATGTCTCGAGCAGTGAATACGGTGTTCATACCTCTGACGATATTGATCAGGGGCATGAGAAACATCGCCTAAGCAGGCAATCTTTTGCCTCCGCCATTTGGGGGAGAAGCCCGTTAATCGAGCAGAGTTGAGTCGGGCCTAAGAGCCAGCGCCGCCCAGAATCTTGGCCACCAGGTTCAGGCGCGTGCTGGCGCCGAAGATGGTGATGAGGCGTGAGACATGCTTCTTCACGGCGGATTCGGAATAGTGGGTGGCGGCAGCGATCTCAGAATTGGAGTTGCCGGCGAGGAGGAGTTTGAGGACGGCAATTTCGGCGTCGTGAAGCTCGTGGCTCTCAATGGCGGCGGCGACGGGATCGCGTGGGGTGGCGGGTTCCCCAATGTAGTCCACCAAACGGTGCATGGCGGCGGGTGCCACGACGGTGCCGCCCTCCACGGCGGCGCGGACCGCTTCGATGATGGAGCGCGGGCGCTGGTTCTTCAAGATATAGCCCGCGCCGCCCGCCCGCAGGATCTTCAGCATCGTGTCATCCGAGTCGAAGGCGGTGACGGCCAAAAACGTCGGTGGATTTGGCGCGGAGTTAAGGTGCTTGAGCAGCGTAATGCCGTCCATGTGCGGCATGTGAATATCGGCGAGGACGAGGTCCGGCTTGGCTTCTTCAAGCTGGGCTAAGCAATCGGCGCCGTTAGTTGCCTCACCGACCACCGTGATGTCCTCGGTGGTCTGGAAGTAGACGCGGAGCGTCGAGCGAACGAGCTCATCATCATCAACGAGGAAAACCCGAATGCTCATGGGAACAGTTTAGCCGCACCACCAGAGCTGGGGGCTGTTGGAGCAACGGAAGTGGTCAGCGAATTCGCCCGCGAAAGACTTGTAGAAGGTGAATCCGGTGGACTCAGTGTTCTCAGTAGCGGTGTCAACGGTGGTGTCAGCAGGAGCCTCAGCGGCGCTGGCGATTGGTGCGGAAAACAGCGCGAGTGCTGCGGCGGCAACGGCGAGGGAAGTACGCATGTCAAACCTTTTTAAATTTAAGAAACGGCGGACTACCGGGAAAGCTTACTATATTTTTCTGAGGCTGGCGGTGGGAAGAGAAAGGCGTGTGACCCAGTGCTCGCCTTCTTTGCCGCTGCCGAAGCTGCCGTGCATTCGACGAACGCGGCGGGCGATTTCACCCAAGCCCAGATTCGTCGTCATGTATTGGCGTGATTGCTGAGCCGCAATCACGGAAGTGATCACCACGTCGATGGTCTTGGAGGTGCTTGTTGCCTCGATGCTTACACGGGATTCAGGGCGAGCGTACTTGAGGATGTTGATGGCGAGCTCAGAGAACACGAGCGATAGCTTTTCCGGCAGTGCAAGCTGGCCATTCTTGCCCACTGTTATCTGCGGTTCGCACTGAAAACCATGACTGCTCAGGAAGCTGACCATAGTGTCGAGGTCTTCCTCCAAGGACTTGACCCCCTTCGTCACGCTTTCGTTCTTCATCACGCGCAATAGATCGCGCACCTCGCCCATGGCGCGGCGGGCGTCGTCAGCAATTGCCTCTGCGGAGTCGGCCGCTGAGGGATCCGTTTGGGTCAGCGCTAGGGTCTCAGAACGCATAACCACGGAGGTTAAGGTCGCGGCTACCGAATCATGGAGGGCTGTCATAAGCGCCTCGCGCTCTTCTGCGGCGCGTTGCTCAGCGGCAAGACGCTGGTCCCAGGTCCTGCGCAGTACGGCCCCAATGACGATGGCCACCGCATACAAGACGAGCGGTATCGACAGGCTTAACGGATCGAAAACAGGCAGATAGTTTATCGAAGGATCCGTCGTGACGATGTAGGTGTACGCCACCGCTGGGGGAACCGCCCACAGCCAGCGCGTGCGAAACGCCACGATGCCGACGATGACGGGGCTCCACGCCAGGAGCAGGAATGACCGCCAATCGGAAAACCACATCGCCAGCGCAAAAAGCGCACCGTACCCGCAGGCCGCCACGCGTGGGTAGCGGACGGCCAGCGGCGTCAGGGTGACGCCGAGGCCAGCGAGGACGAGTGCGCCGGGGGTGAGGAAGTTTTTATCCACCGTGACGGTGAGCATCACCAAAATGATGCAGCCGACGCCGGCGATGCTATAGAACTTCGAGGAGTTCATCGGCGGCGCTGAAAGCTAACGCCAACCCATCGTCATCAGGAGACCGATGATGGCCAAGCCGAAGCCGATGCCGTAGTTCCACGGCCCCAGTGCCTGCATGAACGGAATGGACTCGCCCGCCAGGTAGTTCACCACGAGCCAGAGCAGGCCGATGAGCATGAGGCCCAGCATGATGGCGATGTACCACTTCGGGGTGCCCTCAGAGTTGATCTTGACCGGGGTGCGGTTAGTAGCAGAGCTGGAGGACTGCGGGAGTGCGGAGCCCTCCGTCGTGATCTTGGACTTTGGCATTATTACACCTTCACGAAGAATAGGGGTGGTTAATCTGTGGGATACCTTAGCAGCTGCGGTACTGAGAGCTACTGCGGCAGCAACGCTGCCGGGTCAAACTCCCAGAAACGGACCTGGATGGTCTGATCCTTGCGGATGACATCGCCGCGGCTTGCCGACGCCCACCCAATCTTGTTGCTGTCGATCGGGTTCGACGTCGGGATGCGCTCGCCTACCTCCAAGGAGCCGGACCAGCCCTTGGCGCGCAGCGCGGATTCAGCTTCCTGCTGCGTGGAGTGCACAAGCTCCGGTGCCTGGATGAGCATCGCGTTAGAGACCTCCAGCGTAACAGGGCTGCCCTTCGGAAGCTTTTGGCCCTTCTCGACGACCTTGAGCACCTGGTTTTCCGGCAGCTCAGAATCCACCGAATTCACGGTGACATCAAAGTCCATGGAGGACAGCATCTCAACCGCGCGATCGCGGTCCATGCCGCTGACGTCCGGAACGCTGACTTCCTTCTGGCCCTTGGACACCGTTATGCGGACCTTCGAACCCTTGGACAGCTGCGCGCCGCCCGCTGGGTTCTGGGAAATGATCTCGCCCGCGGGGGCTTCATCATTCACCTGCTCCACGTCGCTATTCAGCTCCAGGCCGGCTTCCTCCAGCGCAGTGGTGGCTTCATCCAGCTTCATGCCGGTGAGGTCTGGGACCTCGGTGACTTCCTTGCCGGAAGACACAGTCAACGTGACTGACGAATTCTTCTGCAGCTCCGAACCTTCCGCCGGGTTGACCCGGATAACCTTGCCACGCGGCACATCGGGGCTGGGCTCTTCGTTGACGGTTACCAACAAGCCAAGCTTCTCCAGCTCCGCCACCACTTCATTGCGTGGGCGGTTGGCCACCTTCGGGATCGTGACCATGCCAGAGCGTTTGGCCGCCTCGTGCTGCGCCTGTTCGCGCTCGCGGGCCTCCTGGCGGGAGCTGTCCCAGAAATCCCAGGCAAAATAGCCAATGATGGCCACGAGGGAGGCGGCGAGCAACGCCGCCAGCCACTTGAGACCGGATCCAGATTCCTCATCGTCGGAGGGGCGGGTGGAGGCCACCGGCGCGCGGTGTTGCGCGGACACGGGTGCCACCATCGTGGTGGGGTGATCCTCGTCGTTGACGTGAGAGCGCGCCGCTTCGGGCAGCTGGCCCTGGGATAAGCGTTCGAGGTCATCGCCCATCTCCCACGCGGACTGGTAGCGGTCCGCTGGGTGCTTGGCCATCGCCGTGAGCACAACGGCGTCAACGCCGAGTCGCTGCCGTTCCGTGAGGTCCGCAGTGATGAAGTCCGACGGCGGTGTTGGTTCCTCTTGCACGTGCTGATAGGCCACCGCAAACGGTGTCTCACCTTCAAAGGGAGTGCGCCCGGTGACCGTTTCATACATGACGCAGCCCAGGGCGTAGACGTCGGAGCGGGCGTCGGCAGGCTTGCCCCGCGCTTGTTCCGGGGAAAGATACTGCGCGGTGCCGATGACGGCGGAGGTCTGCGTCATCGCGGACGTGGAATCATCCAGCGCGCGGGCGATGCCGAAGTCCATGACCTTCACCTGGCCGGTGTTGGTGAGCATGATGTTGGCCGGCTTGATGTCGCGGTGGATGATGCCTGCCTCGTGGGAAGACTGAAGGGCATCCGCTACCGGCTTCAGCACGCGCGCGGCTTCTTCCACCGGCATGGGGCCATCCTCACGGACAATGTCGCGCAGGGTGCGCCCCTGCACGTATTCCATGACGATGTAGGGCACCATCAGGCCGTCGATGTCTTTTTCACCCGTGTCGAAGACAGCGACGATGTTCGGGTGGTTGAGCTTGCCGGAGTTCTGGGCCTCGCGGCGGAAGCGCTCACGGAAATTAACATCGCGCGCCATGTCGGGGCGCAGCATCTTGATGGCAACGGTGCGCCCCAAGACGGTGTCCTCGGCCTCGTAGACCTCGGACATACCGCCGGTGCCGATGGACTGGCGGAGGTGGTACCGATCACTGACCATGGTGGGTTACTGGCCTCCCTGTAGTGCGGATTCTTCGGTGGGGTTGTTCTGTGAGTCTAGTTCGGGCTCGAGCGTTGGGCTGTCATTGACCTGTGGCTGCGTCTCCTCCACGGGGAGGGTGGGCAGTTCCTCATGGGTCGTGTGGTGTGTGGTCACGGAAGGGGAAGGGATGACAGAGTGCGTCGTTGTGACGGTGACTTGAGTAGGTTCCTCTTCCACGGTGGTGATCTCGACGGTCTCGGGGCTTTCCGGTTCCTCTTCCACCGTCGTCTCTGGCTCTACCGTTTCGGTCACGATGACCTCGGTGGGCGGAGGCGGCGGAGTTGGAGAGGTGTTACCCCACAGCCTATAGGCCATGAAGCCAATAGCCACGAGGGCGGCGATGGCCACGGCGATGAGCAGCCCAGTGCCGAAGCCCCCCTGCTTGGCAGGGCGCTCTTCAGACTGCGGTGTGGAAACGGCCGGACGCACCGTGGTGGGGTGCGCCATGTTGGCCAGCATCTCCGTGGAGGCGGAAGGCGAGGGTTCGGCTGCGATAGGCGCGAGCGCCGCGGACTTCGGCTGAGGCGGGCGCTGGCCTTGGCGCACGGCAGCAATCGCGTTGGTGAACTCGTTGCCGTCGGCGAAGCGGGTGCCCGGGTCCTTGCGCAGGGCCATGCCGATCAGTTCACGGGTGGGCGCGCTAATCGACGTCGACAAGGGCTCCGGCGCCTGACTGATGTGCGCCAGCGCCACCGATACCGAGGAATCGCCGCTGAAGGGGCGCTTACCAGCCAGCATTTCATAGCCCACGACGCCGAGCGAATAGACGTCAGAGGTCGGGCCGACTTCATATCCCTGGGCTTGCTCGGGGGAGACGTATTGGGCGGTGCCGACGACCATTCCCGTGCGGGTCAGCGGCACCGCGGCGGCGGCCTTGGCGATACCAAAATCGGTGATCTTGACTTGCCCATTTTGGGTAATCATGAGGTTGCCGGGCTTGATATCGCGGTGCACGAGGCCCATGTGGTGGATCACGGAGAGGCCGTGGGAGGCCTGCTCCATGACGTCGAGGGCCAGCGTTTCCGGCAGTGCGCCTTCGCGGGCTAAGAGATCCGCCAGGGATTCTCCGCGAATGTACTCCAAGGCCATGTAGCAGAAGATGCGGCCGTTATCCTCGAGCTCCCGGTAGTCGTACGTAGCTACGACGTTTTCGGAATCGATGGATTCTGCGGCCTTGGCCTCGTTGCGGAAGCGCGAGAGGAACTCGTTGTTATCGGAGAACTCTGGGCGCAGGACCTTGAGGGCGACCTCGCGGTCATTGCGGACGTCGTCCGCCAGCCACACCGTGGACATGCCGCCGTGGCCGACTATCCACTGCAGCTGGTAGTCCTCGCCGATGAGTGCTTGTAGGTGTTCCTTATTATCAGCGCTGTTCACTACTGCTCACCTCCGTATGCGCGCAGGATGGCGCGGCCGATGGGCGCGGAGACTTGGCCGCCGTAGGCATTCTGGCCTAGGTGCCCGCCGTCCTTGACCACGACGCCTACCGCGATGTCCTTGTCCGGATCGAAAGCCACGTACCACGCGTGCGGGGCAAGGCCCTCGCCGTGCTCGGCGGTACCGGTTTTCGAGGCGAAACCGTTCCCGTCATAGCCATAGGTGCTGTGCTCGGAGGCAAACATGAGGTCCTTGATGGTGTTGGCCGTCTCTTCGCTGACGGCTTCGGCAGCCTGGCGTGGCTGGGTGGAGCGCAGCTCATTCATCTGGGCATCGGTGATGCGGTTGATCAGGTAAGGCTCCATGCGCTTGCCCTGGTTAGCGATGGTCCCGGCCATGATAGCCGCCTGCAGGGCGGACATGGTCACGTCGCGCTGGCCGATGGAGGATTGGGCGACTTGGGCGCCGTCGCCAAGCTCGCCCAGCGCACCAGCGGAAGTCTCCACACCGAGCGAGTACTTCTCACCCACGCCGAAGCCCTCCGCATACTTGCGCAACTCATCGGCGCCGATGCTCTCTGACATCTGCGCAAAAGCCGTGTTGCAGGACAGCGCGAAGGCCGTATGTAGGGTGACGCTCTCTGCGCCGCCGCAGGCTCGGTTGCCGTCGTTGGTCAGCTCCGTGACGGAATCGGGCAGCGTGATGGAGGCGGCGCCGGTCAACGTGGAGTTCGGGTTGAAACCGTTATTGAGGCCGGCGGCGGTGGTGATGATCTTAAAAATCGAGCCCGGGGGCAGGGTGTCCTGCGCAGCGTGGTTAACCAGCGGCGTGCCTTCTTGATTCTGCAACTGTTCCCACCGTTCGCTGGCGTTGTCACCGAGCAGGTCGGAGACGTTGAAACTAGGGGTGGAGGCCATGGCCAGAATCTTGCCCGTCGAGGGCTGGATGGCCACGGCTGCGCCGTTATAGCCGGGCCCGGCTAGCTGGTCGTAGGCGGCTTGCTGCAGTGCGGGATCGATGGTGACCTCGACGTTCGCTCCCATCTGGGGTTTTCCGGAGAGCGTGTCGAGCCAATTGCGCGCCAGCAGCGAATCATCCTTGCCGTTGAGGATGTCATTCTGGGATGCCTCCAGCTGGGAGGCGCCGAAGCGCTCCGAAAGGTAGCCGGTGATGTTGGCGAAGGCGGGGGAATCGGCAGGGTAGGAGCGGGAGTAGTTTCCCTCGGCGTCGGCAGTGGACTGCGCTAAAACCGTGTCGCCAGCGAAAATCTGGCCGCGCGGGGTCGTGCGCATCTCCAAGAAACCGCGAACGTTCTTGGGGTTATGGGCGTATTTGTCGTCGGAGAACGCCTGGATCACGGTGAGGTTCACCAGGAGCACGGCGGTAAGGATGAGGGCAAAGAGGGAAACGAGGCGGATCGATCTGTTCATCGGCTTGCCTCCTGGACGGCTGGGAATAGGGACGTGTCAGTGGGCGCGTTCGAGGTCTGCTCGCGCGCCGGGCGGCGCGCCGCATTGGAGATTCTCAGAAGGATGGCCAGCAGCATGTAATTGGCCATGAGCGAAGAACCACCCGCGGACATGAAAGGCGTGGTCAGACCAGTCATGGGCAGCAGCGCGGAGATGCCGCCGGTGACGACGAAGACTTGCACGGCCAAGGTGAGCGCGAGGCCAGAGGCGACCAGTTTGCCATAGGTATCGCGGCAGGTCAGCGCGGTACGGAATCCGCGCGAGACCAGCATGGCAAAGAGAATGAGCACGGCGGCGAGGCCGATGAGGCCGAATTCCTCACCAATCCCGGCCAGGATGAAGTCCGAGTGCGCTACCGGAACCATGTCCGGGTGGCCCTGGCCCAAGCCGGATCCGGTAATGCCGCCGGAGGACATACCGAACAGAGCTTGGGAAAGCTGGTAGCCGGTGGAGTCATAATTGCCCAACGGATCCAAGAAGTTGGAGAAGCGCTGCTGGATCTTGTCCGAAACCTGGTAGATGCTGAAGCCACCGACCCCCACGAGGATGACGCCGATGAGCAACCAGCTCACGCGGTTGGTAGCCATAAAGAGCATGCCGAGCACGGTGCTAAACAGCAGCAGGGCGGGACCGAAGTCATTGGAAATGCCCATGATGATAATCGCGATGCCCCAGATCACCAGGATGGGAGCCAGATCTCGCAGGCGTGGCAGAGAAATGCCGAGGAACTTGTAGCCGGCCACCGTGAACAGCGAGCGCTTCTGGGTAAGCAGCATGGCGAAGAACAGGATCAGCAAGATCTTGGAGAACTCGCCCGGCTGGATAGAAAATGGCCCCAGCCACAGCCAGATGCGAGCGTCCACGCCCGGCGGTTGCGGCCACACGAGGGGCAAGGCGAGAAGGATCAGGCCGAGCGCGCCCAAGATATAGGAGTACCTGGTCAGTGAGCGGTGATCGCGTAGGAGAATGAGCACCAGCGCGAAGAGGATGAGGCCGACGATGGTCCACATCACCTGTCGCACCGCCAGCCCGCCGCCATTCGCCAGGTCGAGGCGCTTCAACAGAATGAGCCCGGTGCCGTTGAGCACCGCGACGATGGGAAGCATGAGCTGATCCGCGTAGGGCGCGAGGAAGCAGAGCACCAAGTGAGCGACGGCGAAGACGCCGATGAATCCACCGATGAGGTAGAGGACATCGAGGGTCAGCACGTTGCCCTGCGACAACTCGAGGCTGACCAGGGTGATGGCGAAGACCACGGTGGCGAGCACGAGCAGGCCGAACTCGGTGCCGCGGGAAAAGAACTTACTCATCTACTTCACCTCCCGGCAGTTTCCTTTGGATTCGCTCTTGGCATCTTTGTTTTTCTCGTCCTTCGACGCCTTCGGGCAGGGCTTGAGCGCCTTGTCCGAGAGCTGCGAAAGCTGTGTTTGCACCTCGTCATAGGAGCCGGAGGGCAGGTTGCCCACGGCAGCGCGTTCGGATTCGGGCAAATCCTTCAGCGCGAACGGTGCGAAATCACCGTCGCAGGCGCCGTGCCCCAGCTTGAGCGCATTGTCCTTGTTTAGGCACGCATTCTGATACGTGTGGTGTAGCGGGCGGCCGAAGATCTCATAGTCCGCGCCTTCTTGGATGGTGAGGACGCCTTCTTCATCGGCGGTCACGTAGTAGTTGCTGCCCAGGTAACTTTTCATCCAGAGGCCGCCGCTGATGACCAGCACGATGATGATGGCAAGGCACGCAATGACCTTCCACCCAATCCGGCTTCGCTGTGGCCGCCGCTGTGGTTCGTCCTGGGGCTTCTCCTCAGCGGCCTGCGCTTTTGGGGGCGAGATTAGCTTCGCGGCGCGGCTCGCGGAAGAATCGGGGTGCGTTGGTTCCGGGACGACGCCTTGGACGGCACCGACGGTGATTGGGGCTACGTCATCGCCCTCACCGTCCACGACCTCCGCCACCACGATGGTGACGTTGTCCGGGCCGCCGGAGCGCAGCGCTAGATCCCGCAGGGTGGTGGCGGCCTCTTCGACCGTGCCCTGCTTCAGAGCTTGCTCGATGGTAGAGGCCGTCACCGGATCCGACAGGCCGTCCGAACACAGCAGGAGGCGGTCGCCCGGTTCAGCATCGAGCGTAAAGAGCGTCGGCTCCACGGGCCGGCCGGTATAGGCCTTGAGGATCAGTGACTTCTGCGGGTGGGAGGAGACATCTGCCGGATCGAGCTTGCCCTCATCGACGAGGGACTGCACGTAGGTGTCATCCTTGGTGATCTGGGTCAGCTTGCCCTCGCGTAGCCGGTAGCCGCGGGAATCACCCACGTGGCACACGCCGAATTCGGATCCGTTAAAGAGCAGGGCGGTTAGCGTGGTGCCCATGCCCTCGGTCTCCGGGTGCTCGTCCACGTGCTCGCGGATCGCCGCATTGGCGTCCTCTGCTGCGGCCCCAAGGAGCGCCAGCATGTCATTATCGCCTGGATCGCGCTCGAGGGAGGCCATGTGCTCCACCATGGTGGTGGAAGCAACCTCGCCGGCTGCGTGGCCTCCCATGCCGTCGGCCAACATCAGCAGGTGCGGGCCCGCGTGGGCGGAGTCCTCGTTGTTTTCGCGGACCAGTCCGCGGTCCGTCACTGCAGTAAAAGTCAGGCTTAAAGTCATGCCATCAACCTCACGGTCGTTCGGCCAAGTTTGATATCGGAGCCGACTCCGACTCGTTCTGGCTGGTCAATGCGGACGCCACCAACGAAGGTGCCGTTGCGGGATTCGAGGTCCTCCACGAACCACTCGCTGCCCCGGCGGAACAAACGGGCGTGGTGACCGGAGGAGAAATCATCACCAGTGACAAAGTCACAGTCCTGTGCGCGGCCCATCGTACAGTCCTCAAGAGTGCCTAGCTCCATGTGGGAACCGCGCAGCGGCCCGTCCACGATGGTGATCTCACGCGGCGCTTCGCGACGCCTCTGGGCCCCCTTCACCGGGGCCGATGCCTGGTAGACGCCGGCGGCCTTATTGGCATCGCGACGCATGGCGTTGAGTGCGGCCAAGATGAACAGCCACAGCAACACCAGCAGGCCGATGCGCAGCGAGAGCAGCACGATCGAATCCATGGAAAGTCCTTACGCTAAAAAATCTGGAAAAGTTGCTGAGGCGGCTTAGTAGCCTTGGTTCTCAAGGCCGGTGATGCGCACCTCGATGTGGGAGTGGCCGAGGGTGATCACGTCGCCGTCGGCAAGCAGCCAGTTCTCAATCGGGGTGTCGTTCACGGTGGTGCCGTTCGTGGATTGCAGGTCCACCAGCACGGCGTCCTGGCCGTTCCAGGTGATCTCCGCGTGCTGGCGGGATACACCGGTATCGGGCAGGCGCAGGTCCGCGTCATTGCTGCGGCCCAGGATGTTGGAGCCCTCCTGCACGTGGTAGACGCGGGAGGAGCCGTCCTGCAGCATGAGTGTTACCGCTGGGCCCTGCGGCGCCGGCTGGTTCGGGGTGGGCGCCATAAAGGCGGTGGTTGCGGCCTCATCGGCGTTGTGCGGCTGGGTCATAGAGTCCTCCTGACCATGGTCGTGGTGGAAAATCGCATCAAATCCGGTTTCTTCGGTGGGCTCGTGATCCAAAAAGGAGGACACGCGCAACTGCCCAGTCCGCAGTCCCGACTCCTCCGCGATGCGTACGATGACCGGCCCGGCGAGGGACCAGCCACTGTTACGGATGAAGCGGGTGAGCTGATCAGCTAGATCCTTGGGAACACCCCGGTCTTGGGAGAGGTTCTCGATATCTTTGGAGGATACGCCGACGGTCATGACGTTGGGGCTATACAGCTTGCCATCATCACCGCGGGACAAATTGTCCTGCGCCTCCTGCTTGAGAAGCTCCTCAATCTCAGCGGGGACGACCTTGCCGCCGAAGACAAAGGCCATGCCGTTGTCCAGTCCGCGTTGCAGGGAAGAATCCAGCTTGGCGAGCTTATCTAGCAATGCCATTGGAAGGGCCGTCCTCCTTTCGGGATGTTTTCAGGGAGAGATATAGCAGCGATCAGTATAGGGTGCTTTCCTTGACTTAACGTAGACGCGCGCGGCAAAGTTCCCTGGAAAGTTCAGGTTTGCCAGCGGATTTGTAGATTCGCTGGGGCTGCGTGCTAAAGTTAGCTAGTCGCCAAGACATCAATACCCTGCCCGGGTGGCGGAATTGGCAGACGCGCTGGCTTCAGGTGCCAGTGTCCTTATAGGACGTGCGGGTTCAAGTCCCGCCCCGGGCACGCTGAGCAGTTGAACAAACTGCGACACCGGAGGTAACAAACTCGAAAGGGTTCGTGACCTCCGGTTTCTTTCTTTTTCTGAACTTTGGCGGTCGAGGATTGCAAGTGTGGGGATTTACATCCTAAATCCCGCCCGCGCCGGTCGACACGTCTTTCGAATTTTGTTTTCGATGGTGTCAACAAGTCATCTTGATCTGACACCCTTCTTTTGAGTTTCGGTTTATTGTGTAGGCAGTCAGTCCGAGGCTTGATGTTTGCTTAGGTTTGGTTGGCAGGGTCGAGAGGATAATAGTTTTATTGCATGATCTCGATCTCGTAGTTCGATTTGGGGCCGGGCCATTACTTTCGGTGGATCTCTGCTGCGCCCATAGGCCAAGCAGTTTTAGGGGTTCGTTGTACGGGAAAGCTGGTGTGCCTAAACCATCCTTGACTTGAGATCCTACTTAGGGGCACTTGGAATCCTCCAACTGAGGTGGTTCCCGGGGCGTTGGAGGATTTCCTAGTCGTTGAATCCTGATCTAGGAGTTAATCGACTGGGCTGACGCGGATAAGGTTTCCATCAGGGTCGGCAACAACGAAGGTGCGGCCGAAGACATCATCGTAGGGTGGCTGCACAATTTGGACTCCTTTTGATTTCCATAGACGGTATGTCTCATCGATGCGGCTTGCCGGTCCATCCAGCATCAAACCTATTTCGCTCGTTCGCGGTGTTTGTTTCTCCATGTGGGTGTTATGGCCGGTCCACACAGCAAACAGGACATCCTTTGAAATTTCGAATGCTACATATCGAGGACTGATGAACGATGGCTGCATATCGAATAAGTCGCTGTAGAAGGCAGTCGAGATCTCTGTATCGGAGACATAGGCTAGGAAAAGATTGGGGGTTGGCATTGCCATTCTCCTTTCGGTGAGTGGTGTTGTTTACGTGGACGCAGTGCATTCGAGCAAACAAACCTGACAAGGAGTGTCATATTCCGGAAAATATTGTGGTTCCAGCGATAATTACGGCATGAGATCGGCGCGCCTGTTGTCTATGCTCTTGCTATTGCAAACCCGAGGCCGTGCTACGGCTGCCGAGCTGGCTTCGCATTTTGAGGTTTCCCAGCGCACAATACTGCGTGACGTTGATGCACTCTCGGCCGCAGGAATACCTGTTTATACGGAGCAAGGTATGCATGGTGGGATTGTGCTCGATAGGCGCGCTCGATTGAACGCTTCTCGATTGGATCCGACTGAGATTCAGCTGATGAGGATTCTTGGCGTCGGGGCAGATTCACTCGCACACTTGGGGTTTGGCCAAGACATCGCCCTGCTGCAGAAGAAAATGAACGCAGTCTCATTCTCTAAAGCGTCCGATACTCATAATTTGGAAGAAAAGGTCCTACTTGATTCCAGTGGCTGGTTTAGCAATGAAACCCAAAACGACTTAGAAGAGTTGCTAGAGGCTGTACGGAAAGAAGCTCGAATTGAGGTGTCCTATCGCCGAAGCGGGGACAAGAAGCAACAACGTGCTGTGGCTGATCCTTATGGGCTTGTACACAAGGGTAGAAGTTGGTACTTGGTCGTTGATATCGATGGGGAACCAAGGATGTTGGCAGTCTCGCGTTTAGAAACCTTTCGCGTTTTAGGTCAAGCTGCTCAGCTTCGTCCAGGGCAAAGTTTGGCAAGGGTGTGGGCGCAGCTCGTTGAGCAATTAGAAGAAGACATGCCAGTTCGAATCACCGCACTTCTTCGAGCGACTCGGCTTGATATGGCATCTCGTATTTTGGGATCACGGCTTATCCATTATGAACCCGTGGACGAAAACTTTGTCCGTATCGTGGTGGGATATGCGGATATTCAGGGGGTAAGGCAATTGCTTCAGTTTGGGGACCACATCTGGGTCACCGATCCCCCGGAAGCAGTAAAAATCACTGCTGATCTAGCTAATGAACTTGCGAAACGACATAGTGGGACCACAAATCCTGAATCGTAGAAACCGAAGATGGGTACTGGGATGCCGTCGTAACAGGCCTGCTGAAAACGGTAAGAGGTGCGCTAACAATCTAGGAGCTCTCGTGGATCTTATGATTGGAGAAAAGTAAGTAACGATGGCTTTCGCTTCACTCGCAGGGTGGTGGAGTAAGGGCTTTGGAGGTTCAGAGCGCCTTCAAGGCGGGCGAGGGCCTCTTACCACTGGTGAAGCCGCAGCGTAGTGCGGGCATCTTAGCCGGTCTACAATCTTCCCACTTCACATTGAGGGTCTTTACCATGACGATTCTGTGTGATCTACCAAGGGTGTGAGAGCAGGTTTACATGTCACTCATGAGAATTCAGGTGAGCACGACTTAGAGGTTGAGGTACGCAAAATATTTCGGCCATAGTGTTGCGGATTATGCGCCCTTATCAGATTGTGGCCACTGAGCGCATTGTCACCAAGGTGCTAGCCGGTATCCACAACCACAAGTTGCTCGGCACGGTTAACGCTGGTGGCTATATTTGGCACACGACGGGATCAGGAAAACACAGACCTCGTTTAAGACGGCGCAGTTAGTAGCGCAGTATCACTTCACTTCCCCGAGGATTAATGCTGGCATGAGCAAAACGACCACAGCGACAAGGTGCGTCGTGGCTGCTGTTTCCCAGCGCTCGTGCGCGATAAAATGCTAAGAAGACCGAAATGGTAGCGGCGTGGTGAGTATCTGGTAGCGCCTGAGTGAGTACCTGGTAGCGGTGTCTTACTCAGGCGTTGTTGGTGGT
>NZ_KV799830.1:0-38609 GCF_001810085.1 Corynebacterium sp. HMSC072A02 | reverse complement strand
CGCGAACTTCCGCACTAAATTGGCCTAAGTCAGGTTTCAGCCTCGTGCTGTTGTCTGGCTTGTCGACGTCCATCGGTGCCGCCCTGGCCGTCGGCAAGCGCGAGCCCGGGCCGAAGTTTATGGCCGCAGCCCTGGGGTTGTCTGCGGGCGTGATGCTCTACGTCTCCTTTATGGAGATCCTGCCGCAGTCCCTAGAGAAGCTGGAAAGCACCCTTGGGGGAGAGGCCACTGCCACGTGGACGATGATGGCGGCGTTCTTCGCCGGCATTGCGGTCATCGCCATTATCGACCGCCTCGTTCCCGAGGAGATTAACCCGCACGAGCCGGCCACGACAGAGGAAGAAGCACGCCGCAAGAGGCTGATGAAGACCGGCATGTTCACCGCCTTCGCGCTGGCCATCCACAACTTCCCCGAGGGATTTGCCACATTTCTTTCGGGCCTCGAAGCCCCCGAGATTGCGATCCCCGTTGCGGTGGCCATCGCCATCCACAACATTCCGGAAGGTATTGCGGTTGCGGTTCCCTTGCGCAGTGCCATGGGATCGCGCACGAAGGCATTTTGGTGGGCCACGATTTCTGGGCTCGCTGAGCCTGTCGGCGCCATTATCGGATTCGCTCTGCTCATGCCGTTCATTGGCCCGATGACGTTTGGCATAAGCTTTGCCGTCATCGCAGGAATCATGGTGTTCATCTCCCTGGATGAGCTTTTGCCCACGGCGGAGGAGACTGGCGAACACCACTGCGCCATCTACGGCCTCATCGCTGGTATGGCGGTCATGGCAGTGTCCCTCGCGATGTTTATTTAACGCGCTCCGCGGTGGCCTTGACCGCCATGATGATGGTGACGATAACGGAGCCGAGAATAAAGCCGCACAACATGGACAAGCCGGTGTCCGCCAACCAGGCGAGCGCGCCATTGTTGATGCTCTCGGTCACGTGGTGGATGAAGCCATAGGGCTGCTCAGCGCCGAACTCGCTCAAGCCCTTGACCACGATGTGGCCGCCGACCCACAACATGGCGGCGGTGCCGATGATGCCGATGATGTTGAGCACGATGGGCATGCCCTTGACCAGGGCGGTACCCACGGCCGAATCGCCATCATGGCGCTTGAGCAGGGCGAGGCCGATATCGTCCATTTTGACCAAGAGCCCGACGGCGCCATAAACACCTAAGGTCAAGAGAATGCCGACGGCAACCAAGGCGCCGAGGCGCAGCCAGAAGGGCTGGTCCATGACCTCGTTGAGGGAGATCACCATGATTTCGGCGGAGAGGATGAGGTCCGTGGTGATCGCGGATTTGACCAGAGAATCTTCGGCGTCGGCGCCCTTTTCTTCTACGGTCTGCTCCTCCTCGCCGCGGTGGAGGATAGCATGGAAAATCTTTTCCGCGCCCTCGAAGCACAGGTATGTGCCGCCGCACATGAGGATGGGGGTGAGCGCCCAAGGAGCGATCCACGACAGGATGAGCGCAATCGGCAGGATGATGACGAGCTTGTTGATGAGCGAGCCCTTGGTAATCCGCCAAATCATCGGCAGCTCACGCTGCGGTTTGACGCCTTGGACGTATTGGGGCGTGACAGCGGCGTCATCGACGACGACTCCCGCTGCTTTCACCGAGGTCTTTCCGGCCAATGCTGTTACGTCGTCGACGCTGGAGGCAGCGGAGCGGGCGATCAGGGCGACGTCATCAAGCAGGGCAAAAAGGCCACCGGCCATGGCTCACTTCCTTGTGGTGTAGGGGTAAGTGTTTACCCTAGGTTACTCGGCAGGAACGAGCTCCACATTTTCTGCCCAGGTAAGTTCCATGCCCAGCGTGCGCAGCCAGCTCATGGCGTCATCGCCGTAGCGCGTGATGCCCTCGACGGCGGTAAGCGTGCGCTCCATGGCGCGCTCGGCCTCCTCGGCGCTGATGAGGCCGTTGGAGGTTGCGGCGGCTAGCTCGTCGATGTCGAGCACATCAACCGGCTCGCCGGAGGTGGAGACCAAGTCGACATAAAGATCGCGGGTAGTCCACACATCACCGTCGACGTCGATATCAGCGACGTCGATGTAGAAATCTTGGTGGACATCCACGCCCTCGCGGAAGTGGAAGATATTGGCGCGCAGGCCCAGCTCCGGGAGCAACCAGGATTCAAGGTAGCCGAAGCGCGGGTGGTTGGCGCCGCGGGCCATGTAAAGGCCAAAGTCGGTGACCCGGTAGGTGTCTACCTCCCGCTGAAAACCTTTCGGGTCGACGTTGATGTTGTCGGTGGTGTTAAAGGTTTCTTGCTTGACTGGGTGCAGGTCAGTGCTCATTAGTTAACCTCGAGGTAAGCCGCGGTAGGTGGGAAAGAACACGAGGATTCAGCAGTGTTGACCGCACCGGAGAGGACCGCCACGACGGTGCCCTTGCCCGTTGCTGCGCGGCCCGAGACCGTGGTCGGCCCATCGGCGTTGATGCCGTTGTTGAACAGGGGAGTGATGCCGAACTGGAAGGTATCCAGGTTGAACCACTGGACGCTCATGGCACCCTGCTGCTCAGCGGCGGTGGGGGTGCCCAGCGCGGTGAAGAGGAAGACGGTTTCTCCTTCGCCTGCGCCTGGGGCCGGCATATCGGTCGGGCCAGGCACGGCGATGGCGGAGCCCACCGAATCGCCCTGCCCGCCGATGCACTGCGCGGAGACCGTAGGCCAGTAGAACTGGCGGAAGCCGGGGTTGTTTCCCTCCGGCATGGCCACACCGCCTTCGCCGCCGTCACCGGCGGAGAAGTTAAGGGCGGTGAGGATGGCGCTGCGGGCCTCCTGTGGGATCCATGGCTGTGCCGCGAAAGCGCGAACACGCTCCTGCGTCTCCGGGGTGGGGCGGCCGAGGCTGTCCAGCGGGTTACTGCTCTGTGGAATGTTCACCAGCGAGGAGAGGTCGGGGGCGCCGGCATGTGCTGGCGTGATGCTGAGGAAGCCCATCATCACGGCAGCAGTTAGTCCAGCGACGCCACGGCGGGCGGAGCGGGAAGAGCGCTGTTCGGAAAGGGCCATGGAAAATCCTTGTGTTTGGGTAGGGGATCGTGGCGGCAGGAAACTAAATCACATGCGTCGCAATAGTATCTGCTGCCACAATATTCACTTTTTTGGCGTAGTCAACTCTAAATAGAGACCTACTGTGCGGTATGTCGGCGGTTGATATCGTTTCGTTACATCGCGCGCTAATGCGTGCGATGCGCGCGATGCTGCACATGAAAGGGCTAGAGAGTATATTTAAGGGCCGTTCATACCGCTAACGCATCATGCTTTAAAGGAGCACCCCACACGTGAGTAATACTGAGTTCCGTAACGTAGCCATCGTCGCGCACGTTGACCACGGTAAAACCACCCTCGTCAACGGCATGCTGGAGCAGTCCGGCGCTTTCGGCGACCATGGCGAACACTCGGATCGCGTCATGGACTCCAATGATCAGGAGCGCGAGCGCGGCATCACCATTCTGGCGAAGAATACCGCCATCCACCGCAAGGGCCTGGGCAAGGATGGCGGGGATCTCATCATCAACGTCATCGATACCCCGGGCCACGCCGACTTCGGCGGCGAGGTCGAGCGCGGTATCTCCATGGTGGACGGCGTCGTGCTGCTTGTCGACGCCTCCGAAGGCCCCCTGCCGCAGACCCGCTTCGTGCTCACCAAGGCACTGGAAGCCAAGCTGCCGGTCATCATCTGCGTGAATAAGACCGACCGCCCCGACGCCCGTATCGACGAGGTTGTCATCGAAGCGCAGGATCTTCTGCTGGAAATCGCTGCCGGCCTCGAAGATGAGGAAGCAGCCGCTGCCGCCGAGGAACTCTTGGACCTGCCGGTTCTCTACGCTTCCGGCCGCGAGGGCAAGGCCTCGACCGAAAACCCGGGTGACGGCAACGTTCCTAACGCCGACGACCTGCAGGCGCTTTTCGACGTCATCTACGAAGTCCTCCCCGAGCCCTCTGCCAAGGTCGACGCCCCGCTGCAGGCCCACGTGACCAACCTGGACTCCGACGACTTCCTGGGTCGTATCGCACTGCTGCGCATCTACTCCGGCACCATCAAGAAGGGCCAGCAGGTGGCCTGGATGCACTACGACGACGAGGGCGAGATGCACGTCAAGCAGGTCAAGGTGGCCGAGCTGCTGCGCACCGTCGGCTTCGAGCGCCAGCCGGACACCGAGGCCATCGCCGGCGACATCGTGGCCATCTCCGGTATCTCCGACATCATGATCGGTGACACCATCGCCGACGTTGAGGATCCGAAGCCGCTGCCGCGCATTAAGGTCGACGAACCGGCTATCTCCATGACCATCGGCGTGAACACCTCCCCGATGGCAGGCCAGGGCGGCGGCGACAAGCTCACCGCCCGCATGGTCAAGGCCCGCTTGGACCAGGAGCTCATCGGTAACGTCTCCATCAAGGTGCTGCCGACTGAGCGTCCCGATGCTTGGGAGGTTCAGGGCCGTGGCGAGATGGCACTGTCCGTGCTCATCGAGAATATGCGCCGCGAGGGCTTCGAGCTGACCGTCGGCAAGCCACAGGTGGTGACCCAGGTCATCGATGGAAAGACCATGGAGCCCTACGAGATGCTCACCATCGACTCCCCATCGGAATTCCAGGGTGCTATCACCCAGCTGCTGGCCTCCCGCAAGGGCCAGATGCAGTCAATGGATGTCCGCGAGGGCGACTGGGTGCGCATGGTCTTCCGCGTCCCAGCGCGCGGCCTGATCGGTTTCCGCACCCAGTTCCTGACGGAGACCCGCGGTTCCGGTATCGCTAACTCCATCTCCGATGGTCTCGACGTGTGGGCCGGAGACATCAAGGCTCGCCCGACCGGCTCGCTCGTGGCCGACCGTTCCGGCCAGATCACCGCTTATGCTCTGCAGCAGCTGGCGGACCGCGGTGACTTCTTCGTGGAGCCGGGCATGGAGGCCTATGAGGGCATGGTCGTCGGTGCCAACAACCGTGATGAGGATATGGACATCAACATCACCAAGGAAAAGAAGCTGACCAACATGCGCTCCGCCACCGCCGACGCCACCGTCACGCTGGCTAAGGCCAAGACCCTGTCCCTCGACGAGGCTCTGGAGTTCTGTGGCACCGACGAGTGCGTCGAGGTGGGCCCGAAGGTCCTGCGCGTGCGCAAGGTTGAACTGTCTGCCACCGACCGCAAGCGCGCGGCCGCACGCGCTAAGCAGCTCAACAAGTAGGCCGCTGTGGGCGTCGCCAAGCGGCGCCCCACCGCTAGGACCACCTGCCCCGGGGTATTAAAATAGCGCGGAAGAGTTTTCCGGACGTAAAGGTTGTGTGGAGTGGACCGTTTCCTGCCCCGGCTCGGAGTCATTCTCGCAGCCGCCGTGCTGACTGCATGCCAAGCCAACCCCGGGCCGCCGCCGGTTGTGGACGAGGAAGATCGCAGCGCCACGCCCACGAACTCAAGCATCACCACTCCGCCGCCGGAGGCAGCACCCAAGGAAGACGCACTGCCGAAGCGCAGCACCGTGGCCATTGGGGTGGACCCGCTGCGCGGCGGGCTCAACCCGCACCTCGTGGCGAATAATTCGGAACTGGTCAACCAAATCGCTGAGCTAGTGCTGCCCTCGGCCTTCCACGGGGACCAGATGGACACGGATGTCCTCGAATCCGCCGAGGAAATCGACGCTCCGGGCAGTATTGCCATGCGGGTGCGCTACACCATCGCCGCGCCAGCGCAATGGTCCGATGGGACGCCGATCAGTGGCTCTGACTTCAATTACTTGTGGTCCCAGATCACGCGCACTCCGGGCGCTAAAAACGTGTCCGGTTACCGGGCAATTTCGGCCGTGCGGACTTCCGGTAATGGGCGAGTGGTCACCGTGGACTTCGACCACCGCGTGGAGGACTGGCATAAGCTCTTTGCCCACCTATTGCCCTCCCATGTGCTGGAGGACAAGGACTTCACCTCGGCCTTAGCTGAGGGTATCCCAGCCTCTGCTGGACGTTACCTCGTCGAGGGGATGGACCGCGGGCGAGGGATTATCACGCTTAACCGCAATGACCGGTTCTGGGGAGAGGATCCCGCACATATCGACGTGATCCAATTGCGCGCTGTGCGCGATACCGCACAGGCGGTGAACATGCTGCGCTCGCACCAGATTGGGTTTGCTGACTTCACCCCGCAGCAGACCACCCTGGAGAATCTGAGCCTGCTCAGCAACGTCAATACCGGTGTGGTGACCCGGCAGCGTCAGCTCCGCCTGGAGATGTCGGCCGCCGAGGGCGCACTCGAGGAACAGCCGCAACGCCGCGCCTTGGCTTCGCTGCTCAACACCGACCAGCTGGCCCGGCTTGCCACCGGCCGCGCTTCGGAGCTCGAACCGGGGGAGAATCCCTTCGATAGCAACGCAGAACTTGCCCCGCTGCGTGAGCGTGCGGGCCGCAAACCCGTGCGCATCGCCGCGGATCCCCTCAATCCAACTGCCCTGGCTGCGGCCACCACCATCGTGGACGTGCTGCAAGCCAAGGCCATCGACGCGGAGGTCGTCACCGAACGCCCGGCTACCATAACTTCTGACTTGCTCCCGGCTGGCAAGGTAGATGCCGTGGTGGCGTGGGACGAAAACGGCATCGATGCGCTGAGTCTGGCTAACTACTTCGTGTGTGCAACGCCCACACGGCCTGCGGCAACGCAGTCGGGGTTCTGCCCTGAAGAGTCCGCGAAGACTGCTACCGATATTTTGTCGGGAAAGCTCGACTCCGCAGCGGCTCAAGAGCAGGTGGAGCACCTCAACAAAGAAGAAGTTCTCTTCGTCCCGTTGCTTAATGAGGTGCGAATCCACGCTTTGGGCAAGGGTATTGTTGGCCCCGGACAAAGCATCAAGGACTGGGACTCCGGTCTGATTAGTGCACCGCAGTGGAGGAAAGACGATGAATAAGGATCTCACCGGCTACCGTGTCGTGGCCGTTCACGCGCACCCGGATGATGAGGTGCTCTTTACAGGCGGCACGTTGGCGGACTTGTCCGCGCGCGGTGCGGAGGTCACCGTGATTACCGCGACGCTGGGGGAGGAGGGCGAAATCATCGGTGAGCCCTACCAAGGCCTCGCGGAAACAGATCAGCTGGGAGGGTTCCGCGCTTGGGAGCTTAAGCACGCGCTCGACGCATTAGGCGTTGATGGCATCCAGCTAGGCGGCTTCGGGCATTTTCGCGACTCCGGGATGGAAGGTTCCGCCGCCCATGATCACCCGCGGGCCCTGGTCAACCGTGTGGAGGAAGCAGCAGACCTGTTGCGCGGCCGCCTTGAACAACTGCGTCCGCACGCGGTGCTGACTTATGGCCCGGACGGCGGCTACGGTCACCCAGACCACATCGCGGTGCACAAGGCTGTGCATGCGGCCGCCGCACCAGAGCAGCGCATTTGGTGGGCGGTCTTCGAGCGCGCGGCGCACTATCGGGGTCTGGAGGTCATCACGCCGCCCGAAGGCTGGAGCCTGCCGGACAAGGCGTACCTGGACAACTTCACCAACGCCGGCTGTGACGTGACCTATGAACTTCGCGACGCGGCACGTGCTGCCAAGCGCGCAGCCATGCTGGCGCACGCCACGCAGATCTGGCTTGCCGACGGCTCCCTCACCACCGTCAACCCCTACTCCGCCCAGGCGGGACTTCAGGACCCCGCCCAAGTCCCCGCCGCTTATGCCTTGTCCAATCTGCTCACGATGCCGCTGCTGCGCCAGGAGTTCTACCAGCTTGGTCAGGGAGAGCCGCAGGACTCATTGCTGGGGGAGAAGTGACCGAGCGCGCCATTCGCACAGACTTCTCTCGCGGCGAGCAAATAGGTGGCCTGGTGTGGCTGGTCGTGGGAGCGCTCTGCTCGCTGACGCTCGAGGTGGTCTACCTTACCGCCCGGGTGCCGTGGTTTGACGGGGCCAGCGTGGCCTTTCCCATCACCATCCTCATCGCCTTCTGGTTCAACGGGGTGTTGACTCGCACAGCGCGTCTGTGGAGCGAGAATCCCTACATCGCAGGCGTGCCAGGACTGGCCTGGGTCGCAGGTTTTCTCGCGTTCATGCTGGGAGCCGCCTTCGGGGAGGGCAGCCTGCTGGCCAATAATATTCTCAGCCTGCTGCTGTTCGCCGCGGGAATCGCGGGCAGCGTTTGGCCATTTTTCGCCTCGGAGTAGCATACTGTTATTCGTAGAAAACCCGTGACACACAGGAGTTTAAACACCTTATGACTTACACCATCGCGCAGCCCTGCGTCGACGTGATGGACCGCGGCTGCGTTGAAGAGTGCCCGGTCGACTGCATCTACGAGGGCAAGCGCATGCTCTACATCCACCCAGACGAGTGCGTGGACTGCGGCGCCTGCGAGCCGGCTTGCCCGGTGGAGGCCATCTTCTACGAGGATGACGTCCCGGATGAGTGGTTGGACTACAACGACGCCAACGCTGCCTTCTTTGATGATCTCGGCTCTCCGGGTGGCGCAGCAGCACTTGGACCGCAGGACTTTGACGTCCCGATGATCGCTAAGCTCCCACCCCAGAACCAGGAGTAGAGTATGAGCCGCACGCCGCTTGGACGCACGCTTCCGGATTTTCCGTGGAACTCGCTTGCCGGTGCCAAGAAGAAAGCCCAGGCGCATCCGGACGGGATCGTTGACCTATCGGTGGGCAATCCCGTTGATCCAGTTGCCCCTGGCGTGCAGTTAGCGCTGTCCGCAGCGGCCGAGGCTCCCGGCTATCCGCAGACTCAGGGCACTCCGGAGCTGCGCGAGGCCATCGCGAAGGCACTTGAGCGCCGCTACACCATGAACGTGGACGCGGTGCTGCCGGTCATCGGCACCAAGGAGGCCATCGCCTGGCTGCCCACCTTGCTGGGCATGCGCGGTGAGACCGTGGCTTTCCCGACGGTGGCTTATCCCACCTATGAAGTCGGTGCGCTCTTGGCCGGTGCTAAGCCGTTGCGCGCCGACGAGGATTTCCAGGATGCGTCGCTCGTGTTCATCAACTCGCCGTCGAATCCGACGGGCAGGGTGCTGGGCGTCGAGAAGCTGCGCGAGATCGTCGCTTGGGCGCGCGTGAACAATGCCATCGTGGCCTCGGACGAGTGCTACATGGGCTTGGGTTGGGATGATGAGAACCCGCCGGTGTCCATCTTGGACCCGCGCGTGACCGATGGCGACAATACCGGGCTTATCGCCATGCATTCGCTGTCCAAGAGCGCGAACATGGCCTCCTATCGCGCCGGTTTCTTTGCGGGCGATGCCAAGCTCATCGCCGAGCTGCTGGAGCTGCGTAAGCACGCGGGGCTCATTGTTCCGGGCCCCATCCAGGCGGCGATGGTTGCCGCGCTTGACGACGACCCCTCCGAAGCCCTCCAGCGCCAACGCTACGCCGCGCGCCGTGTGGATCTCATGCGGGCGCTGACCGGAGCTGGTTTTAGGATCGAGCACTCCGAGGCTGGGCTCTACCTGTGGGCAACGCGCGGTGAGAACTGCCGCGAGACCGTCGACTGGCTGGCCGAGCGCGGCATCCTCGTTGCACCGGGTGATTTCTATGGCCCAGCGGGCGAGCAGTTCGTGCGCATTGGCCTCAACGGTACGGACGAGCGCATTGCAGCGGCCGTCGCGCGCTTGGCTGAGTAAGTGGCTTTTCGCCCGCCGGCGCGGGAGGGGATTAGCCCGCGCAAGGTGATGCTCACCGGCACTGTGCCCGCCACACCTACCTATTGGGCAGGTGAGGCGGGCGATTCCGCGTTTTCTCCTGGCACTCGCTTGGAGCCCGGCACGGTGTTGCCTGGCCCTACGCTGGCGTGGTATCACCCCTCGGTACCTTCCGAAGAGCCCATTCCCTTTGATTACCGGGTGGTATATGAGGACGGGGACCTGATAGTCGCGGACAAGCCGCACTTCTTACCCACGACGTCGAATGGTCGCATCGTCCGCGAGACGCTCCAGACACGCTTGCGCGTGGACTTTAATGAGGACTCCATCGTGCCGCTGCAGCGGCTGGACCGGTTGACTTCGGGGTTGGTGCTGTGCTCGCGCAATCCCCGCACGCGCGCTGCGTATCAGCAACTCTTTCAGGAGCGTGCGGTGGTGAAGCACTACCGGGCTCAGGTGGCCGCGCCCTTCTCCTTCGACGGCACTGTACGGCTGGGGATGCGGCGCGTGCGTGGTGAACGTCAGGTCCTCGTGGATTCCACCGGTACGCCTACGGTGACCCGCGTGCGTGCTAGTGGAACGACTGCCGATGTATGGCCGCTCACCGGCCATACCCACCAGATCCGCGTGGTACTTAACCACCTGGGACATCCGATTGTGGGGGATGATACTTATCCCGTGGATCGAGGCTTGGATCTTTATGATTTCTCCACGCCGCTGCTGCTTTCCCATGTCGCTTTGAGTTTTAGCGATCCAGTTACCGGCCGCAAGCGTGAGTTCAAGCTGTGAGATTGGGCGCTAATGCAGCGTGCGTTTTAGTTTGTGCTGATTGAACGACTAAACTCAAATGAAGTTTTATTCATCATAATTGAGCATTTTGTACGAAGGGCGTGTCCATGGCGGATCTGAGCTTTGCTCGCTTTGCCTCGAATTTTGGCCAGTTCATTAAGTTCGGTCTGGTTGGCGGTTCGGGCGCGTTGGTCAATATTGCAGTTTCAATCCTGGCCGCAAAGTGTGGGTTGGCTTGGTTCGGCGCTACGCCGCATGACGCGATGTTCAACCTCTTCGGCACCCAGTTTCACGTGCGCTGGTTCATGCTCTTTTCCACCATCGCCTTCCTCGTTGCGAATACGTGGAATTACCAGCTCAACCGCATGTGGACTTTTAAATCCGTTAGCAAAGTCTCGTGGTTGCGGGGTTTCTTCCCGTTCCTCATTACGGGCATTGGCGCGTATTTGGTGACTCTTGCTGTGCAGTACTTGCTGATGAATCCGACCTCGCCGTTGCAACTGCCGCCCGATATTTTCAATGACTCCACGGGCTTCCGCACGATGTATTACTGGGCCAATGCCATCTCAATCGTGGTAGCCATGCCGATTAACTTCATCTTCAACAAGCTGTGGACCTTCCGCTCGAAGCCCAAGGCGCCGGTCGTGGTCCACGAGACCGAACCGGCTTAATTATCGACCCTTCGCCCCGCCCAACCCTTCGCGCTCACCAGCGTCGGCCGGCGGGGCCTTTTTCATGTCGCGGTGAGCGGGAAGGGGGCGTCGGCAAGCACATGCTCCCTTCGCGCTTACCAGAATCACGGCGAGGAAGCGCTCCATCGCCCTGGTGAGCGCTTAGGGGTAATTGGTGGAAATGCCTCCTTCGCGCTCACGGGCGTCCAATAAATTCGGTAGCTACTGCTACCGGTGGGCGCGAAAGGGCGTGTTAGCGGTTTGACCGGTGAGATGGCGGGGTGAGATGCACTTCGGAGCTTGGTTCGGCGTGGCCCTATTCTCCCTTGGCGCTCACCGGCGCCTGCAAAATAGAGGAACCCGCCGTCCGCGGTGAGTGCGAAGGGCGGGATGGAGGAAGGTGGGCGGGGAAGAGCTGCCTAGTCGTCGAGCTCGGCGTCGAGGCGCTCTTGGTCGCGTTGGTGCTGGCGGCGGCGAAGGAATGGCGTGAAGATGATGGCGGCGGTCACGCCAGCCCCAGCGCCAACCAAGTAGGAGGTGGAGTCCGGTGCGTAAGCGTTATGGGCAATTCCGACGAACATCACAATGAGCGGGATGAGGTAGACGGCCATGGCGGACCAATTACGGCCAACAGATGGGGTAGCGACTCGTTTGCGCAGCCACGCCGTGCCGAAGAGATTGCCGATGATAGACGGTGCGATGGCGAGGAAGCACAGCATGCTCATCTGACCAGGGAGGACCCAGGCGAGGATGGCTGCGGCGACAAGCTCGAGGAAGAGTTTCGGGGTAGCGCTGATGGCATACGCCTTGTAGAAAGTCTCGCGTTCGTATTCGTCGCGGGAGGCGCGCTCGATCTCGTTGAGGGTGTAGTTGGCCAGGGCGTTAATCATGTTGTTCATCTCCAAAGACTTCTTCGACGGTTTTTCCTAGTTCGCGGCAGATGTCTAGCGCTAGGTAGACGGAGGGAGAGTAGTTGCCGCGTTCGATATTGGCGATAGTTTGGCGGGAAACTCCGGCTCTTTCAGCAAGGTCAGCTTGAGACATCTCGAGCCAGCGCCGCCATTTGCGAACCATGTTCTGGTGCTCGGCCATCTGGTCTCCTTTACGGTGTGTAACGCTTACATGCCTTAGTGTAAAGCAAACTTGTCATGATGGCAATGTTTGCATGCATAAGTGCCAAGTCCAATAAGGCTGGGTCGCGGCAGAAGGGAGCTTGGGATTTCGCCCTTTGAGCAGCTCAAGAGTCGCTTTGATAAGCAAAAAGGCATCATCGAGGTGGTAGCGGATATCGTCGGCAGTAAAGCGCAAAACCGTATATCCATGTGCCACGGCCGCATTCTGCTTCGTACGGTCTGCTTGAAAAGCCCTGCCATCCTTGTGGTATTCCCAACCGTCGACTTCGACGATGAGCTTGCCAATCTTCAAGTCAAAGCGGTAGCCCGCGATGAGCGCATTGTGTTCAGGGAAGATTCCGGTCGTGCGCAGTCTTCGACTGAGTTGGCGCTCCGGCACACTGTCCGCGCCGATGGGTGTGTGGCGAATAGCCTCCTTTAGACGCCGGGGAATCCGACGCATTCTCCGCCGGTCGTTGTCTAAGCGCTCAGGGCCCGTCTTGCCGCGATAATGCTCTTCCAGCAATTGACCACACGCTGCGGCTATTCGCCGCGCCGCCCAGAGAACCTGAATGACCGGAAGTCCGTTGACCAGGGTTGTGGCCGAAAGCCGCGAATGCGTCACCCGAAAGTTCTTCCCCTTGAGCGTTCGTGGCCCCTCGGCCTCCAGCGGAAACGTCAAATTCCGCCCCAAGTGAATCTCCTGCGCGGTCTTACCCGTGAAATGTATTCGACTCAGCCCGTGAGCCAGAGCTTGTGCCACAGCTAACGGCGACCACTCATCGCTATAAATCCCCCGATGCACGCGAAACAGCTTTCCCGCGCGAAGCTTCCGCCGGATTGCCTCCTTGCTCAACCCCATCTCGCGCAGCTCTGCGGTAGTCCATGCCTTCATGAAACTCAAGGTATGCAGTGCTTGGCGACGAGTCGATAGTCAATTCTCCGCCTGTGGATAACCCTGCCTCAAAGCCAGATTCTGAGGGTTTATGTTGACGCGTCGTCTTCCTGTCTAGCGCATTCCCTATCGTTTGGGCTTTGCAGTGTTCGGATCGCCGCATCGATTCGGCGTTGTCGACCAACACAGCCCCTTAAATCCCTCCGCGCCCTTGGCGCTCACCGGGCTCGCTGATTAGCTGCTAGAGCTTTCGGCGGTGACCGCGAAGGGCATAGGCTTGGTCGGGAATTGCATCGGTGAGGTTGGGAATTGCATCGAGCGCCGTTCGGGTCCACCTACCTTTTGCGCTCACGGGGCAGGCGCCTGTCATTGTCCGCCCTTCGTTGGTGAGCGCGAAGGGCGCTTGCTGGGGTGACAGCTCATGCGGCATGCCCTTGGCGGCCACAGGGAGCGGAGATACGGTGCTACGCAGTGCGCCGGTGAGCGCGAAGGGAGTGAGGTGGCTGCGAGGAGGAGTGAGGAAGGGACGCGAAGGGAGTGGAGTGGCAGCGGGAGGGGCGGCTAGCGGGCCTTCAGCTCCTCGGCTGTTGGTAGGGGCAGGCGAGCGGTCGGGGAGATTCCGCGGGCCTTAGCGTTGATCACGCCCGCGACAGCGAGCACAGCGAACATGGCGGCGGCGGAGTAGAGCTGGATGCGGGCGGAGGCGTCGCTAAGCATGAGCACCGCAATAGCTGCAAACAATGCCAGCGCGAACCACGTGAGGTAGGGGTAGGCCCACATGCGGACCGGCAGCGGGTGGATGGCCTCGAGCTGCGGGCGCAGGCGCAACTGGCTCACTGCAATGAAGACCCACACGATGAGCAGCGAAGCACCAGCGGCGTTCAGCATGAAGGAGAGTAGCCATCCGGTATCCGCATAGTTGAGAACAACCATGACCGCGGAGAGCACCACGGACAGCGCAATGGCGGCGGTTGGCACGCCGCGGCGATCTGTTGCAGCGAAGAGCTTGGGCGCCTCACCTCGGGAGGCCAGCGAGTGCATCATGCGGGAGGAGGCGTAGATCTGCGCGTTGAACGCGGAGAGTAGCGCGAGCACGATGACCACTTCCATGATGGCCGCAGCACCAGGGATTCCAGCCCGGTCCAAGACCATCGTGAACGGAGACTCGGCGGCAGACTGCGCGGAGCCGAGCGAAGAGTAGGGCAGGAGGAAGGTGATGACGAGGACGGAGCCCAAGTAGAAGACCGAAATGCGAGTAATGGTGGTGCGCACCGCGTTGACAAGGGACTTCTCGGGGTCCTCGGATTCCGCCGCGGCAATGGCGACGACCTCGATGCCGCCGAAAGCAAAGGCCACGGCGAGCAGGCCGGCGGCCACGCCGCCGAGGCCGTTGGGCATGAAGCCGTCGGCAAGGAAGACGGACGTCCCGATGAAGGTGTGGCCAGGAAGCAGCCCGAAGATCAGCAGCGCACCGATGACAAGGAAGGCAATGATGACAGCGACCTTAATGAAGGCGAACCAGTACTCGAACTCGCCGAACAAGCGCACACGCAAGAGGTTGATGGTGCCAAAGAGCGCCACGCAGATGGCCGCGGGGATCCACGGCGGGCAGTCGAACCATGCGCCGATGAAACCAGCAGCGCCCGTAATTTCCGCGCCGAGGACGGCGACGGTGGCAAGCCAATAAATCCAGCCTTGTGTGAAGCCTGCCCAGCGTCCGATTCCGTGCTCGGCGTATTCAGAGAAGGAACCGGAAGCGGGGATGACCGTGCCCATCTCACCGAGCATTTGCATGACCAAGATGGCAAGGAAGCCAGCGATGAGGTAGGCCAAGAGAACCGCGGGACCGGCGGCGGAAATACCTACGCCGGTGCCTAGGAAAAGACCGGCACCGATAGTGGAGCCCAGCCCCATCATGGTCAGGTGGCGGACTTTCAAGCCGCTGCCGAGTGAGCTAGGAGAGGAATCGTTTTGAGCAGTCACCTTTAGCATTGTAGGCAGCTGCCAAGGCGTTTGGGCATAAAGGGGCCATTTTATAGCGCTTGTGCACAATGCGGAGGGCTTAAGTCCACGATCGCGAAAGGCCCCCGCAGAAACGGGGGCCTCAAGCAACAGCGCTTAGTTCTTGTGCAGATCCTCGTTGAGGGCCACAGCCTCAGACTTCCAGTCCACGGCCTCGACGGCGCCGGTGACGGAGTTGCGGCGCAGCAGAACGCCGGAGACGCCGGAGAGCTTAGAGCCCTTGACAGTCTCGCCCTCGGACAGACCCAGGGCCTGAGCAATCTTGCCAAAGACCGCAATCTTGGTGCCGGCGGTGACGTAGAGGCCGGCTTCGACGACGGAGTCGTCGCCAAGCGAAATGCCCACACCCGAGTTCGCACCGAGCAGGCAGCGCTCGCCGATGGAGATGACCTCCTTGCCGCCGCCGGAGAGGGTGCCCATGATGGAGGCGCCGCCGCCGATATCGGAACCATTGCCCACGACGACACCCGCGGAGATGCGGCCCTCGACCATGGAGGCGCCCAGGGTGCCGGCGTTGAAGTTAACGAAGCCCTCGTGCATCACGGTCGTGCCCTCGGCGAGGTGGGCACCTAGGCGTACTCGGTCGGCATCGCCAATGCGCACGCCGGACGGGACGACGTAGTCCACCATGCGCGGGAACTTATCGACGGAGTAGACAACGACCGGACCGCGGGAAGCGAGGCGGCCGCGGACCATCTGGAAATCGGCAACCGCGCAGGGGCCGTAGTTGGTCCACACCACGTTGGCCAGCTTGCCGAAGATCCCGTCCACGTTCAGGCCGTGAGGCTTGACTGCGCGGTGAGAGAGCAGGTGCAGGCGCAGGTAAGCGTCGTAGGTATCGGCAGGTGCTGCGTCAAGGTCCGCAATCTTAGTCTCCACGGCGATGCGGGCGACGCCGCGTTCCTCATCGGGGCCAACCAGGTCAGCGAATTGCTGCGGAACCTCCTCCAAGCGCTCGGTGCCGCTGGCGTCTACAGAAATATCGGTGTGAACTGCTGGGAACCAAACGTCCAGGACGGTGCCGTCGTGGGTAATGGTTGCCAGGCCGCGTGCGGATGCTGAAGTCATAGGCTCACACCCTAGCAGCTACGCCTCTGTCGTGCGCCGTGAGTTACCCGGTAGTAGGTGAAAGATCACAACCAGGGCCACGGTCAGGATGAGGACGGCGAGGACTTGGTTGCGGGCGGAGGCGTCGAAAAGCATAAGAATTGTGAGGCCGACCAGCGCTAGGGCGGTGAGCCACGGCAGCCACGGGAAGCCCGGGACGCGCAGCGTGGTGAGCTCGCCGTTGGCCTGCATCTGTGGGTGCAGCTTGATATAGGAGGCCACGATGAAACACCAGATGACCAGCAGGCAGCCGCCAACCGCGTTGAAGAGGAAGGCCAACAATCCCGGCGGGTTCCAGTACTGCAGCACCACCGATGCAAAGGCGAAGATGATGGAGAGCACCACCGCAAAAATGGGGGAACCGGAGGTGTTCGTCCGAAGGAAGATGTGGTGCGCGCTATGGTCCTTCGCCATGTCATAGACCAGACGGGAGGTGGCGTAGATCTGTGCGTTGAAGGCAGAGAGCAGCGCTAGGGCGATGATGGCTTCCATGAATCCCGCAGCGAAGGGGATTTTCGCGGCGGCGAGGACCAGCGTGAAGGGCGAGTCCGCGGCGACGTCGGCGTCCTGGATGGAGCTGAAAGGCAATGCCAGCGTGATAACCAGGATGGAACCGATGTAGAAGACCATGATGCGCACGATGATGGCGCGCACCGCAGTGGCGACGTTGTGCGCTGGATCCTCGGACTCGGCGGCGGCAATGGTGACCAGCTCGATGCCACCGAAAGCGAAAGCCACGGCGAGTAGGCCGGCAGCAAAACCGGGGCCGCCGTTGGGCAGGAAGTTCTCTGTGAAGTTATGACCTGCCAAGGAGAGGTCCATTCCGGGCAGGATTCCCAGCGCCATGAGCACACCGACTCCGAGGAAGGCCACAATCGTGGCTACCTTGATGATGGCGAACCAGAACTCGAATTCGCCGAAGCCGCCCACGGCGGCAAAGTTGACCACGGCGAAGAACACCACAGCCACCAAAGCCGGTATCCACGGATCGACCCCGAACCAATTCGAGATAATGGCCGCAGCACCGGTAATCTCCGCGCCCATCACCATGACCAGCATGAACCAGTAAATCCAGCCCAGAGTGAACCGCGCCCACGGCCCAAAAGCCTGTCCTGCATAAGTGGAGAACGCGCCCAGCGAAGGGCGTGCGGCGGCCATCTCTCCGAGCATCCACATCACCAAGGCGATGAGCGCGCCAGCTACCGCATAGGAGATGAGAACGGAGGTGCCGGACACCTGAATGCCTAGGCCCACGCCCAGGAAGAGCCCCGCACCCACCGCGGATCCGAGACCCATCATGGTGAGGTGGCGGGTTTTAAGTTGTGTGGCCGCTGCCATAGGGTGATCACCTTCAACGCTATTGATTGTTTGTAATGGGAAGTACTTTACGCAATGCGCTGAGCATCCGGGGGCGCTAGCATGGCGGGTTGTGACTTTAAATCTCTTCTCCGATCCCATCGAGCTCACTAAGGCCCTGGTGGATATCCCGAGCCCTTCCCATCACGAAGAGGCGATCGCCGACGCCGTCGAGGAGGCCCTGCGCGATCTGGACCAGGACACGGTGGAGGTGCAACGCTATGGCAACACCGTGTGTGCCCGGACGAACCGGGGTTTTGAAAGCCGCGTGGTCCTAGCCGGCCACATCGATACCGTTCCTCTGGCCGATAACGTCCCCCACACCATGTCGGAGGACGGGGAGATCATGTATGGCTGCGGCACCGTGGACATGAAGTCGGGCATGGCCGTCTACCTCAACGCTTTTGCGCAGCTATATAACTCCGACGAGCTGAAGCACGATCTCACCGTCATCGCCTACGAGGGCGAGGAGGTTGCCACCGAGTTCAACGGCCTGGGCCACCTGCAAAAGGATCACCCGGAATGGCTGAAGGGGGCCCTCGCTCTGCTGGGGGAGCCTTCCGGCGCCATGATCGAGGCCGGCTGCCAGGGCACCATTCGCGTGCGCGTTACCGCCCACGGGACCCGCGCGCACTCGGCCCGCGCCTGGCTGGGCTCCAACGCCGCCCACACCTTGGTGCCGGTGATGCTCAACGTGGCCAATTACCAGCCGCGCGATGTGGAGATTGACGGCTGCACCTACAAGGAGGGCCTCAACATCGTCCACCTCGAATCCGGCGTGGCCACCAACACCATCCCGGATGAGGCCTGGATGTTCGTCAACTTTCGCTTCGCCCCGGACCGCAGCTCCGAGGAGGCGCTGGCGCACCTGATGGAGGTCCTCGGCGAACACGAGAACATCACCGTGGAGGTCGATGACATCGCCGGCGCCGCCCTGCCCGGCCTGGGCCAGCCGGCGGCACGCGCGCTTGTCGACGCCGTCGGCGGCAACGTCCGCGCCAAGTATGGTTGGACCGACGTGGCCCGCTTTTCCGAGATGGGGACCCCAGCCGTCAACTTCGGCGCTGGTGACCCGGGCTTTGCCCACAAGAAGGACGAGCAAGTGCCCGTCACCCAGATCACCGAAGTCTCGACCGCACTCTTGAACTACCTGAAGGGATAAGACCACCATGACGCCTGAGCAACTGCGCACTCTGCGCGGACCACTTCTCGTGCGTACTGCTGGAGAGCAGTCCTCCACCTTTGACCAGCGCCTGCTGCAGTCCGGCGCGGATCACGAATGGCAGCACGCCGATCCCTGGCGCGTCCTGCGCATCCAAGGCGAGTTCGTGGATGGTTTCGACGCCCTGGCCAAGCTGCCCAAGGCGGTGACCGTCTTCGGTTCCGCTCGCACCCCGGAGGAGGATCCGAACTACCAGCTAGGTGTGGCCTTGGGGCGCCGCCTCGTGGAGGCTAAGTATGCCGTCATCACCGGCGGTGGCCCCGGCATCATGGAGGCGGCCAACCGCGGCGCGCACGAGGCCGGAGGGTTGTCTGTGGGCTTGGGCATCGAGCTTCCGCACGAGCAGGGCCTGAACCCCTACGTGGATCTGGGGCTTAACTTCCGCTATTTCTTCGCCCGCAAGACCATGTTCCTCAAGTACTCCCAGGCCTTCATCTGTCTTCCCGGCGGCATGGGCACCATGGATGAATTCTTCGAGGTCATGTGCATGGTCCAAACTGGCAAGGTGACCAACTATCCCATCGTGCTCATGGGTACTGAATACTGGTCCGGACTGGTGGAGTGGATGAAGAAGACCCTGGCCGAGGGCGGGTTCATCAGCGCCGAGGACCTCGATCTCTTCCTGGTTACCGACGATATCGATGAAGCCGTCGCCCACATCCTGGCCGCGCACAAGGTCATGTCGGACAAGCGCCTGCGGGAGCAGGAGAGCAAGTGACCCAAGCGCACAACCTCGCGCGGGTCATGGCGATTGTGAACCGCACCCCAGACTCCTTCTACGACAAGGGCGCCACCTTCGAGCTCGACCCAGCAATCCAGCGCGCGGAGCAAGCGCTTGACGACGGCGCCTCCATCATCGACATCGGAGGCGTCAAGGCCGGCCCGGGTCAGCATGTCGACGCCGCCGAGGAAATCGAGCGCGTCGTGCCCACCATCGCGGAGCTGCACCGCCGCCGCCCAGAGGCGCTGATTTCCGTGGACACGTGGCGCGCTGAGGTAGCAGATGCCGCGATCGCTGCGGGTGCCGGTCTGGTCAATGACACGTGGGCCGGCTGGGACCCAGAGCTCATCGAGGTGGCTGGCCACCACAAGGTAGGCTACGTGTGCTCGCACACCGGTGGCGTCACCCCGCGCACCCGCCCGCACCGCGTGCACTTCGATGACGTTGTTGCCGATGTCATCAGCGAGACCACGCGGCTAGCCGAGCGAGCGGCCGACCTCGGTTGCCCGGAGGAGCTGACGTTTATCGACCCTACGCACGACTTCGGCAAAAACACCTTCCACGGCTTGGAGCTGCTGCGGCGCATCGACGAGATCGTGGCGACCGGCTGGCCGGTGCTCATGGCATTGTCGAACAAGGACTTTGTGGGGGAGACCCTCGACCGCGCCGTGGACCAGCGCGTCGCAGGCACGCTGGCAGCGACGGCATGGTCGGCGGCACGGGGCGTGGCGGCCTTTCGCGTCCATGAGGTGGCCCCGACTCTCGACGTCATCCGCATGACCGCCGCCATCCAGGGCCAGATGGCTCCCTTGGCCACGACGCGGGGGCTAGCCTAAGCCATGACCGACAGCGTTTCTGTGGTTATCCCTGCGCTCAATGAGGAGCGTACAGTCGCGCACGTGGTGCGTGCTTGCCTGGCGGATGAACCTCAAGAGGTCATCGTTATTGATGCGGACTCGAGCGATGAAACTGCGGCTGAGGCACAGGCGGCAGGGGCTCAGGTGCTCAATTGGCGGGAGATCCTGCCTGAGAAGCCCCGACCAGGCAAGGGTGAGTCCCTCTGGCGCGGCGTGGCGGCAGCTGAGGGCGACATCGTTGTCTTCATCGATGCGGACCTGGAATCCGCCGCGCCCGGAATGGTTTCCGCGCTCACAGAGCCTTTCATCGATCCGCACATCCAGATGGTTAAGGCGCGTTACCAGCGCAGCTTTCAAGGAAAGCCCACGGGTGGCGGGCGCGTGACCGAGCTGACCGCCAAGCCGCTTTTGCGACAGTTCTTCCCAGAGCTCGCATACATTGACCAACCACTCGGCGGCGAATACTCCTTAAGACGCGCGGCCGCCATGGAGCTGCCGTTCGTGGAAGGGTACGGGGTGGAAGCGGGGCTGCTGATAGACGTCGCCAAGCGCTATGGCCCCTATGCCCTCGCCGAGGTTGACCTGGGCACCCGCACCCACCGTAACCGACCATTGGAGGAGCTGGCCCCGATGGCCGATGTGGTTGCGCGCACCATCCTGTCCCGTGCTGGCGTGGTTGGGCCTGTTGCCCAAAGGCCACCATTGCTGGGTAGGATTTAGCGCATGATGTCCTGGATTCTTCTTATCGTGGTGCTCATTGCCCTCATCATCATCGGCACGTGGGCGTGGGGAAGCTTCGTGGGCCGGGGGCCTGTCATGGGCGCTCCCGACAAGGCCGTGGATACCGATCGAGAGAATCTTCGGGCCCTCGAGGAGGGGCGCTTCGATGACCTGCGCTTTGACGTGGTTGCGCGCGGCTACCGCCAGGACCAAGTGGATGCCCTGTTGGCGGCAGTGGAGCGCCATTGGGGTGCCAAGGCGGCGTCATCGGGCGAACCTTCAGAACCTTCGGTTCAAGCCTAGGCCGAGCCTACAACGACGAGTCTGCCGCCGGCGGCCGAAAAAGAGCTAAACTAGAAGGACGTACAAAATACAGTCGAAGGAGACTCAATATGGCAGCGATGAAGCCCCGTACCACTGGTGGAGAGATGGAAGCGGTAGAGGAGTCCCGCAAGATCGTCATGCGCATTCCTTCTGACGGGGGTGGGCGCATTGTTATTGAGCTCAGCAAAGAAGAAGCAGCGGAGTTGGGTTCACTCCTCGTAGCAGTTTCTAGCTAGTCTAGGGAGCATGCTTTCACATATCGTCGATATTCTGGCCGATCCCGCCGATGGCAGCGCCCTTGAGGGCGCAGATGATTTTTCCCGCCTCGTGTCGGAGACCGGCCATTCCTATGACGTGGCCAAGCAAGGCTACGTCACGTTGGCAGCTGGTGCGGGTCTGAAGCATCAAGGTGACGATGCCGCGATGGTCACCGCCCGTGAAACCTACCTGGCTATGGGGCATTTCGCGCCCTTCGTGGAGGCAGTCACTGGAGCGGTGCAAGATTCTTTGGAGAGTCAGGACGCGGCTCAGCAAGCAGGCCTGAATGAGGACACCGCCCCCTCGCTCCTGGAGGTAGGCGCCGGCACGGGTTATTACCTGGCGCACACGCTCGATTCGATTGAGGGCGCTCGCGGCGTGGGCCTCGATATCTCTACGCATGCGGCTAAGCACTTGGCCAAATCGCACGAGCGCGTCGGCGCCGTGGTTGCGGATGTGTGGGAACGCCTGCCCTTGAAGGATGATTCGATCCATGCCATCTCGGTGGTCTTCGCGCCGCGCAATCCGGCGGAGTTCCAGCGCGTTCTCGCACCCGGCGGGGAGGTCATCGTCTTGACCCCGCAGTCCGGTCACCTGGATGAGCTGCGAGAGCCGCTGGGAATTCTCGGCGTGGAAGAAGGCAAGGTGGATCGCCTCTACGCCCAGGCGGAAGGGTTCCTTAAGCAGGCAGCGGATCCGGTCGATATTTCTTTCCCCATCGTCTTGGACAAGGCGTCCATCGCCGCGCAGGTAGGGATGAGCCCCTCGGCGCGCCACATTAGTCCGGAAGAGCTGGCAGAGCGCATGGCCTCCTTGCCGCAGACGTTGACTGTGACGGCCCACGCCCGTCTGGATCGTTTGCGCTCGGCCTAACTCATCGCTTGCGCTCGGCTTCTCATTGCCAGCCCTTGCTTTTCAGCCCCGGGGAACGGCCCTTCTTTCTTCGGAACAGGCCTCCTCTCTTCAGAACGACCCTTCGCGCTCACCGGCAGTGGGTCCGTCGGAAGGTTTTAGCTCTTCGGTGAGCGCGAAGGGCGGGGCGGCCTGTGAAGCAACCACCCCGGGTCTTTTTGCTCACTGTGATCTGGAGCTTGCGTTGACGCGCTGGCTATTTCGCTGACCCCTCCCCTCGAATCCTCCCCTCGACTCCTCCCTTCGCGCTCACCAAGAGCCTCGATCAGCCGCCAAGACCGCTCCCGGTGAGAGCGAAGGGAGGAAGGGGAGCGAGTGGAACTGATGAGTCATGCGCGAGAAAAGATGACCGCGGGCACAGGGGCGCTACGGGTCTGGTACTTCACAGTGGGCCCGCACACAAAAGGAGGCCCAGTCGCCCTGGGCCTCCTTCTATAATCGTCGTTCGATGCTCTTAAGAGAGCTTGGTGCCCTTCCTGTTCCAGGACTGCTCAATAGTAGCCTCGCCCTCGGTGCTGACCTCGATAGCAGAGCAACCACCCTCGAAGTAGACGCGGGAGCTCATGGCGACCAATCCGCCGTCTACGAACACCTCAACGCTGGCACCGTCCTGAATGACGGTGAGGGTATCCGAATCGCCCTCGGCCAGCTTGGCCACTGCTGGGGCGGAGTCCTTGAAGTAGTTGTCGAAGGCCTTCGACATGGAGCGGTCCAAGCTGATTTCCTCGCCCGTGTGGCGGATGACCGCAGCGGCGTCACCGGAGCCATCCTTCAGCGTGACGGTCACGCTCGAGCCCGCCGGTACCTCCAATACGCCTGTCCAAGACCGTGCGTAGTCCGAGAGCTTCACAGCATCTGGCAGCCCCTCCGCCGGAGTCTGGTAGAGCACACCGCCCTGCAGCGTGACTGCACGTGGCAGTGACAAGCTATTAGCCCAGTCCTCAGCCTCCCACGTGGGGTGCTTGGTAGCGTCATCACCGCGGCCATTGCCATTGAGCAGGCCGAGGATGACTGCGCGGTCGTAGCGGCGCTCCTGCGGAATCGTTCCGGTCGTGGTGTTGGTGTTGCGTGGCCGGGAGAAGTCATGGCCATAGTCCACGCGCTGGAAACCTCGTGCCACGGTGAACACGGTGCCGTCGAGGCGGCCCACGATGTAGCCAGAAACGTCGCGGCCCTCGCGCTCTAAGGTGACGAAGAGGACATCGTAGATTTCCCTATCTACCTCGTCACGAAGGCGCACCAAGCGCGGTGACACCACCGGCGGGATGGGGGAGGTAGCCGGGACTTCGCCGTCTTCGAAGCCAGGGTCGCCGTCGAAGCTCAAGGGCCCAAGAAGAGTCCAAGATTCGCCATTGGGGCTGTCCAGAATTACCGGCATAGGGGCATCGGAATGACCGGTCAGCGCCAGCATCAGCCAGCCATCGTGTCCCTCTTCGCGGTCTTCCTTGGCCCAATCCGGGACCACGGAAGGCGAGCGGAAGCGGTCATAGTTGGTGTGGGCGCCCACGGCCTCCCCAAAGCGGACGACATCCGGATCGAGCGCAGAAGGGTCATCAGACACGATGCATTCATCGGCGTAGTCGGTATACCGCGCCAAGCGCACGCTGGTGCCCACCGAGGTCACCGAGGTGAAATAAAGGTTGAGGGCGTCCTTGCCCTCCGCCACTGAGCCTGCGCGTAGTGACAGCTCGCCACCGACGGGGGCGAGGACGTCGTCGCAGTCCAGCCACGCGAAGGCTGTTTCCTCGGAGGTGGAATGGCCCCAGCGCGCAGGCTGGCCAGCGTCAGGGCGGTACTGGTGGAACAGATGCCAGGTATGACCGTCCCGGACGATTCCTGCGGGGGCGTCGAGGATCCCGCTATCGGGAACGAAGTGAAGTTCTGGGCGATGGTGCGTTTCTTTATGCGTCACGGCAGTCCTTCCTACATTAACGAGCGGTAAATGTCCACGGTCTGCTGCGCGATGGTAGCCCACGAGAAGTCCTCGATGGCGCGCTGGCGGCCCGCAGCACCGAAGCGTTGTGCCAGCTCTTTATCGGCAGCAACGCGGTTCACGGCGGCGGCAAGATCGGCTTCAAAGGTGGCGTCGTCATCTGCGTCATAGTTGACCAAAACACCAGTTTCGCCGTCCACAACGACCTCGGGGATGCCGCCCACATTGGACGCCACCACGGCGGTGCCACAAGCCATTGCCTCAAGGTTGACGATTCCCAAAGGCTCATAAATTGAGGGGCAGACGAACACATCGGCGCCGGAGTAGACCTGCTTAATCTCCTCGCGCGAGAGCATGTCCTTGACCCAGAACACGCCGTCACGCTGGGCGCGCAGCTCCTCCACGAGGGCCTCGGTCTCCGCTGCAATCTCCGGCGTATCGGGTGCGCCGGCACACAGCACAAGCTGAATGTCTTGGTCAAAGTTCTGGGCAGCCTTCAGCAGGTGCTTGACGCCCTTCTGCCGGGTGATCCGCCCCACGAAGGCGACGATGGGACGCTGCTTGTCGACGCCCAACTTATCCAGCACCGCCGACTCACCCGGTTGCCATACCTGAGTATCGATGCCGTTGAGGACCACGTGGACCTTGTCGGCGTCGATGCGGGGGTATGCATCCAAGATTGAGTCCTTCATTCCGGCCGACACCGCGATGACGGCGTCAGCGTACTCCATGGCGTTCTTTTCCGACCACGAGGAGATCTCATAGCCACCACCAAGCTGTTCGCGCTTCCACGGGCGGTGGGGTTCGAGCGAGTGTGCGGTGACCACGTGGGGGATGCCGTACAGGCGGCTGGCAAGGTGCCCACCCAGTCCCGTGTACCAGGTGTGGGAGTGAGCCACATCAATATCGGAGGCGGCGTTGGCCATGCGCAGCCCTGTGGAGAGTGTCTGCAGTGCGGCGTTAGCCTCCTTCAACGAGGGATCAACGCCATGCACAAACACATCCTTCTCGTCGCGCTCAGAACCCATGCAGTGAACTGAAACATCGATGATCTCGCGCATGAAGCGCGTGAGCTCTGCAACGTGGACGCCCGCTCCGCCATAAATCTCCGGCGGATACTCCTTAGAAAAAATTCCGGCTCTCATAACCGCCAGAATACGGATTATCCACAGCTCGCGCTAAACCTTGAGAGGCCATGTGGCGCGTAGGCCTGCGGGGGAGGCGAGAGGCAATCAAAAGGGGGTAAAAACAAGCACTCTTCGACTGCGCGATCCAGAAAACGTCTATAGATTGGGTGATGTGAGAAGCCTTCCAAATGTCCTTGCCATTGTCCTTGCCGGCGGTGAGGGAAAGCGCCTTTTTCCTCTGACGGAAGACCGCGCTAAGCCCGCCGTTCCGTTCGGCGGTTCCTATCGCCTGATCGATTTCGTGCTGTCCAATCTTGTCAACGCCGGTTTCCTCAAGATTGCGGTGCTGACCCAGTACAAGTCCCATTCTCTGGACCGCCACATTTCCCAAGCGTGGAACCTGTCTGGACCCACCCCGCAGTACATCGCTTCCGTGCCGGCTCAGCAGCGTCGTGGTAAGCGCTGGTACAACGGTTCGGCCGATGCCATCCTGCAGTCGCTGAACCTGATTTATGACGAAAAGCCGGACTATGTCATCGTCTTCGGCGCCGACCACGTCTACCGCATGGACCCGGCCCAGATGGTGGAAGAGCACATCGCCACCGGTCTGGATTGCTCGGTGGCGGGTATCCGCGTCCCGCGCTCGGAGGCTTCCGCCTTTGGCTGCATTCAGGCGGATGGGATGGGCACGATCACGGAGTTCGTCGAGAAGCCTGCCAATCCTCCGGCGACCCCGGATGACCCGAACATGACCTATGCCTCTATGGGCAACTACGTCTTCACCACGCAGGCGCTTATCGACGCGTTGCTGGAAGACGAAAAGGATGAGGATTCCGCCCACGACATGGGCGGCAACATTATCCCTTACTTCGTGAAGCGCGATCAGGCGCACGTCTATGACTTCATGGCTAACGAAGTACCCGGTTCCACGGAGCGTGACCATGGCTACTGGCGTGACGTCGGTACCATCGACTCCTTCTATGAGGCGCACATGGACATGATTTCGGTGCACCCAATCTTCAACCTGTACAACCGTTCGTGGCCTATTCATTCCACGGATGACTCCAACTTCCCGCCGGCGAAGTTTGTGCAGAACGGTATTGCGCAGTCCTCGATGGTGGCTCCGGGTTGCATCATTTCCGGTGGTACGGTGCGCAACTCCGTCCTAGCTTCGGATGTGCACGTGGCGGATGGGGCGACGGTGGAAGGCTCCGTCATCCTGCCGGGTGTGCGCATTGGCCGCGGTGCGGTGGTTCGCCACGCCATTCTGGACAAGAACGTGGTGGTCAGTGATGGTGCCATCATCGGCGTGGACCGCGAGCGCGATGAGGAACGCTTCAAGGTCTCCGAAGGCGGCGTGGTTGTCGTGGGCAAGAACGTCAGGGTCTAAGCCGCGCTATCTCTGCACCGAAAGCGGGCGTGCAGGTGGTGTGATTGCCACCTTCGCGCCCGCTTTTGTGGTGCTTGGTGGGCTAGAGCTTCGTGATGAGTGTCAGGCCCGCGCCATAGGGTAAGCGGGTGACGGCGGCGTCGTCGAGGGAGCGAGCAAACTCGTCGGCCTCGCGGGCGGCGGCGGTGTCGCGGTCGGTGCGGGAGGGGTCGGCCACGGTGCCGTCGAGAAGCGCATTGGCCAACACCAAGGTGCCGTGCTGATGGAGCAGAGGCCAAGCTGCCTTGAGAAGCGCAGGCATGTCGAGGGCGGGGACCTCGGCGTAAATCACCTGGTATGTGTCATTAGCCAAGCGGCCCATGATGTCGAGGGGGCGGGAAGGAAGGAAGCGCCCGCGGCTAGGGGAGTAGCCGGCATCGCGGAAGGCCTGCTTAGCGCTGGCCTGGTGCTCGGCCTCTGGGTCAATGCATGTCAGGATTCCGTTGTCCGGCATCCCCGCCAACAGGTAAAGGCCCACGACAGAGGCAGCGGGGGTAATCGCCACCGCTTGGGGGCGGGAGGCGGTACCGGAAGAAACCGCGGCGAGCGTGCTGAGCAGTTGGCCGGTGGCCTCATCCGGCGAAGGAAGTCCGTACTCCTCCGCGTGGGCGCGGGCGGCGGCGAGTACCTCAGAGCTCTCGCTGGTGGATTCGATATAGGTTCGCATTGCGTCATAAGCCGTAGTAGTCACAATAGAAAACCATAGTGAACTCGCTGCAGCTGCGCGCCGAGAATCGCCCGCGATTGTCCTCTCCGTGTGGCACAAGAAGCGCATGTAAGAGGAGTGACGGATTCACAGGCTGCTCACAGTGCGCTGGCTGGAGTTTCGGCCCGCACTATAGAATGATAATCCTCATGACCACACAGCAGCGCAGTGTTGAGCCCGCTCAAAGCACTCGTGATTCTTCTTCCACCGTCAGCTCTTCCGAGAACGCAGAAGCCCAAGAGCTGACCGGAACCGCAGCGTTCGACGCTGGCCAGGGTGATATGCCCTCTTGGGGGGAACTCGTTGCCGAACATGCTGATGGTGTCTACCGTTTGGCCTACCGCCTCTCCGGTAACCAGCATGACGCTGAGGATCTTACGCAGGAGACTTTCATGCGTGTCTTCCGCTCTTTGAATAAGTACCAGGCCGGAACCTTTGAGGGCTGGCTGCACCGCATTACCACGAACCTCTTCTTGGACATGGTCCGCCACCGCTCCAAAATCCGCATGGAGGCCTTGCCGGAGGATTATGAGCGTGTCCCCGGCACTGACATGACCCCGGAGCAGGCCTACTCGGTGGCTAACCTCGACCCGGCGTTGCAATCGGCACTGGATAACCTTGCACCTGACTTTCGTGTTGCGGTGGTGCTCTGTGATGTCGTTGGCATGAGCTACGACGAAATCGCCGAAACTCTCGGCGTGAAGATGGGTACCGTGCGCTCTCGAATCCACCGTGGCCGCTCCCAGTTGCGCGCCGCATTGGAAAAGGAAGCACAGACCAACGCGGACACCCGCAGCCTGCTGCGCACGCGCTAGACTGGGCAGCGTTTAGCCTTAGGACTGCGAAACTCGCAGCTAAGTGAAGGTTTAAAGCACGCGCTGAGTTGAGGTGACGTTGAGGTGAAGGAATCAGGGCATAAGAAGTCCTCGGGGGATCAGGATCATGGCCACTCCCTAGGCTTGTCCGGATTCTTTACTGAGGCCCAAGCCAAAGTCCGCGATAAAGCCAAGTCACGCGCTCAGCGCGCGGATACGATCGGCCATTTGGGGCCCGAGGCGGTCGTCGCCTTTGTCGACGGTGAAATGCCGGCCAAGTATGCCCACCGCGTGCGCGTTCATCTCGTGCACTGTGCGGAGTGCCGTGCGGACATTCACCACCAGCGCAATGCCGCCGAATGGATTCGGGAATGCAGCGTGGATTCCCACGTCAAGGCGCCGGATTCCCTCATGGCTAAACTTGCGGGTATTGCTAATCAGGGCGCTGGGCCTGGGCCGGACGCGGAGATGCCCGCGCATCGGCCTCGCCAAGACTTCCTTGACAAGGTGGAGATGGTTGTGCGCGCCATCCGGCATAACCAGCGGGGCTGACTTATAAGCCCCGAAGCCTTCCGCGCGCCCGTCGCCCTGTCACCATTAGCGAAGTAGTTAAGATAGTTTCGTGTTTTCCTCAATTGGTTGGGTAGAGATCCTTGTCATCGTGCTGCTGGGTCTGGTGATCATCGGCCCCGAGCGCTTGCCCGGTGTGATCATGGACGTGCGTGCGGCGATTTATGCGGCGCGTAAAGCAATTGCCAATGCTAAGGCGGAGCTCAACGGTGAGATGAGCGGTCTCGGCGCGGAGTTCGATGACCTTCGCGTACCGCTGAGCCAGGCGGCGGAGTGGACGCGCATGGGGCCGCGCGGGGTTATCACCAAGGCGCTTTTCGACGGCGACGAGTCCGCCTGGGACGATTTCAACCCGAAAAAGATGGCTGAGGACATCAAGAAGAGCACCAGCCCGTACGAGCACGACGCAGAAGTAAACAACCAACCCGCGCCGCAGAGACCAGCGCAGCCCGCGCCACAGGAGAACCCCGCGCGGCCGACGTTTGATTATTCGCAGGTCTACCCGGACCTGGGTGCGCAGCAGTCCGTGGAAGAGCGAGCGACTAACAAGAAAACGACACAGCCCCCGCGCGGCGGGAATGCATCCGCCGGCGAGGGCAGCTCCTCCTGGGAGGATGTCACCTAAGGCCCGATTAGTTCTTGCGGGTCACGCCCAAGCCGAGCTTCTTGCCCACGAGGGAATCGGAGCGCACCGCAATGGAATCCGCCACCTTGGTGATGGCTTGCGTAGCGGGGGAGTCGGGCGCGGAGATGACGATGGGGGTTCCGGCGTCGCCGGCGGCGCGCAGGCTCGGATCGAGCGGGATGCTGGCCAGCAGGGGAACCTCGTGGCCCAGCAGTACGCTGAGGCGCTCGGCCACCACGCTGCCGCCACCGGAACCGAAGATGTCCATGGTGGAGCCGTCCGGCATGACCATCGCACCCATGTTCTCAATCACGCCGGCCACGCGCTGGCGCGTTTGTTGCGAGATGGAACCGGCGCGCTCGGCCACCTCGGCCGCGGCCGCCTGCGGGGTGGTCACAATCAGCAGCTCGGCGTTGGGGATGAGCTGGGCCACCGACAGTGCGACGTCGCCAGTACCCGGCGGCAGGTCCAACAGGAGCACATCCAAGTCACCCCAGAAGACGTCCGCGAGGAACTGCTGGAGGGCGCGGTGGAGCATGGGCCCGCGCCAGACGACGGGCGCGTTACCCTCCACGAACTGGCCAATCGAGATGTGCTTGATGCCGTGGGAGACGGGGGGAAGCAGCATTTCGTCGTCAAGCACTGTGGGGCCCGCCGTGGAACCCAGCAGGCTGGGCACGGAGTGGCCGTAGATATCGGCGTCGACGATGCCGACCTTGAGGCCCTTGTTTACCAAGGCAGCGGCCAAGTTCACCGTGACGGAGGACTTACCCACGCCGCCCTTGCCGGAGGCCACCGCGAAGACGCGGGTGGTGGACTCGGGCTTGGCAAAGGGGATCTCCGGCTCGGCCTGTCCGCCGCGCAGCTTCTGCTTGAGCTCTTTACGCTGCTCATCGCTCATCGGTGTCATGGAGATGGTGATCTCGCCGACCCCGTCTAGTTCGGAAACGGCTGCGCGGGTATTGGACTCGATGGTGCTCTTCATCGGGCAGCCCGCGATGGTGAGATAAAGCTCGATATCCACGTCCGAGCCGGTGACGGTCACGGACTTCACCATGCCAAGCTCAGTGATGGGGCGACCGATTTCTGGGTCATCGACGCGGGTGAGCGCGTCGCGAACGGAAGATTCAGTAATAGCGCTAGTCATAACCCGCACCAGTCTAGTCGCCCGTGGCTGAGGAGAGCCACACCGCGTCAGGGCAATGGGATGTGTAAAATTCAGCCAGATGCTGCGCCTGAAGCGCTGCAGCTGCACAGTAGTGACATGTTGTGGTTTATGTCCTGCTCCATGTCTGGTTTAAGAGAAAGAATGCGCCCTATCTTGATGCCCCGCGAAACCTCACGTTCCCGAACCTTCTCCCGCGTTGCTGGGGTGGCCTTGGTGGGGGTTGTGGGGGCGTCGCTTAGCGCCTGCTCGGGATATGAGCCCAAGCCAGACCCCAAGCCTGTTGCCTCGGCGCCAATCACCATCATGATCGACCCGACATCCCATGAACAGCGTGTTTTGGCGGAAATCTACCGCCAGACCCTCCGCGATGAGGGGCGCGCGGCCACCGTTTCTCAGGAAAACATGCTGGTGCGTCGGGGCGGTGAGCACGTCAGCGGGGTCAGCACTAACGGCAACTTCTTCGTCGGCTGCACGGGTGAATTCTTAAGCGTCTACAACCCGGAGGAAGCCCGCTCAATTTCCAAGGACTACGTGGCCGCCCAGGATGAGGGCACGAAGGACGTGGACTTTTTGGAGCGCACCCACGTCGCGCTCATGGCCTCGCTGCCCCCGGAGGTCTCCGTCGTGGAGCCTGCCGGTGCCGAAGGCTGCCCTAATTCAAAGCCGGAGCTTCCACAGAATTACGTCGTGGTCTACCAAGACGGGCTATTTAACCGCGATGAGAAGCTAGAAGTTGCCTCCTTTACCAAGTTCCTCACCGCGCAGGACCTCGATGAAGTCGTGGAGGAAGTGGAGAACTCCGAGGACTTTGAGGAGACCGTACGCGCCTGGATGGAGGCCAACCTCATGCAGAACCTCAATGAAGAAGGCGACTCCAACTCTTCCGGTGGTTCGGATTTGGTCCATGAGGAATCATAAGGGAAGCAAGCATAAGGGGTAGGGCCTAGCCACCTGGGGTGTTGATAAGGGGCTGCATAAAGCGGCCATGAACACGCCCTGCTTGGCGACGTCTCCCAGTACCGCCCGCCCTCTACGTGCAGAAACCGGAGAGTATCTCACAAGGCTGGCAATTCTGGGAAATCTATACTTGCCATATAGTTGTGTGTTTATTTTTAAAAAGTGCAGGTAAAATCCGTTTTTTATTGCGACTTTATGTGTGGGAGGGTATCCTTTTTAGCGTTCACCTGCCTTTTTCCTGTCTATCCTCTAGGGAATCTGTGAGGAACTGTCTTGAGAAGTCTCTGCGACTTTCGGGTTTCCGCACTGTGGGGTGGAGCAGGGTACTGCCTTTGAAAGGACCTAAGGAATGAATGCATCAAGGAACGACACCGCTCGGCGACGCTCTTCCCGTAAAGGGATGGCAGCTCTTTCTGCTATTACACTCGCGCTCAGTGGGCTGAGCATCACCTCTTTTAACACCGTGATGCCCGAGGCCACCGCCGCTCCGTTCACTGGCGGCATCCGCGACAAGTCGGGAGCGGTGGAGCAGGATGCCCAGAAAGCCTCCGACCTGCCGGCCGGTTCGTGTGTTGTCTCGGAGAACGCTCCGCAGGGTAGCCAGGCTGGTTTCAGCTGGAAAACCTTGGAGCCGAGCGCGAGCAGCCCCGACAAAACCCGGTGGGGTTTGAGCGTCGCCTTTGATAATTCGAAGGACCGCACGTTCGCTGATTGGAGCTTTACCAGCGGAGGTAGGATGGGCACGTACCTCGATGCAGCTCAAATTCCCGCCACGGATGCTGGTCAAACCTTTGTTGACAAGGTAGTTACCCACAAGGCCGACGAAATCCTCGGTATTACTGCTTCTGGCCCACAGCGAAACCTGAACCTCTATGCGGAACTGACCGATGCGAAAGTCAAGCAGTTCGCTGAGGCCACTGCCGCTAACCCGGTTCGTTACGCCTGGCAGGGCAACTATAAGCAGGAGAATCCCGACCCAAAGGTTAGGGCCACCCAGGGAGGCAACGCAAACTTTACAGCCGTCGTAAACCCGTGGCCGAGCGAGAACATCGAATGTAATCCGATCTCGGTATCGTGGGAGAACCGAGAAAAGCTGGTGATCAGGCCGGGCGAAGAGCTCAAGGTCGGCAAGATTAACGTTCCAGCGATTAAAGACGGGGGCGTGGATGATTCCCTGTCCCGCATGGTTGTGGAGGCCTACGACGCCCAGGGTAGCTTCATCGGAACGAGCGACACCGCTGCTTCCGGTGGCGGCACGTCGAGCCTGCGTATCGATCAGACTACCGGCGATATCTTCTACACCATGCCGGAGTACAAGGGCACGAAGCTGAGTCAACAGCAGGGCATGCGGTTTAGCGTATTAGCAAAGCCGCGTTCTGTGGAGCAGCTTCAAGCTGCCGCTGAGAAGAATAACGGCGAAGGCAGTGCTTTTGATAGCTCTAATTCGCTTTCTCGCTACAATAAGGCCAACGTAGTGAGCAACTATCAGTGGAGCTTCGATGACACCCAGTTCCACGATCCGGAGTATTCTCCGGTCCAGCAATCAGTGACCTCTGGCGTTGATAAGACTTCGAATACAGTTGTCACTGGGCCCCAAACTCTTACCTATAAGCAAGTTGGTGACAAGATTGCTGACCTAGTGAGAAGACGTGAGGACGGCGGCGTCGAAGCCGAGGTGAAGCTTGATAAGCGCTACGTTTATAGGGGTTGGGACGCCGAGCTAGATCCAAACACCTATGACGTCACGGTCACGACCCCAGCCAATCCGATGCCGGGCACGTTCGCTCAGCCCCGTATTATCGTCACCTATTCCAATGGCTCGCAAGATATTATTCCGCTGCTCGCTGTCATCGACCCGAACGATACTCAGGTTACGGAATTAGCTGTCAGGGGAACGGTTGAGGGCCCAGCAGGTAAGGAACTTGTTTCCGAGCTTGATTTAAAGCCCAGCTTTGAGGGATACGACCCAGTCTGGCCCAAGTCTTTTGATGTTGACCCTACGTCCGTTCCGGAAGGATGGAAAGTAACGGTCGATGATGACGGAACTGTGAAGGTCAAGGCGACGTCGCCGGAAGCTGCTGCGAACAACACCAAGATTTTGCCGAGGGTTATCGCTACCTACCCAGATGGGACGACCGATACCGTTGAAGTTCCCTTCCAGATCGTCAATGCGATCAAGGTTCCGGACTACACCGCGGAATCCGGCCACGTAAATGAAACGGTTACGCTTCAGCCAACCTTGCCGGAGATTGGCTTGGGCGGTCGCGCCGATGACGAGAAGCCCAATCGCTATACCTTCCCCGACGGTAATTTGGAGTACAAGTATGGTGACTGGACAGTCACTATTGACGAAAAGACTGGTGAGCTGACGTCGACGATTCCGGAAACAGCTATACCTGGCGCGCGACTAACCATCCCAGTGAAGGCTTACTACGCTACGGGCGCTACCCCACAGGTGGTGACCGGCACCATCAACGTTATTGGTGATGGCACCGGCAAGGACTTCGCTTTCTACCCTGCGCAGGTGACTAAGGCAGGGGAGAAGGTGACTTCGGATATCGATACGATGTTGTCCGATCCGAAGCTCGCTAAGTACAAGTTGCCTGATAACTTGCCGCAGGACTGGAAATTCGACATTGATGAGAAGGGTACGGTTACCGCAACCCCGGATGTGACTGTGCAGAACGGAACGACTGTCACCGTTCCGGTAGAAGTAACCTACCCAGACGGTTCCACCGCTACCGTTCCGGCAGAGTTTACGGTCATCGATGCCTACGCGCGTACGAATGATCCCTTGTATCCGACAGTTACGGGCCGACCAGGCGACTTGGCGGTCAGCCAGGTTGACCGCACTAACATGCACGAAGCTTCTGAACCGAAATTCTCCATCATTACGGATCCGAATGATCCGGACTATATTGCGCCTCCGCGTAATTTGAAGTGGGAAGACGTAAAGATTGACCCGGATACGGGTGTGATCTCTACCCCGATTAGCAAGCGAGCGCTTCCTGGTAGTTCCGCGGATATTCCTGTTCGTGTCACCTATAAGGACGGCTCGTCTGATAAGACCATCGCCACCGTCGTCGTTGTGGCAGAGATGCGTCAGGTTTACGAGGCACAGTACATGCTGCAGACCACGACGCCGGGTGGCGTGATTACGTCTGACATCACGGACGAATCAAAGATTCCCGAGCGCGACCTAGCTAAAGATCCGTCGCAGCGCTACAAGGTGCCTTCCGACGTCGATGGTTGGAAGGTCAGCGTCGACGAAAACGGTGTCGTCACCGCTACCGCACCGAAGGACGCTCGACCTGGTGACGGTGTGAATGTCCCTGTTACCGTCAAGTACCTCGACGGTTCCACCGACACGGTCTATGCACCGTTTAATGTCAAGGGGAACCAGAAGGACATCAACAAGCCTACTTACCCGGTCGAATCCACCAAGCCGGGCACCGAGGTGAAGCGTTCCGTTAACCGGGACGGTGCACCGGACGGCACGACATTCTCCTTCGGCATGGACGGTGACAAGCTGAAAACTGAGGACACCGTTGACGGGTGGACCTACAGGATCGATCCGAAGACTGGTGAGGTCACCGTAACCCCGCCCGATGGCTCTAAGCCGGGCGACAAGCCCGCAAAGCCGGGCGACAAGCACGTACACAACGTGACAGTGACCTACCCTGATGGCTCAACTGATGAGGTTCCAGTCACCACCGTGGTGAACTTGACCCAGAACTTCGAGGTCGATCCAACTTACCCGCCAGAGACTACGTTCCCTGGTGAGACGGTTACCGCACCGCTTACGATTGATCTGCCTGAAGGTATTACCGTGGCGGAGGATCAGCCATACAAGATCACTCCGGCTGATGGCTACACTGCAACTGGGAATAAAAACGAGTTTGGTAATCCGACGTACACGGTCGCGACGGCCAACGGCAATTGGCTGGTCGGCCTGGATGACAAGGGCAACGTAATTGCTACTGCACCTAAGACCGCGAAGCCGGGTGATTCTATCAAGGTTCCGGTCACGGTTACCTACTCCGATGGTTCCACCGATCGGATTTATGCACCGATCAACATCCAGGATGCCCCGACGCGCGAGGTGCCGTTTGATGTTGAGTACAAGTTTGATGACACCGTCCCGCAGGGTACCTACAAGGTCGAAACCGAAGGTGTTCCAGGCACAGAGGTACAGGACCGAAAGGGCAAGTGGTCGCAGACCAAGGCTCCGGTCAATGAGGTCGTCGTCATTGGTACCAAGCCCGCAAAGGCTACCGATGAAATGACCTGGACCATGGCTACTGGTTTCGATACCATCATGCGTCCGAACCCGGCACTCAAGCCGGGTGAGGTGAAGGTTGTTCAGGAGGGCGAAGCTGGTGAACGCACCATCACTGCGAAGTTCGACGCCACGCTTGAACCTGGTGGCGTTCCGACGGTGAAGACCACGTCCGATACCGTGATCAAGGACCCGAAGCCACGCATCGTGGAGTACGGCCCGCGCCTTGACGATCAGGAATTGGTCTTCACTGAGAAGAACCGTGTTCCGTTCGAGACTGAGGTTAAGTACGACCCGAACCTGGAGGCTGGCAAGCAGGTCATTGACCAGAAGGGTGAAGAAGGCGAAGAGACCGTTACGACTAAGCAAAAGCTTGTCGACGGTAAACCTTCTGGCGACCCGGTAGTCACCAAGGAGCAGACTAAGGCTCCGGTCAAGCAGATCATCCGCGTTGGTGGCAAGACCACTGGTGAGAACACAGAGACCTTCAAGACGGAAGCTCCGTTCAAGGTTGTTGTGAAGTACGACCCGAACATGCCTGCTGGTGAGTCCAAGGTGACAACGCCAGGAGTTCCGGGTGAGAAGACGGTGACGATCAAGCGCAACATCACCAACTCGAACCCGGACGGTAAGCCGACGGTCTCTGAAGAGATCACGAAGCAGCCTGTCGACGAGGTCATCACCGTTGGTACCAAGCAGGCCACGGCGACCGATAAGGTCGAGTGGACTGAACCGATTCCATTCGGCACGACTCTGCGACCGAACAATGACCTCGCTCCGGGCGAGACCAGGGTCGTCCAGGAAGGTAAAAACGGCGAGGCTTCCTATGCTGCAACCTTCATCGGCACCAACGGTGAAGCACAGGTTGCGGAAAGCAAAGCCCGCACTGAACCTGTTGAGCGCATCGTAGAGTATGGCCCACGCGCTGAGGACACCTCTGTGGTAACCAAGACTGAGAAGCCGGTGCCGTTCGAAACGAAGATTACGTTCGATAACACCTTGCCGGCTGGCGAGCAGGTCGTCGACAAGCAGGGTGAGCTCGGCACTGATGTCGAGACTTCTACTCAGAAGATCGTGGATGGCAAGCCTTCCGGCGAGCCGACCGTGACGACTGAGCGCACCAAGGAGCCGGTTGCGGCCGAGATTCGTGTGGGTACCAAGACGACCGGTGAGAACACTGAGTCTTTCAAGGCTGAGGCTCCGTTCAAGGTTGTTGTGAAGTACGACCCGAACATGCCTGCTGGTGAGTCCAAGGTGACGACGCCTGGTCAACCGGGTGAGAAGACCGTGACGATCAAGCGTGACATCGTCAACTCCAAGCCAGGTGATCCGCAGATCACCGAGGAGATCACGAAGCAGCCGGTTGATGAGGTCATCACCGTTGGCACCAAGCCTTCGGACACTTCCGAAGCTTCGGAGAAGGTTGAGTGGAAGGCTCAGGTTCCATTCGATGTTGAGACCCGACCGAATCCGGATTTGAAGCCGGGTGAGATCAAGGTCGTTCAGAAGGGTGTACCGGGTGAGAAGTCCTATACCGCAGACTTCACCGCCAAGGGCGACCAAGCCACGGTGACCCCTGAGGAGAAGCAGACCAAGGATCCGGTCAATGAAATCATTGAGTACGGTCCGGCACCCGAGGACACCTCTGTGGTGACCACGGTTGAGAAGCCTGTCCCGTTCGAGACTGAGATCGTCTTCGATCCGAATCTGAAGGCGGGTGAGCAGGTCGTCGATATGCAGGGCGAGCTGGGTACTGAGGTCGTCACTTCCACTCAGAAGATCGTGGACGGTAAGCCTTCCGGCGAGCCGACCGTGACCACCGAGCGCACCAAGGAGCCGACCAACGCGATTATCCGTGTTGGCACCAAGACTGAGGCTGTCACCGAGAACGTCGAATGGACCGAGAAGACCCCGTACGAGACCGAGATCCGTGTGAACCCGGACCTGGAGCCGGGCGAGTCCAAGGTTGTCGAAGAAGGTACGCCTGGTGAGATCAAGCACACCGTCACGGTGACTGTTGATAACGGCGAGGTGAGCAAGGAGGAGTCTTCTGAGGAAATCAGCAAGCCTTCCCCGCGCATCATCGAGGTTGGTCCGGCTGAGAACGAGACCGAGCTGACGGACAAGCACACCGAGGAGATTCCGTACGAGACCATCATTGAGTACGACCCGAACCTCGAAGCGGGCAAGGTCGAAGAGGACCAGCCTGGTGTCAATGGTGAGAAGGAAGTTTCCAAGACTTGGAAGCTTGTCAACGGTGAGCCTGTTGGCGATCCGGAGACTAACGAGACGGTGACGAAGGAAAAGCAGGATCGGAAGATCCGCGTTGGCACCAAGTGCAACTGCGATAAGCCGGCGGACCCAGGCACTCCGGACAACCCCGACACGCCGGACAACCCGGATG
>NZ_KV799829.1:0-275 GCF_001810085.1 Corynebacterium sp. HMSC072A02 | reverse complement strand
CCGCAGCCTCAACCGGCTCCTTAACGGACTCATCAACAGTGATCGTAACGACAACCTCACCGTTAGCAGACACCGGAGTAAAGGTCTTCTCACCCTCACCCAGAACGGTCTTGCCGTCCTCCTTGGAAATCAGCTCAGCGAACAGAGTGTATTCCTTACCCGGAACCAGGTTCTCATAGGTAACACGGTCGTTAACCTGCGCACCAGCAACAACCTCGGTTGCACCGTTAGCAAAGTCAGCATTCGTCGAAATCTTCGGCTTACCAGACTCATCA
>NZ_KV799828.1:0-312 GCF_001810085.1 Corynebacterium sp. HMSC072A02 | reverse complement strand
ACGCGCATCCGAGGAAATCGGAAGGCAAAAAGCTTATGGAACGCATCATCCACACCCTGCGCAAAGGACTACCAAAAGGCTTAGAAGAGCTCGCCCAACTGGGACGCACCCTGTGGCGACGACGCAAAGATGTGCTCGCCTACTTTGATATCGGTGCATCCAACGGCCCCGTCGAGGCAATCAACGGCAGACTCGAACACCTACGCGGCATCGCCCTAGGTTTCAAAAACCTCAACCACTACATCTTGCGGTGCCTGATCCACTCCGGACAACTACAGGACAAAATCAACGCACTCTAAAACCGGAAGGGCC
>NZ_KV799827.1:0-303 GCF_001810085.1 Corynebacterium sp. HMSC072A02 | reverse complement strand
TAATCGGGTGGAGATACATCTTAACCAGAATGATTAATCAACTAACACATGTACGTCTGATTGCGTATAGATGAGTGCTTGGTGCATTGTTGGGTGTCTGGGGCATTGTTCCCTGGTTGTATAACCCATGTAAGTTTCAATAACTACTTTTTTGGTGTGGTTGTTGTCTTGTGTGGGGTGTTGTGTGAGAACTGTATAGTGGACGCGAGCATTTAACCGCATGCTTGTTACTGCGTACTGCTTTGTGTGGTGTGTGGTTTCAGGTTGTGTGGTTTGTGTGATTTCTTTGTTCTTTTGTGTTTT
>NZ_KV799826.1:0-4234 GCF_001810085.1 Corynebacterium sp. HMSC072A02 | reverse complement strand
AAATAGGGTGTCCACTAAACGAGGGTAACCTCAGGGCCGACTCCTGCGGATAACGTGATGGAACGGCTACTTCAGGCACGCTCATAGTTATTGGCGTAGTGCGGGTGCAGTGTGGGCGTAGATGACGACCACTGCAATCAAGGCGATACAGACGGCGAAGGGTGCCAGCGGGTTCCACCCGTAAAGGGCGGTCGAAGCCAGCGGGGCAATCGCGTACGCCAACCCATTATTAGCGTTGATGATGCCAGCCACTGCGCCTTGCTCATCTGCACTCATCTTCAAGGTTGGGCCAGTGTTGTACCCGGGCATCGCCAGTCCCATACCTACCCCCAGCACGATACACCCGACAACCAGTAAAGCGTGCGAGGAGGTAGGCCAAATGAGCACAGTTGCAACTAGTGTAATGGCCAGACCAGTACGTAAAAGCTTCGCTGCTCCCCACCCTGTCTTTGGAGCAATCACCGCTTGGGCAATGATCATGGTCACGCCCATGATGGTCAGGTAAATCGCGGAAATACCTGCGGTCGCAGTTGCCGACAGGGCGAAGCGGTCTTGGACAGTGAATCCAAAAATCGTAGCAACAGAAGAAAACACAAGAAACATCACCAGACCAGTTGCTAGCCAGGGAGCTACACGCGGATCAGTGAAGCGAATCCGTTGAGGCTTTGCAAAAAGTTGCCCTCGGCTTTGAGGTGCGAAACTCACCAAGAGAACAACCAGACCAATCACCATCACAACGGGCATGACCACCAAGGGCAAGAGCAGGCCACCAGCAGCGGCTAACACACCTCCAGTAACACCTCCAACAATGGAGGCCATCCCTTGAGCCGCTCCAATCATGCCCAGTGCTTTTACCCGCCCGTTCTCGCTGGCAGCATGCGTGACCAGGTGGGCTTGCGCGGTCGGGGCGATCGCTGAAATCCCTCCACCATAGAGCAAACCACGAGTGATCACAACACCAAAAACTAGTCCGACACCGCCAACTACCTGGTTCATCCCCAGGTAGGAGACAATACCGAAGGCGCTCAAAGCGATGATCGCGATCACAAGCCCAGCAGCGAGTACACGTTTAGCGCCGACACGTTGGGAAGCTCGCCCCCAATAAGCACTCAAGCTCGCTAGTACAATCGCTGCCAAAGAGATAGTGGCGCCAATATGCCATTCCCGCAATCCCATCTGTCGTGACAGTGGCGCGATGATCGGATTGAGAATCATTTGCCCCATAAAGGCGAGAAAAACGATTCCCACTACCAGGTTCGCTTGCGCTCCTGGATCAATAGAGCTCTGTGTCGGCTTATTACTACGAGGGTCGGGCATCACTACACTCCATTACTAGAACACTGTTTCACTTAGGGATATTGTAGAATGGTGTTCTAGTAAGGGTCAAGGAATAAGTTAGGGTCACCTTATGAACACTGTGCTAACGGGGCGAAGGGCTGGGCTATCACGCGAGCTGATTGTCAAACAAGCTGTACAGTTAAGCGCGATCAGTGGCGTTGAGGGATGGTCAGTACGGGACATTGCCCGTGAACTGGGCGTGGTTCCCTCAGTGATTTATCATTATTTTCCAAACAAGGAAGCCATTTGTGATGCTGTTGTAGACCGGGTATGTGTCGGGATTGAAGTTCCCGACCCGGACCTTGAATGGAAAGCCTGGTTTCGAGCTATGGCTCACAATCTACGCCCCGCATTGTTAGCATATCCGGGGATTACCGACAGGTTCGCGCGGGGCAAGTTCACCGAACAGTTTTTGCCGATGATCGATGGAGCCTGGGCCAAACTACAAGAAGCTGGGTTTGGTGACAATTCGCCTGTGGCCTACACAATTATCGCGAACTCGATCATCCACACGATCGGAGCGAGAAACCTGCGCGCATCCAATCAAATCCAGCCTCGCCACAACCTGCACGAAATGCTTGTCAGGCTTGAGCCTATGATGGCTCAATCTGTTGGACTGACCAGTATTGTCAACTCTTACCTGGAGCCTCTCTCACACCCTGATGAAGAAGAAGCGATGTCCGAGGAATACTACGACCTCGTCATCGATGTGATCCTAGACGGCATCGAACACACCCTGCTGCCTTAACTCTGACCCACTTCTCAATCATCGTCTTAGTGAGCGCCCGCACAGCTGTGTACTTCAACACAGCGGATGTAGCCCAGTTGATAAGCCGGGTCAGTTCACGTTCACCCCTCGCGTTATCATGGTCACGGAGACGGTTAAGTAGTTCTTCCTGATACGGATTATTCATGGTGTGCCCTTCATCCAGGTATGGGTAAAGGGGGCCAAGGCACACACCCTGACCCCCTTCGCTGCCTGCTACGGGCTAGCGTCTACTCGGTAGCACCCGCCGTGGTCGGCTCCACCACATCCTGTTCAGCCGTCGCCAGCACCTCCGGGCGGAACACGGAACCGCCGTACACCTGGAGGCCCGTAATCGCACGGGTGAAACGGAACGGCAGCATGGACGATTCCGCCACCTCCGTGATCTGGTAGCCGAACGGGGTAGCCATCGGGTGGCCCGCAATGACCACCTCACGGCCCGCCACCGTCGGCACCGTCGGCGCGGAAATGATGCGGAACCCGAGCAGGCGACCAATCTCACCGTTCAAGAGATTGCTGTTGTTCACTGCCTTGTCCAGGCGCTCGTCGTACAGCAACGCCGATTCCATCTCCGGGCCAACCATCACGAAACGGTCAGTCTTCGGAACCGAAGTGGCGTTGAGTTTCTTACGCAGCACCACCAGCGTCTTGTACGCGTCCTTCTTCTCAATGTCGAGCGGGAGGGTGCCCACCTTGTTGGAGTTCTTCACTCCGTCCTTCATGAGCTTGCCGATGTAGGTATCGACCTGCTCGGACATGCCTTCCTCTGCCTCGCTGACTGCCTCCGGCTTCACGTCTAGAGCAGACTGGACGGAAGATACCAGCGGAATCTTGAAGTTGAAGTAGTCGCCCTGGTCGGTCTTGAACTTACGCTCTCCGAACTCGACATCTTCAACAATCATGTCTTCGGACTCGTCGTACTTACGGATGGTGGGACGGCTAAGGTTGGTGACAACAACCTCGTCACCCTTACCGCGGATTTCGCCCTCAAAGTCGCAGTTCGTCACACCCTCCTGCGCGAATGCCCAGGTCTGACGGAGCGGCTGCATGAGCGCAGACGCGACAATCGGGCCGATTACCGGATCCCAGTTCTTGTGGGACTGTGGAGTTGCCATAGTGCGTTCCTCCTAGTGGAAACTTTTAGCGGCTGATACGGCCTTCCTCCACTGCCTTGTTGATTTCCTCAAACTTGCCCTGTGCGTACAGGCGGTCGAGGTCATCGGCGGTGAGGATTCGGCCATCGTTGTTGTTCGTGGGGCTGGGGTTCCGCTGGTGCGGGGTGCTACCCCACCCGCCTTGAACTGTGGGAATGAGTTGAGCGTGTTGGTGACGAGTTCGCCAGCCTTACTGTCCCACTCGTCGCTGCCCCACTTCGGGAGATCACCTACACCACGGAGATACGGCACAAGCATGTCGGGGTCTGCCCCGTTTTCCTTCGCCAGCTTGCGTAGGGTGTTGTCCTCGCGCATTCGGTCGAGTTCGGCCTGGAGCTTGTCACGCTCGGCTTCTCGTTCCTGCGCAGCGGCCTTGGCCTGCTTGATTTGTTCCTCCGTGTCTTTGTCGGACGGTTCAAAACCGAGTACCTGCGCGAGTTTCTTCAACGTCGCTGCCTGTTCTTCCGCCTGCTTCGCCTTCACTCGGCGGTCGCCGTTCTCGTTCTTCAACTTGCGGTTTTCCGCTTCGTATCGGGCGAGCTGCTTACGTAGCGCGTCAAGGTCTACGGCTTCGTCCGCCTCGTTGGCCTGCGCCTCGCCTAGGTGTTCACCGGCTTGGGTGTAGTTCCCTGCTCGGTGTCGTGCTGGGCCTGCTGCGCCTTGTCAGCGGCCTGCTGTGCGAGGTCTGCGGGGGTGGTGTTTTCATCCGACATGTGGTTTGTCTCCTCCGTGGGGTGTTGGGTGTGTTCCACGCCTTGGTGGTAACGGAGGTGAGTATGAGACATATTGGTTGGCGGTCAGTTTTATTGAGTGGTTACCCAGTCCCCAGCTTCAACAAAAGCTGTTAAATCAACAGGGGAACTTCCTAGTAGCTCCACCGTGCCGTCGGGCTTCACCAGCGCGGCGCTATCCCCATCATCTGCGTTCTCCCCTGGAAACACTTGGGGTTGCCCGCAAATCGTGGACACGTAGTGGA
>NZ_KV799825.1:0-1305 GCF_001810085.1 Corynebacterium sp. HMSC072A02 | reverse complement strand
TGAAGCGTCCTGGGTTTAGTTCCTACCTCAGCTAAGGAAGGATTGAACTATGCCTAGAAAGTATTCCGTCGAGTTCAAGGAGAAGGCGGTCCATCAGATCATCGAAATGGTCCGCCTGGAGTCTTGCTCACTGCAACGCGCCTACACGGAGGTCGGTGAGCTGCTTGGAGTATCTCACCACACGTTGCGGGCCTGGTACCGTGACAGCGCCTCAGTACGCGATAATTCTGACGCTTCAGGCGGCGAAACAATGGAAGAAGAACTCAGGCGTCTGCGCCGCGAAAACCGCGAACTGAAACGAGCAAACGGGATTCTTAAAACTGCTTCGGCTTTTTTCGCAGCGGAACTCGACCGACCCACGACCAAATGATCTCCTACATCGACGCGTACAAAGATCAATTTGGGGTCGAGGCCATCTGCCGAGTCCTTAAACAAGCAGATCGTGGATTCATTACTTCACGCGGCTACCGCAAAGCCACCACACGTGTTCCCAGCGCAAGAGCCTTAAGCGATAGCCTGCTCATCCCAGAAATACAGCGTGTTCACGCGGAGAATTTCTCGGTCTATGGCATCCGCAAAATGTGGCACGCGATGAACCGCGAAGGCTTTCATATCGGCCGCGACAAGACCGCACGTCTGATGAAACTTGCAGGTGTTTCTGGCCGCAGACGTGGGCGAACCCCGGTAACAACAATTAACCCGAAGACACCGGATCATCGCCCGGACCTAGTGCGCCGAAACTTCCGTGCGCAGGCACCAGGCCGGCTGTGGGTTGCCGACATTACCTACGTTCGCACCCTGTCGGGATTCGCCTACACCGCGTTTGTCGTGGATGTCTTCAGCCGAAAGATTGTTGGTGTTGCTACACGCTCGACGATGCGTACTGATGCGCTGCCCATGGAGGCTTTGGAGCATGCGTTAACGACTGCAGGGCGAATCCATGGAAATCAACTGATTCATCATAGCGATCGGGGCAGCCAGTACGTGTCACTGAAGTATTCCACCGCGCTAGCTGAGTCAGGAATCCGCCCGAGTGTGGGAACAATCGGCGATTCTTACGACAATGCACTAGCCGAAACAGTCAACGGTCTCTACAAGGCGGAACTGATTCATGCCCAGGGCCCGTGGACGTCGGTCGGAGAAGTCGAACTGGCCACCTTGCGGTGGGTGCATTGGTGGAACACTAAGCGGCTTCACGAAGCATTGGACTACGCCACCCCACAGGAAGTAGAAACCGAGTACTATCTCACCCAGCCCATCAACACAGGGCCGTAAAAGAAGCGGAACTAAACCCAGGACGCTTCA
>NZ_KV799824.1:0-1709 GCF_001810085.1 Corynebacterium sp. HMSC072A02 | reverse complement strand
TGTTGTGGTTTGTCTTTTTGTCTAGGTTTGGGCTTTTCACGGCCTTTTTTGTGGAGAGTTTGATCCTGGCTCAGGACGAACGCTGGCGGCGTGCTTAACACATGCAAGTCGAACGGAAAGGCCTCTTGCTTGCAAGGGGTACTCGAGTGGCGAACGGGTGAGTAACACGTGGGTGATCTGCCTTGCACTCTGGGATAAGCTTGGGAAACTGGGTCTAATACCGGATATGAACTGCCTTTAGTGTGGTGGTTGGAAAGTTTTTTCGGTGCAAGATGAGCTCGCGGCCTATCAGCTTGTTGGTGGGGTAATGGCCTACCAAGGCGTCGACGGGTAGCCGGCCTGAGAGGGTGTACGGCCACATTGGGACTGAGATACGGCCCAGACTCCTACGGGAGGCAGCAGTGGGGAATATTGCACAATGGGCGGAAGCCTGATGCAGCGACGCCGCGTGGGGGATGACGGCCTTCGGGTTGTAAACTCCTTTCGACAGGGACGAAGCTTTTTGTGACGGTACCTGTATAAGAAGCACCGGCTAACTACGTGCCAGCAGCCGCGGTAATACGTAGGGTGCGAGCGTTGTCCGGAATTACTGGGCGTAAAGAGCTCGTAGGTGGTTTGTCGCGTCGTCTGTGAAATTCCGGGGCTTAACTTCGGGCGTGCAGGCGATACGGGCATAACTTGAGTGCTGTAGGGGAGACTGGAATTCCTGGTGTAGCGGTGAAATGCGCAGATATCAGGAGGAACACCGATGGCGAAGGCAGGTCTCTGGGCAGTTACTGACGCTGAGGAGCGAAAGCATGGGTAGCAAACAGGATTAGATACCCTGGTAGTCCATGCCGTAAACGGTGGGCGCTAGGTGTAGGGGGCTTCCACGTCTTCTGTGCCGTAGCTAACGCATTAAGCGCCCCGCCTGGGGAGTACGGCCGCAAGGCTAAAACTCAAAGGAATTGACGGGGGCCCGCACAAGCGGCGGAGCATGTGGATTAATTCGATGCAACGCGAAGAACCTTACCTGGGCTTGACATACACCAGATTGCTGCAGAGATGTAGTGTCCCTTGTGGTTGGTGTACAGGTGGTGCATGGTTGTCGTCAGCTCGTGTCGTGAGATGTTGGGTTAAGTCCCGCAACGAGCGCAACCCTTGTCTTATGTTGCCAGCATTTGGTTGGGGACTCATGAGAGACTGCCGGGGTTAACTCGGAGGAAGGTGGGGATGACGTCAAATCATCATGCCCCTTATGTCCAGGGCTTCACACATGCTACAATGGTCGGTACAACGCGCAGCGACACTGTGAGGTGGAGCGAATCGCTGAAAGCCGGTCTTAGTTCGGATTGGGGTCTGCAACTCGACCCCATGAAGTCGGAGTCGCTAGTAATCGCAGATCAGCAACGCTGCGGTGAATACGTTCCCGGGCCTTGTACACACCGCCCGTCACGTCATGAAAGTTGGTAACACCCGAAGCCAGTGGCCTAAACTTGTTAGGGAGCTGTCGAAGGTGGGATCGGCGATTGGGACGAAGTCGTAACAAGGTCCCCGTACCGGAAGGTGCGGGTGGATCACCTCCTTTCTAAGGAGCATTTATTTTGAGCACCAGTTGGTGCTGTATAGCGTGTGAGTGTTTATTCTTACTCGCTTGGTGGTTTATGTAGACGATTGTTTTACTGCCACTGATTGATAATCGGGTGGAGATACATCTTAACCAGAATGAT
>NZ_KV799823.1:0-15516 GCF_001810085.1 Corynebacterium sp. HMSC072A02 | reverse complement strand
CAAAATCAACGCACTCTAAAACCGGAAGGGCCGGGAAAGGGGATACTACTATCACGCCGCTTTCTTTCCTGGAGGAAAAACTCTCTGAAGACTCTTCTTCTAATGAGTGTAAAGGAAATGGTTAAATTACACAGCCTGTTTGCTAGGAGATTTTCCGCTTTATCTAACGACTAGTTGCAGCTGCTACGCAAAAGAGGAGGCGGAATCTGCTCAACGACTTCCTGCGCTAGCGACGAGTCGGATTTGGACGGTGTTGGTTGTTGCCGAGTGTATTTTGTTAGTCGGCGGACGTAGCGCCATCGGCAGATGCCTCAATACTAGTCCTTGTCCTAACATCGAGAAGTTTTAGAGTGCGTTAATTTTGTCGCTTTAGTCGAGGGCTTGTCGGTTTATTGATTGCTTGATTTCGCTGCTTCAACTTATAGAACCCTAGTCATCGTTCACCGGTGGCTCGGGATCTGCGTTTGTTGTTGTCATTCTAGAAGCGGGTGCCAGCGCAGCTCTCGGAAGCGGGCAAAGCCCTGATCTTGGCTCAGTAAGGTTGCTTCTTCTTCTATTACGGACGCGGCTATCCAGGCATCAGGGATGTCGCTGGCTTTAAGCTTGTGCAAGCGCACCAGTTCAGTGAAGGTTGTCCAGGTCCCTGGGCTGGAGCTCAAAAGAGTGCCCGTTTGGGGCCGCTAAAATGGTATTGAGTGCAGTCAGTGCTTGCTGGGCGGTTAGTGGTTTGTGGAATAGCTTGTGGTTGGTCATAACTCGAACAAGGCCCGTTGCCACAACATCCAGGAGCCCAATTGTTTCATGCCGATTCAGCGCACCACTTAACCACTGCTGAGCGGGTTTATGTTGTGGTGCTGCGGAGTGGAAGGTATAAACGAGAATGTTGACATCAGGAATGATCATCGAGCACCGCCCATACGGCTTCTTTGTCGCTGAGATCAACTAGAGCTGGTCCGCCGCAATCGAAGGAGGGGAGGTTTATCCTGGTGTGCATACCTTTAGGGTAGAAAGCATCAAGTCATCAATCAATAGGTGCGATGATGCATCTTCCTTCTGGAAGCCGTGAATGGTTGACTGGTGTCTTAAGTCAGTGCGAGCGTCAGGATCGGTACTCCGATGGAGAATGCGAGCATGCCTAAGCAGTTGATCCAGAATGCGCTACCGAGGAAGTGGGCGCGGACATGGGCTGCTGCGGCTGCGCAGAAGTATGCGATGACGCCAACCATGGTTGCAATTCCTACGCCGGGGAACCAGAGGCCGGCAATGAGTCCTGCGGCGGCGAGATACTTGATGACAATGAGCGCCCACCACCAGTCCTTGGGGAGTTTGACGCCGCTGAGGCAGGCTTCGATAAAGGGGACTGGTTTGAGGGAGAGGGCGGCGTCGCCAAGCAGGATGGCAGCCAGTAGCAGGGAGGGCCAAGCGGGGGAGGATTCTAGGATCATTGGGTTACTCCGAATGCGGTGTTGAGGCGTTCGATGGATGAGGCGGCTTGGGAGGTGAGTTGTTCGGTGTCGTAGAGGCCCGCGGCCCACCCGATGAGAAAGCCGAGGTAGACGTTGTATAGCAGGTTGGAGTACTCGGCTGCATCGTCACTGTTGAGTCTGGAGCCAAGGCGCAGGGTGATTTCATCGGTCAGGAGTGTTTTGAGCGCGGTGAGTGCTTCGCCTTGATTTCCTTGTTGGATGAGTGCCGCGCCGAACGCACGGGAGAGTTCTTCGTGGCCGGTGAACATCTGGAGGAATGGCTTGAGGACATCGAGGAGGCTATCGGATTGCCCCCGAATCTCGTCGTGGAGCTCTGAAATGTGTTGGCCAATGGTGCGGATGAGCAGCGTTTGTTTGTCGCCGACTCCCATGACGGTTCCCACGCTGACGCCAGCCTCGGATGCGATGGTCCGGATGCTGGTGGTGGCGTAGCCCTGGGTGAGGAAGAGATCGTAGGCGGTGGCCAGGACCTTGCTGTCGGTGCCAGCTTTGGCGGCCGAACGCGATGGGTGAACGTGTTCAGTGAACATGTTCAAAAGGGTAGCTCTTGATGGCTTCGGGGTCAATGACGCCGAAGTGTTGACAGTTGGCGCTAGGCCAGCGCGGGGAAGACGCGGTCGCGCAACAGATGCGCAAGTTCGCGGTCGGGTGCAGCTGGGTTGACCCAGGCGGTGTCGCCGATTTCGGCGGCGGCGTGGGGCTCGTCGGTGGTGACGGTGCGTGTGCAGGTGAAGATGGTGCCGACAATGACAGAAGCAGCAGGTAGGCCGAAGCCTAAAGGAGGCTAAATGTCAGCAGGGCGAATTGCGGCAAGATACGCCCTCTTGCGGGCTCTCGCAAGGATTTTTGGGGAAGTGTATACGTTCGTCTACGGTTTCCATTTTTTGCTTCCAAATTTGTCTACCACATGTAACTCTAGGGGGTGTCCGAGTTCTCGGCCATCTTCTCGCGAAAGGGATAAGGGCATGTATTGCCCCAAGAAATGTGCGCCTCTGGTAGTGCTGATTGCGGCAGTATCAGTTCTCGCTCCAGTTAAAGCACTTCCTCAGCGGGTTGGTTTTTGAAAACTATCGTTGCACTAAATGGCGAAGGTTTTAGGGTAGCGTGCTTGGAATTTCGCCATATGGACGTTGCTGAACTGTCTGGAGAGCAGTCAAAGAGAATCTACCGGTTAGGGAGAATAATTTATGTGGAAAAAAATCTTGGCCACTATTGGCGTTATTCTGATGACGCTTTCCGTTTATGTTCAATGGCCGTATGCTGTCACGATTGCTCTAGCAGTTTTGGTCATTGTCCTTGTGTTTCTTCCCAGCGGGAAGAAGTAAATGCCTGAGTAGGGGTGGGTATTTCAGCGGACCTGCCTCTGTCTTATGTTGATGAGCCGAGAAAATGGGCGCGGAGGTGCGCTGCTACAGATGCGTAGAAACAGGCGATGCGGCCTGTGGCTTCGAGATGCAATTTACGAAAACGTACCTACCCAGCCAGCGCGGGGAAGACGCGGTCACGCAACAGGTGCGCAAGTTCGCGGTCGGGTGCAGCTGGGTTGACCCAGGCGGTGTCGCCGATTTCGGCGGCGGCGTGGGGCTCGTCGGTGGTGACGGTGCGGGTGCAGGTGAAGATGGTGCCGACGACGACCTCGCCCGGTTCGTTCGCGGCGGGGGCGTCGAAGGTGCCGAGTTCGTTGAGGCTCTCGGCGTCGAGAGTGAGGCCTACTTCTTCGGCGACTTCGCGCAGGGCGGCGTCGACAAGCGCCTCGCCCGCCTCAGGCTTGCCGCCGGGCAGTTGGTACTTGGTGGAGGACTTCTTGCGCACGGTAAGCACGTGGCCTTGTGGGTTGCGGATGACGACGGCTGCTACTTCAATCATGGCTGCTGATTGTAGGCGGCCTAGAGCAGCGGCAGGAGCACGAGGGCGAGATTGAGTGCGATGACCAGCGCGGCAAGCGTCCAGCCCACGGCCATAGACCAGGGTTTCGCGGCGAACTCACCCATGACGTCCCGGGAGCCGGCATAGCGGAAAAGCGGGATGATGGCGAAGGGGATGCCCAGGGAAAGAAGTGCCTGGCTGACCACCAGTGCCATAGTGGGGTCGACCCCGCAGCCGATGATGACCAGCGCCGGGATGAGCGTGACCAGGCGGCGGACTAGTAGGGGGACCTTGATGTGAAGCAGGCCGTCCATGATTTCGGAGCCGGCGTAGGCGCCCACTGACGTCGAGGCGAGGCCGCTGGCCAGCAGGCCGATGGCGAAGAGAACGCCGGCCAGCGGGCCGAGGTGGCTGGCAATCGCCGTGTGGGCCCCGGAGATGGTCTCTGTGCCGTCCACGCCGTAGAGGGCCGAGCCCGCCAGGACCAGCAGGCCCACGTTGACGAGCCCGGCGATGGACAGCGCCACGGCGATGTCCGCGCGGGTGCCGGCCAGCACGCGGGGGATTTCCAGGTCGGGGTAGCGCTGCTTGGTCAGGGAGGAGTGTAGGTAAATGGCGTGCGGCATGACGGTGGCGCCCAACATGGAGGCGGCCAGCAGGATGCTGTCCTTGCCCTCTAGGCGGGGGATGAGGCCGCCGGCCACGTCGGCGGGGTCGGGCGGGGCGATGGCGAGGCCGGCAAGGAAGCCGATGCAGATGACCAGGAGCAGGCCGATGACAAGCCCCTCGAACCACTGGTTCTTCTTCTGGAAGATGAGGAGAATGATGGAGACCGCGCCGATGATGAGCGCGCCCGCGAACAGGGGGAGGTTGAAGAGGAGTTGCAGGGCAATGGCGCCGCCGATGACTTCGGCGAGGTCGGTGGCCGCGGCGATGAGCTCGGCCTGGGCCCACATGCCTAGGCGCGCGCGGCGGGAGAGACGCTCGCCCATGATTTCCGGCAGGGAGCGGTGGGTGACTAGGCCCAGTTTGGCGGAGTGGTACTGGATGAACATGGCCATGAGGTTGGCCACGACGAGTACCCACACCAGGAGGTAGCCGTAGTGGGAGCCGGCGCTGATGTTGGCGGCTACGTTGCCGGGGTCGACGTAAGCCACTGCAGCAACGAAGGCGGGGCCGGTGAGGCTGATTAAGGTCTTACGCATAGGCATCTCCATACCAAAAGTTCAACTACTTGAAGTCTAGTTTTCATCGCCATATGTTAAAGCCAGGGGTTTGATCCGGCAAACCATGTTAAAGTTTATTTGTTAATTATTTAAATTACTTTATGTATTTTGGCTGGTTAGAGACAGGGAGGTGCAACGGGTACACTGCCTTCAGTGCGTCAAAGTTGGAAGATTTTTATCAGAGATGTAGCCAGGCTTGGCCGCGTCCCCAGGGCGTGGATCATTCTCATCGGGCTCGTCATCACCCCCGCGTTGTATTCATGGGTGAACATCGCGGCTTTTCGTGACCCTTATGGCCATACCAACAATATCAAGGTGGCCGTGGTCAACGAGGATAAGGGTGCTAACAATGAGCTGACGGGGAAGATAGATGTCGGCAGCGAGGTCATTGAGAAACTCAAAAAGAATGACCAGATAGGCTGGCAATTCCTTGAGCGCGACGAAGCCGAGAAAGCCCTTTTAGAGGGAGACGTGTATGCCTCGGTGACGATTCCGGAGGACTTTAGCGAGAACCTCGTGAGCATGCTCGACGGGAAGTTCACGCAGCCGCAGCTGGTCTACCGTGTTAACGAGAAGAACAACGCCATCGCCGTGAAGATCACGGATACCGGTGCCAAAGGTCTAGACAAGCAGATCACTGCGGCCTTCAAGGAGCAGGTGGCCACCGTCGCGGCGGAGAACATCAAGGACACCGGTACCGACTTCGAGCGAAAAGTCACGCGCGCGATGAACAACACTAGTTCGGCCTTCGGGGAGACCGCGCAGGAGATTGACGGCAACCGTGAGAACCTCGCGCGCATCCAGGGAAAGCTTGACGCCGCCGCTGATTCCACGTTGGGCGCCAAGTCCACGGTGGCTGATGTGAGTGCTGCGCTGGGCGACGCCCAAACCGCCCTCGCCGAGGTCTCCTCCCTAGTCGAGCAGGCCCAAGGGGGCATCGGTGACTTCACCGACCAGACCACCGGTGCCTTCGTCAGTGGTGCAAGTGCGGTGGCGGACGGTACCGCCAAGGCGCAGGAATCCATCGCGGATGTCACAGCTGGCCTGAACCAGGCCGGTGACCGTTTCGATTACGCCACGCAGCGGGCGAACACTGCTATTGACGCGAGTGCGGAATCGATTGCGCAGCTTAAAGCCCTGCGCGATTCCGCAACGCTCTCACCGCAGGTGGCCAAGGAAATTGATGACGCCATCCAGCGCCTCGATGAGGGCAATGAATCCAACCGTCAGCTGGTGGGGAACCTGACTGCGCTGAGCAAGGATACCCAGGCCGCAGCGGACAACGTGCAGGCTAGCGCGGAGGCCATCAACCAGGCAGCGGCCGATACCAAGGCCACGTCGCAGACGCTGCGCGATACCGTGACCACCGCCGTGCCGGAAATCAACCGTGCCATGAGCAATCTGAGCTCCATGGCGAGTGCTTTGAGCTCCACCCTGGAAGCTCAGAAGGGAACCATGCAGGAGGCCAATGGTCTCCTGGACGGCGTGGCCCAGCAGCTGCGCGCCACGAAGGACACCTTGTCCGATTTCGATACCAACCTCCTGGCCCTGCAGGACAGCCTGCGCGCTATGCAGGGCGATGTGGGTTCGCTGCGGGCTGCGATGAACTCCAAAGTTGTTCAAAATGTCACCGGGCTGGACGCGGAAGAAATCGGTAAATTCTTTGCGGAGCCCATCGAGCTGAAGACCGAAACCGTGTACCCGGTGGACAGCTACGGCTCCGCCATGGCGGCGCTGTTTACTAACCTCTCTCTGTGGATCGGCGCCTTTGTCCTCATGGTTATCTTCCGGGTCGAGGTGGATAAGGAAGGATTCCACCGCGTCACGGTGGGCCAGGCCTACCTAGGCCGCTTCCTCCTCATGGCCTTGATGGTCATCATCCAGGCCATCACGGTGACCGTCGGTGACCTGCTCATCGGCGTGCAGACCGTGAACGCGCCTGCCTTCATCCTGACGGGCGTGCTCGTGGGGCTGGCCTACTTGAGCATTATCTATGGGTTGTCGACGTCGCTGGGGCACCTCGGCCGCGGCCTCTGCGTGGTCTTTGTCATTATCCAGATTCCGGGTGCTTCGGGCCTGTACCCGATTGAGCTGTTGCCCAACTTCTTCCACACCATCTACCCACTACTGCCATTCACGTACGGCATCGATGCCATGCGTGAAACCATCGGTGGGTTCTACGGCAACCACTATTTCAAGAACATGGGCGTGCTCGCCTTCATGTTCATTCTGTTCTTCGTCTTCGGCCTGTTGCTGCGTAAGGCTTTGGCGCACTTCAACGTCATCTTTAACCGCGAGCTGCGGGATACCGAGCTCTTTGACTATGAAAATGTGCAGGTTGTCGGCTCCGGCTACCGCATCGCGGACGTCATCCAGGCGTTGGATAGCCGCAGTGGTCTGAAGAAAGATTTGGACCGCCGCGCGCATGACTGGGGCTACTGGCTCAAGCTGGTGGCCATCGCCGGTGTTATCGGAGTGGTGATCCTCATCGTCGTCTCGGGTCTCTTGCCCGACCAGAAGCCGCTGCTTCTGGCTATTTGGACGGCATGGTGCTTCCTCATCATTATCGCCGCGGTCACCCTGGACTACCTACGCATCAGTCTGAAGCAGTCCGCAGAGCTGGTGACGTTGGATGAGGATGACATCAAACATCCGGCTCGCATCGGGGCCGACTCCACGGAGGGGGATAACTAATGCGTGGAACACTCGATCTTTTCCTCAACGATATCCGCACCGCATGCCGCAACGTGATGAGCGCGGTGATGCTCGTGGGTCTCGTCGTCATCCCGATGCTGTTCACCTGGTTTAACGTTCTGGCCAGCTGGGATCCCTTCGATAACACCAGCCAGCTCAAGGTGGCGGTGGCTAGCAAGGACACCGGCTATAAAAGCGATCTGTTGCCGGTGCCCATCAACGTCGGCGACCAGGTGCTCAATGAGCTACGTGCAAACGAGCAGCTGGATTGGGTTGTGACGACTTCCGATGAGGCGATTGAAGGTACCAAGTCCGGTGAGTATTACGCAGCCATCGTGCTGCCGGAAGATTTCAGTACCGACATGATGAACTTCTACACGGATGGATCCAAGCCCGCCGACTTGTCCTTCTATACGAATGAGAAGAAGAATGCGCTGGCGCCGAAGATCACTGGTCAGGGTGCAGAAGGCGTGTCGGCTCAGGTGGCCGAGGCCTTCACCACGACGGTCGGTGACGTCTCCTTCGATCTGGTCACCTCACTCTCCGACTTCTTGAGCCAGGGCGATACCAAGGCTGTGTTGGACCGGATGCAGGCGCGCGCGGATGGTGTGCAGACCCAGCTGGACATGGCCGCGCGTACCGCGCGTTCCCTCGCGGGCCTGGTGGATACCGCGGTTCCGCTCATGGAAAGCGCCCAGCGCATTGCGGACTCGGCAGACCTGGAGCTGCCGGAGATCCAGTCTTCCTCACTCAATGTTTCCACCGACGCCCTGCAGCAATCCCTCGATGCCACCAGCGCCAGTTATGACGTGGTACGCCAACGCATTGATGCGCTTTACGACGACGCCTCCGCCTCCCGCGCCGACCGTGTCGCCACGCTCAATACCTTAGCCGGCCAGGTAGAAGGCACGATTACCCAGTACCAGAACCTGCACGGCCACATTGAGGTCCTCCCGATTCCCGTAGGGGATAAGGAGAAAGCGTTAAGCAGGATCGAGGACGCTATCGACGCCGAGCGTGCCCTGCACGCGCGTCTTACGGCCGCCGCCAACGCTCCCGAACCGACGAAGCCGGATCTCTCCAGCCTCGATGATGCCAAGAAGGCAGTGGAGGGGATCTCCACCTCTGGCCTGCGTGAATCCTTGCGCGCGCTGCAGGATTCCCTGGGCCAGGTCAGCGAGGATCTGGATACCGCGAAGACTCCCGTCACCATTGATTCCTCTTCCTTGACGGATGCTCGGGATGCGGTACAGAAGCTCGCCTCTGGCTTGCAGGACAAGGCGAACAAGTTTGGTGATCTAAAGAAGGACATCGATTCCGCTGCGGAATCCGGGGATCTGAAGAAACTCGCGGACCTTATTGGTTCAGATCCGGACGCCTTGGCGCGTGCGATTGCGGCCCCAGTGGACGTCGACAGGCAAGCGGTCTACCCGGTCAAGAGCTTCGGCGCCGGCATGACGCCCATGTACACCGCCCTGGCGCTGTGGGTGGGTGCGCTGCTGACCGCAGTGAGCGTGCGTACGGATGTTGTGGATAAGGACAAGTATTCGCCGATGCAGCGCTTCTTCGGGCGCTTCGGTATTTTCGCGGCAGTCGGCCTCATGCAGTCGACGATGCTCATTTTGGGCCTCATCTTCTTCGTAGGTATCGAGCCTGCGCACCCGATTCTCATGCTGTTGGCGGGCTGGGTTAGCTCACTTATCTTTATGCTGATTTGCTACACCTTCGTGGTCTCCTTCGCCAACGCCGGTAAAGCCTTAGCAGTGCTCATGTTGGTGATTCAGGTGTCCTCGTCGGGCGGTGCTTACCCATTGCAGGTGCTTCCGGAGTGGTTCCAGAACATCAGCCCCTGGTTGCCAGCGACCTACACCATCCGTGCACTCCGCGCGGCCATCGCGGGTACCTACCACGGTGATTTCTGGCTATCCCTGTTCGCCCTCTTGCTCTTTGCCGTACCGATGCTCGTGTTGGGCGTGGTCTTCCACAAACCGTTGGAGAAGTTTACCAACGGCTGGGTGGAGACCTTGGAAAAGACCAAGCTGATGTAGCGCTTACTTTGCGGTGCCGCTGATGTTATGTACATCAAACTTTCGAGATACTCACAGGTTAGTGGGGTCCCGTGAAACGGCACCCAGCGGTAAGCTGAAACGCTGTGAAACGCGGTCATTTCCTGGGCCCAGCTCGGCTCACCGCCGCGGGCTTTATTCTGCTTATCCTCCTGGGAACGCTGCTGCTGATGCTGCCGATTTCCGCCAACGTTCCGCAGTGGACTCCGTTCTTGCCTGCGTTTTTTACGGCTACCTCGGCGGTTTCTTTGACGGGTCTCGTAGTGGAGGACACCGGTACCTATTGGACGCCCTTCGGCCAAGCGGTTATCATCGCGCTCATCCAGCTGGGCGGCCTCGGCATCATGAGCCTGGCGTCGTTATCGGGCATGCTTCTGACCGGACGCATCAGCTTCAAGGCCCGCAGAACTAGTGCTGCGGAGGGCCGCGCCGTGGTCTCTGGCGGAATTCGACATGCCTTGATGCTCACCTTGGTCATGACTCTGATCTGCGAGGCCATCGTTGCCGTGTTCATCGGCGTGCGTTTAGCCACCAAACACGGAGTAGCACCAGGACGCGCGGTGTGGGAAGGCATCTTCCACGCTATTTCGGCCTTCAACAACGCTGGGTTTAGTACCTATTCCGATAGTGTCGTTTCTTTCGCCGCCGATGCTTGGATCCTGATGCCCCTCGCCTGCGCCCTGATTACGGGTGGCTTGGGCTACCCCATGCTGGCGGAGTTCGTGCGACGGGCCCGCGCACGGCTAACGCGCTGGCGTGGCGGCACGCCGCGCATTCACCGCATGTCCATGACCGCCCGGATGACGCTGGGCGCCACCGCGTTCTTGTTGCTTAGTGGCACCGTGATCTTCTTCCTCTCTGAGGGCTCCGGTGTGCTGAACGGGATGCCGTTGGGCCAGAAGCTCATCAACGCCTTCTTCATGAGCGCTTCGCCCCGAACGGCAGGTTTTAACGCCATCGATTACGGTGAGGCGCACCCGTTGACGCTGATGGTGACGGACATCTTGATGTTTATCGGCGGTGGCTCCGCCGGTACTGCGGGCGGCATCAAGGTCACCACCACATGCGTTCTGGGCGCCGCGATGATCTCGGAATTCTTGGGCCGGGAGGACACCTCCATCGGGCACCGGCGTCTGCCGCTGTCCACCTTCCGCCAAGCCCTCGCGCTCACGGCCGCCGGAATGGTGGTCGTGGCCCTCGGCGTGGCGACGCTGCGCATCTGGGACCCCGAGTTCACCGCGGACCAGGTCACATTCGAAGTCATGTCTGCCTTCGCCACCGTGGGTTTGTCCACGGGCATTACCGCAAGTTTGTCAGCACCATCGCAGCTCATGCTGTGTCTCATCATGTACGTTGGCCGCGTAGGACCCACCACCTTCGTGGCGGCACTGGCCGCCCGGACCATTACCCTGCGCTACCGCTACCCAGAAGAAAGGCCGTTCATTGGCTAACATGTTCAGCGCCCTGCGGCGTGAAAAGTCTTCCATTAATATCCCGCCGGTTGTCGTCATTGGTATGGGTCGGTTTGGTTCTTCCCTGGCTCGCGAGTTGATGGAGCATGGCGTGGAGGTCCTCGGTATCGATGCTGAGGAGAAACACGTGCGCGAGCACGCCGCGTACCTCACCGAGGCGGTGACCGCCGATACTACCGACGCCGAGGCCCTTCGCCAGCTCGGCGTCGATGAGGTAGAGCGAGTGGTCGTGGCCATCGGTTCGGATCTGGAGGATTCCATCCTTACCGCCTCCAACCTCGTGGAGCTCGGGGTGAGCGATATCTGGGCCAAGGCCGATTCAGATGCTCATGCCCGCATCCTGCGCCAACTCGGAGTGCACCACGTGATTCGCCCAGAGCGCGATACGGGCCGCCGCGTGGCGCACCTGCTGGGCGGGCGTTTTGAGGATTTCGCGGAGATCGCCACCGATTATGGCGTGACGGCGATGACCCCGCCGGCGTCGATAAGCAAGGGCCCTCTCAACCTTCACAAGGTGTGGGAGGAACACAACGTCCAGCTCATTTCCCGTTGTGAGGGGCCCGGCCAGTGGCGCCCGCTTGACGACGGCACCGAGCTCACCCACCGCGACCTCATCGTCGTCGCCGGTAGTCCTGCGGATCTGGAGGCCTTCTCGCAGTCTTAGGCGCCGCGCTCGGGGTGCCTCGCGCTGTGGAGTTAGGAGCGGGGCGCTACAGTAGCGCCTATGACGAAGGCACGTTTCCCGGGCTCGGTGTACGGAACAGGGGAGGAACCCGACCCGCGCTTCAGCATGGCTAATGAGCGCACCTTTTTGGCGTGGATCCGCACGTCATTGGCCTTTATCGCGGGTGGTGTGGCGCTGGAGACCTTCGAGTTGCCGCTGAACACCACGCTGACTCGCGTCGTCTCCGTCATCATGCTGATCGTGGCCATCGTCCTGCCGGCGGTGGCGTGGTTTCACTGGGGTGCCTCTGAGCGCGCGATGCGCCATGGGCGTCCGCTCCCGGCTAGCCCGGCGTTGGCGTTGATTGTTGGCGTGGTGATCCTTATTGGCCTGATGATTCTGGTGGGCGAGCTGCTAGCGTGAGCGAGCTTTTTGATCCCGGCCTCCAACCCGAGCGCACCCGCTTAGCCTGGCAGCGCACGGGTCTAGCCGGCCTCGTCGCGGGACTGCTCGTTGTGCGTTCCGTTGCGCCATGGGCCGCCGTGATCGTTGGGGTAGTGGTGGCCGTTGTGTTGTGGTTGGCCACCGCCAAGCTTCGCGACGCTGACGAGATCCTGGCCCGGGCCGAATCACCTGCCCTGCCCGGAGCCCCGGCGCTTGCCGCCGTTGCGCTGGGGACGATGATCCTCGGAGCGGTGGCCTTCGCCGCTGTGTGGTAGCGCGGTTCGATCCGCACGCTGCAGGTTGCGGGATCGAGGTCTGGGGATCTGCGGAGGAAGGGAACTGAGTGAGGACTGCCCACACATTGGTGAGCATTCTTTGCAGCTAATCTGCAGAAGATTTTGCGAACAGGGGTGAATCTGCGGCCAGAGTGGGGGTAATAACCGGAAAGTGTTTGTTGGTGGTCTGTGACCTCGATAACCTGAAGCTGTAGGCCCATTCGGCGATCCTAATAACTCTCTCGCGGCTGAATGGGGGCTGGTTAACCAGGAAAAGGAGGGGGCAGATGACTACCCCGCACACTCACGTCTCAACATCGCACACGGAGGGCGAAGACGACCACGGCGTTGATACGCGCGAATGGCGTCGCATGGCTATTGGCCTTATCCTCGGGCTCGTTTTGGCTGCTCTCGTGTGGTTTATTTTCCCGAGCAACGCCGTCGATACCGTGCTGCAATCGCCCGGTGCTAAGGATGACACGGAATACACTCAGAGCGCGCTGCGCGCCGTTGCGGCCGTGACCATTCTCATGGGCGTGTGGTGGATGACGGAGGCCATCCCGCTGGCCGCCACCGCGCTTTTGCCGCTGGTCATCTTCCCGCTGGCAGGTGTGGGCAGCATCAAGGATGTGGGTGCGCCCTATGCCTCGTCCACCATTTTCTTGTTCATGGGCGGATTCCTCATCGCCTTGGCTCTGCAGCGCTGGAACCTGCACCGTCGTATGGCGCTGTTCGTGGTGAAGGTCGTTGGTACCTCGCCGAAGCAGCTGATCCTTGGCTTCATGCTGGCCACCGGCTTCTTGTCCATGTGGGTGTCCAACACCGCTACCGCAGTGGTCATGCTGCCGATTGGTATTTCCGTGCTTTCGCTGACTGCCGACGCCGTCGGCGGCATGCGCAAACAGAAGAAGTTCGCTACCGCGCTCATGCTGGGTATTGCGTACTCGGCGTCGATTGGCTCGCTCGGCACTCTCATCGGCACCCCGCCGAATGCGCTGCTGGCTGGCTACATGAAGGAATCTCACGGCATCGTCCTAGGCTTTGGCAAGTGGATGATGGTGGGCATGCCGCTGGCATTCATCTTCTTGTTCATTGCCTGGTTCATGCTGATCACCGTGTTCAAGCCGGAGATGGACAAGATTCCGGGCGGTCGCGAACTCATTGATTCCGAGATTGAGAAGCTTGGCCCATGGACCGGCCCGCAGATCATGACCGGCATCATCTTCTTGGGCGCGGCCTTGGCATGGGTTATCATCCCGTTCTTCGTGGATAAGGAATCGAACTACGATGACGCCATCGTGGGTATCGCTGCTGGCCTGCTGCTGTTCATCATCCCGGCCGACACGAAGACTGGCGTGCGTCTGCTGGATTGGAAGACTGCGAGCGAAATGCCGTGGGATGTGCTCCTGCTCTTCGGTGGTGGCCTGTCCCTGTCTTCGATGTTCAACAAGTCCGGTTTGTCTCTGTGGATTGGTGAGATGGCCAAGGGGTTGGGCAGCCTGCCCATCATCCTGCTCATCGCTTCGGTGGCCCTGCTCGTGCTCTTCCTGACGGAGATCACCTCGAACACCGCAACTGCGGCGACCTTCCTGCCGATTATGGGCGGCGTGGCCGTGGGTATCGGCCTTACCCAGAATGGCGACATCAACGTCCTGCTGCTCACCATCCCGGTGGCGCTGGCCGCAACCTGTGCCTTCATGCTGCCGGTGGCGACCCCGCCGAACGCGATTGCCTACGGCTCCGGCTACGTCAAGATCGGCGACATGATCAAGGGCGGTATCGGCCTCAACCTGATTGGCTGCGTGCTCATCACCATCACCGTCTACCTGCTTGCCGTTCCGGTCTTTGGGTTGGTTCTGTAGCCCTCAATTAATGAAAAACGTTATCATTACGGGATGGCTACACCCGTTACCGTGCTGTCCGGATTCTTAGGCAGCGGAAAGACCACCCTTCTCAACCACCTGCTTGCTAACCGTGAGGGGCGCAAGCTGGCGGTTGTTGTCAATGACTTCTCCGAAGTCAACATCGATGCCGCCCTCGTCGCCGGCGAGGGCCATCTTGAACGCGGCGAAGACCGCTTCGTTGAACTCTCCAACGGCTGCATTTGTTGCACGTTGCGCGAGGACTTGATTGAGTCCGTCGGCAAGCTGGCTCGTTCCGGCCGCTTCGACCAGATTGTCATCGAGTCCACCGGCATTTCTGAGCCCATGCCCGTTGCCGCCACTTTCGAGTGGGAGTTCGGGGACGGCACCACGCTTGCCGACGTCGCCCCTATCGACACCATGGTCTCCCTCGTGGACGCCTCTACATTCCTGACTAATCTTCGCCGCGGCCGCAGCTTGGTCTCCGAGAACATTGAGGCCACGCCTGAGGATGACCGGACCATTGCCGATTTGCTCGTGGACCAAGTCGAGTTCGCCGATCTCATCCTCATCACCAAGACCGACCTGGTGGAGGCCGCCGAAACTGAGCGCGTCATCGCCACCGTGCGTGCCATGAACCCCCGCGCCCGCGTCGTGCCTGTCACTAACGGTGTTATTGATCCCACGCTGGTTCTTGACGCCCACCTCTATGACACCGCCACCGCCGCGACCTACCACGGCTAAGCGGAGGAGCTGGCCAACCCACACACGCCGGAAACCGAGGAATATGGCATCTCCTCCGTGGTCTTCCGCGCTGACCGTCCCTTCAACCGCGAGCGTCTGCTGAAGGCCCTTCGTGCCAGCACCGGACTGGTGCGTTCGAAGGGCTATTGCTGGGTTGATACCGATCTGCGCGTGGCCCACGCCTGGCAGCAGGCCGGCCCTAACTTACAGATCATGCCGGCCTCCCTGTGGGCGGCCAATGGGGTTACGCCCGGCACCGAGCTCGTGCTCATCGGCGTCGACTTCGACCACGAGTCCACTCTGCAGGCTTTTCGTGACGCCGTGTTTTCCGACGCCGAAGTGGCCACCCTCGTCTAGTCCCTCCTTAAGGTGAACACGGGGTGAATTGCTATGCCCATTTCTTGGGTAGAAAACATGCATTGACATCGTGATTTGTCAGATTTCTAGCGTGTGGGTATAGTTATTCCTCGTTGCACAGCAGAGCGCACACGCTCCGGCGTCAAGCACTGCAAACCAACGGACTGCGCCCGTAGCTCAACGGATAGAGCATCTGACTACGGATCAGAAGGTTGGGGGTTCGAATCCCTCCGGGCGCACCAAAACTTAGCCGCCTTCGGGCGGCTTTTCTCATTTTCTACTCCGTGGGTTGGGCAAACCCGGTAGTGTTGGCCTAAACGACAAAACGGCCTAAACGACAAAACGTGTTGTTTTCCGGC
>NZ_KV799822.1:52641-137562 GCF_001810085.1 Corynebacterium sp. HMSC072A02 | reverse complement strand
CCAGAACACCGGTACCAAAAACTCGCATCTGACAGTAGTCTTCCCTTCAGAACAAAGGGAAGTTCGTGAAGTTCGTGAATGCAGTGTAATCTAGCGTTGGGCCGCTGAAGTCATTGGTGGTGAAAAGATATTCTAAAGTGTCACCAATTTTCACCTATCTAGGAGAATGTAAAAATGTTCATAGGAGCGACTAGATTCAGTATCTTCCAACCGAGTTCCCATGCTTGGAACTTGACGAAAAATGCTGGAAGGGGCACCCCAGACGAACTGAAAAGCGTATTATATTCTCCTCATCGGATTGAGCCTAGGCTCGACATATTCCTCAATTTCTCGTTGCCCATAATCGCGAAGGCTGCCGAGCATCACTTCATTAGGCACGTTGTAATGTACTCGGAAGAAATGCCGAAACAGTACAAGGAAAGGTTGGAGGAAGCCGCTGCAAGGTGGGATTTTCTTGTGCTCAACAAGCACGTTGACGGAAAGTCTGATGAGACCGTGCCTGGGCCTCATATGATCGCCAAGAAATACTTGGGTGATGAAGGCACTTATGGTATTTACCGACTGGACGACGACGACTTGTTATCTGAATCGTTTTTTAGCCGAGCTGAGCGCTTTATTAAACCCGCCTTTGCGGGGATGAGGTTGAGCTTTGCGAGTGGTGTCACCGGATTCTACGAAAATGGTGAATTCTCCTATCTGAAGACTTGCTATCACCCGATGATTGCCATTGGACTCTTAAATATCTGTCATCGAGTTGACGCGCACAATATTATCCAACCCAGCGACGCGCCTCATATATATTCGGACCGGTATGATCCTGTGATCCTTGATTCAGAAGAGCCGATGTACTTTTGGACGCGTCATTGTAATCAAGATACAAATGTCGCCGACGAGGGCGATAGTCGCGCTAGTATCCTAAAGGAGCTAAATTCTCGCCCCAGTTTCGGAGGCACAGAAAAAGCAATTGAACTGTTTCCTACTCTAGAGGGGAACCTAAGACCTATTAATTTCAAGCCCATTGTGCAGAACGCAATGGAAATCGGTGCTTCACCTGTGTCTCTGGCAGTAGAGGTGAATTCCTCAACCTTTGAGGTGAAGCTGGAAGTAGAAGCCCCACTAGGGACTGTGTCTCGCGCTGGCTTGGTTTCGTTTCAATTTGAAGACTCCGAGGGAATGCCGGTTAAGGCGAAGGACGTGGTTATTGAAGGCTTAACGTCCTCGCCCAACGATGCAATCGGGTGGTATAAATATTTGCAAACTGATGCGGGTCGAGTCTGGCAAACTTTTACGGTGGGCGTCGAGAGCGGACATCGTCTATCGCAAATAACTGTTATGCAATTCGGCAAAAATTCCCGAGATTTCACTGTCCACAATATCCAGATCGGCTCTGTCGAATAGAGCACGCGGTTCGACAGCAGACAACCTAGCGGAGCTAACACATGATCTATCAGTTTATTTGCGAGCTTGAACGAAATGTCGACAATATCAGGAGTTGGGACAATCACTATTCGGAAAAGCGAGTAGTTGAAGCTGCGCCAAAGAACGACCAAATTTCATTTTTGAAACATGTGGCTTTACCCTGGTATGAGAAGATTGCACAAACAAAAAAGATCGTCTTTAAGATCGTTGCGGGCGAGATCACGGGAGAGTTAAAAGAGGAACTCTATAGTCTTTCGGGCCGATATCCCTTTGTCGTTTTCCAATCCATAATTGACACAGACGATGCTGCGGCGAATCGATTTCAGGAAGATAAATGGCGGGAACCGCTGGCACTTCTGCCGATCGTGCCATGGCAGCTATATACCGAGCAGGCCCTCGATCTACTGGCGAGCGAGGGTGCCCAAGTGGGCCGAACCCGATGCTATACATTTGAGAGCAATTACTGCGCACGTTCGGTGGCACAGGGCTTCAAGCGTATTAGGAAGTTGGAAGCGCCGAGTATGGTGGTGTCCGTATCATACTCTAATGAAAGCGATCCGCGGGCATTCAGCTACAAGAGCTTGGACGCGGCAGCCTATTACCATCCCATCATTCACGTTTCAAATTGCCCCGGGTTTCTGTTAGCCGCCCCAGCGATAAATGAACAATTGCAAGGCAGTATACGACCTCTCGATGAGTATGAAGAGCAAGCCCTGCCGTACGGTATTAGAGAACTTTTAATCGAGCCTCGAAGGGAAATCGTAGTAGATGAGCCAGCTCGCCTGGCCGACACCATTGAGGTGAGCGCAGATATTACGGGCCCATTTGAACTAGAGACGACCTTGGAACTTGGGGAAGGGATCGAACCCAAGAGCGCGTTGTTTTCATTCGATCTCGTCGACTTCGACGGTAGACAGCTGTCTACCGAAGTCGAAATCGAAGGGCTGGCATGCTCTCCTTCGCCTGCTATCGGCTTCTTCTTCTATCTTCTTAGCTCGAATCCGGGAATAAATACTTTTACTCACAAAATTCAACTGCCAGAATCTGTTCGATGTGTCAAGATCAAGTTGCTTCGTTGGGGCAACTCTGACGCGGCCATTGCTCTCAACTCGCTAGCAGTCAAGGAAAATTAGTATGACTATAGGCGCTCGCAAATTTGCTTACGTAACGGCTCTTAATTCCGAAAACTACCTCGAGGGCGTATTTGCCTTGGATCGCAATCTTCGAGCGGTTTCATCGAGATATCAACTCGTAGTGACAGTGCCAGAAACGCGCGAAGATTTGGTCGAGAAGCTCGGCGAAAGAAACATAGCTACGGTTACGTTTCCGGAAATAGACTTGAAGTGTCTGGAAAAGTTGGGAAGCCACTACTGGGCAAAGACGTTTTTCAAATTGCAGGTGTTCAACCTTGTGCAATTTGACAAGATTGTCTTGCTGGATTGCGATATATTACTGCTTCGAAATATCGATGATCTTTTCGCGCTGCCACATATTTCTGCTGCAAGCGTTGGACCTGCTATTGGCTTGCGCGGCGCAGCTTGGCAAGGACTCACTTCGGGTGTTCTGGTCCTGGAGCCTAGCCCTAGCTCCTACGAGAATGTATTGAAGGCTGTGGAGGACGTAGTTGAGCGAAAATTGGCGAAAGGACACAAGGCCGGCGACCAAGATGTAATAAACATGGTCTATGGCGCTATTTGGGCTAATGATGACCGTCGGAAATTACCCGAAACATACAATCTGATTTGGGCCTTTTTGGAAGAATACTGTCGAGATCACCTCGTCGGAGGCTTGGCGGACGTAGCAGTCGTGCACTTTGCTGGCAGCAAGAAGCCTTGGCACTATAGCGAAACCGAGGTCACGCAGCTTAGGCATGACCTTGCGAAAGAGGGAAAGTTTTGTATGCTCGAGACCTTTGAGCGCTACTTAAACCTGTTCGATGACGTGAGTCTCTAAGACTACAGACAAATACCGTGCATAGGGAACAATAAATTGAGGAAGCTAATTAAAACTTTAGGAAAGAAAAGTTTATTCATTTCTGCAACGGGTCTAATTCTGGCGGTGTTGGGCCTTAGTTTGTTTACGAGTAGTTTTTCGCGCTGGATTTATATTCTATTCTTGAGCTTAGTCTTCGTTTATGTCTTAGGCACGGGCCTTTATGTGACGTTGATTATGCGCAACTCTTTGAGCCGCTTGAACACGCGGGTTAATGGACTCCATCACTATTCGAAGGGGGTTCGGGATACCTTGAGGGATATGGACGAGTCGTTGCAGCGACAATATATTGAATCGACCGGTCAGATGGAATCCCTCAGGTACCTCTCCAGCCGCACCGGCGTCCTAATTTCGCAGTTAGAAAATATTGACGCTGTTCTTCACAGCAAGGCTGCACTTCCAGTAGTGACACGAGAGAGCAAGGTCGAGGAAGACCGTACTGGTGCGCAGGATCTTGAAAGAGTGCCAGAATGGCGCTCTGTGTGCAGTTGGCCTAGAGCCGATAGTCGTGCGAAGTCGGGAAGCGTTGAGCATCCAACGGGTTTCTCTTCGTCTATCGACGAGATTGTGCCGCATGAATCCGAAAACGCATCCATCCCGCGGTTCGTGGATGAGGAATCGATTATCCAATGGAGACATCAGTCTGCCAGCGATCTCCCAACGCAAATTACGTTGGAAAAGGGCGGTAACGGTGTGGAAGTGAACTTCGATGCTAAGCCGGGGGACGTCTTGGAAATTGAAGTTCCGGTTATCGCGGATCTTGATTCCGATGGTTCCAATAAAGCAGGGCTTATTTGGGCGAGGGCCTTTGCTGCGGATGGCGAGCCCATCGACGCGCAGTTACTGTCTTCGCCAAATCCTCGGCTCGGCAGTTACTCCTATTTAGACGACCGGCGGTTTAGTAACAAGTGCGTTGACCTAGTTATACCTACTGGTACAACCCGTCTTCATATTGGTATTGAGCCGTGGGAAAAGAACATTTCCGTAGCGCCGACCTTTAAACTACGCCGTAGCGTCCCTAATCGAGAGTGGCTCCAAGCTCGTAATCTTAAGGATCTTCGGGTCGCGGTTGTTTTGGACGAGTTTTCGTTCAAGAGCTTTGCCCCAGAGTTTCAACCTATCGTGGTCTCGCCGTCTAACTGGCGGGAAAAGTTCTTAGTGGAGCGGCCAGACTTATTTCTGTGCGAATCGGCTTGGAGTGGGCCAGATTCCGTAAACCGAGAATGGAAAGGAAGTGTCTATTCCTCGATCAACTTCGAGAAAGAAAACCGACACGCCTTGCTATCAATTCTCGAGTACTGTAATGAGCACTCAATTCCCACAGTATTTTGGAACAAGGAGGACCCGACTCACTATACGGACAAAGTACATAACTTCGTAGATACTGCCGTTCGATTTGATCATATTTTCACCACAGATGCTGAGTGCGTTGAACGGTATAAACAGGACTTTAATCACCCCAGCGTCCATTGTCTGCCCTTCGCGGTTCAACCGAGATTGTTTAATCCGATAGAAGATTCTTCAAGAACCAGTGCTCTCGTCTTCGCAGGGGGATGGTATTCCAACCATGAAGATAGAAGCGCCAGTATGACCCGAATCTTCAGGTCTGCGCTCTCAAGCGGCAGAGGCCTAAAGATTTATGACAGGTTCCACGCTTCTGGTGATCCTTTGCATATGTATCCGGAGGAGTTCGAGGAATTCACGGTGCCGCCAGTGTCGTACGACCAGGTCTCCCGTGTTTACAAGGAGTCCGAATTGGGACTTACTATAAACACGGTAGTCGACTCAGAGACTATGTTCGCGAGGAGAATTTTCGAGCTGATGGCCTGCAATACTTATGTAGTATCTAACTACTCTAAAGGGGTCGAAGATTTTTTCGGCGACACTGTTACCTTTGCAGATCTGCATCCTGACGAGCTGAAGCTGATTAGCCGTGAGGAAATCGCGAGGCGTCGTCGAGTGAATTTGAACCGGGTTCTCCAGGAGCATACTTATAGGAATCGCTTTCAGAGCATTGTCGATACGGTGGGGCTGAAGTATCGGCGAGAGCACAATAACGTCGACTTGGTGGTTACTGTAGCTACTGAAGCGGACTGTCGTGAGACGCTCTATCGGTTTGATTCTTTGGGCCTTAACAGGGCTCGCCTCTTCCTGATGGTCCAGCGAGACTGCCCAGGAACTCAAGCTGCCAAGTTGTTTGAAAAATTCAATCGAAACAACACACTGGTTTTCTCCGAACGCATGTTGGTTGACGGAAGGCTACGAACGTCTGCGCTGTTTGGTAGTAGTGCAGAAATCCTTTTCTTTCCTGCGGGTGTTGGGCTTAGTACGTCCAATGAGGAGATACGTATGTTACGAGCCCATCGCCAGTATATTTCCGACCCAATTGCTCCGGTCTCGTCCCAAAAGTATAAGTACCAGTTGTGGAATGGAAATACCCCGATGCTTGTAGCTACGGATGGGTTTGAAAGGTTACTACAGGTAGTTGGTGAACCGACCGTGCGAGTATATGGAGTCTAAGATGCCTACTGTAGATGTATCATTTGTAGTACCGTGCTATAACGCGGAGCGCAAGATGCAATGTTGTCTCGAGTCGCTGGAATCTCTATCGAGGTCTGGTGTAAAGATCGAAGCGATTTTCGTCGACGATTGCTCGACGGATCATACTCGGGAGCGGTTGGATGAATTCTGTAGTGGCCGGGGGAGTGGTTGGGCTGTAGCGGCCACAACTAGTAGTAACTCAGGATCTCCTTCGGAGCCGCGCAACCTCGGGATGTCACTTGCAACTGGTGAATACATCTATTTTTTGGATGTAGATGATGGTTTGATTCAAGCCGGATTTTTGAAAGCGTTGGAAATTGCTCGGATACATGATGCCGATGTCGTTCGGGCACCATTGATGAGGCGTGAGGAAGGTAGTGAACGTCTTTTTAACGAATTGCGCTGGAATGATAGTGTTGCCCGCAAAGACGCAATCGCAAACATAATTAGATACCAGAGCACGACTGTCGGTGGGTTAATCAAGAGGGAATTGATTAAGTCCAATTCGCTAAGCTGGCGCAGCGATTTGAGAATGGGAGAAGACACGCTTTTTCTCTGTTCCGTGCTTAAAGTTGCTGAGACAATTTGCTATTCTCCTGACCCTGACTACCTCTACAACGTCAAGCGTGTGGAAGGCTCTGCGTCCTCGACGCAGATGTACGATGACCGAGAGTTGGAAAATCACCTTGAGGTGTGGCGCGAAGCTGAAAAGTTACTTAAATCCATTGGGCTTTCATATTTTTCACTGCGAGGTAAGGTTGCCCTCCAAACGGTGATGCTGAATCTTATTCACGTTAACCGTGGTGGTGTGTGTGAACGGCTTTTTCTTCAACTTCGGGATTTTCTAAAAACTCACAAAAAGACTGTAAATGGATTTAGGTACAACGATCGTCTTTCCCGTGTTCTGAGTTTAATCTTGTCGGGGAAATACAGCCTTTTCCTCGAGGAGATTAAGGAGCGGCTCCTCGTTGCCGGATATGATTTGAAATTTATTGAAAAATCGTTTCCGAAATTGAAGCGTTTTTACCAACTGAAAGTTGACAGATGGAGTGGGCATGATCGACACGATGAGGCGGAGAGCCGCAAGCTTTTGGAATGGGCCGAAGTTATTCATTGTGAGTGGCTCCTAGGGAATGCTGTGTGGTACAGCGAAAACAAGAGGCAGGGACAAAAGCTGATTGTGCGTTGTCATCTATTTGAGATGACGCGGGACTTTGGCGACCGGATTCGTGTTGGTGCGGTAGATAGATTCGTTGTGGTTTCCCTACCGACTCTTGAGGATTTTGTCGAGAGGTTCGATCTGCCGCGTGCGCGGACGAGGCTCATGCCTAACTTCCTTGATGTGGATTCATATGAAAAGGGGGAAGGCGAAGATCGTTGTTTCAATTTGGGAATGGTGGGCATTCTTCCTGCCCGAAAAGGATTTCATAGGGCGATTGAGCTGCTGCAACAGCTTCAATGGGTTGATGACCGCTATAAGCTCGTCGTGTTCGGTAAAACTGTCGAAGATGTCGATTGGGTAGCAAACAATCCTGTTGAAAAGGAGTATTTTGATCGTTGTGAAAGCTTGATTTCCTCTTATGGGTTATCTGACAAGGTTGAATACCGAGGCTGGCAGGATATGCGTTCGGCTATCTCTGAAATTGGGTTTTTGCTTTCGATGAGTGATTTTGAAAGTTTTCACGTCGCCCCTGCAGAGGCATTTGCTGCCGGAAATGCTGCGTTATTTCTCCCTTGGAGAGGGGTAGAGTTCATCTATCCTTCTAAGTATATCGTCGAATCCATAGGGCAGATGCTGGATTCTATTGTGTCAGCCAACACGAGTGAGGCCATTGAGGACTTTGCAACCGAGGGGCGCGACTGGGTGCGCAACAATTTTGACGTGGAGAAGTTTGTCATCGAGTATGATCGAATGGTTCTAAATATCTAGCCGACTGGGTAAAATCCCAGTCGGCTAACAGCCGTGCCAAAACAACACGGCTAAACAACCCCGGCTAATCCACCCGCGAGGTTGACAAAACTAAATGGGAACACCCCAGAGAGTTTCGCGGCGCGTCGTCCTCTAAGATTGGTTTATGGCTAATTCCACTTCCGTCCGCACTGTTGTTGTCCCCGCAGCTGGTATGGGTACGCGTTTTCTGCCTGCTACGAAAACTGTCCCGAAGGAATTGCTTCCAGTCGTGGACACTCCAGGCATTGAGATGATTGCCGAGGAGGCCGCAGGGGTCGGCGCGACGAAGTTGGCAATTGTAACCTCGCCTTGCAAAGACGAAGTGATGCGGCACTTTGATGAGTTCCCGGAACTTGTGGAGACTCTCCGCGCTCGTGGTAAGGATGAGCAGGCGGTAAAAGTTGAGCGTGCTGCGCAGATTATTCAGCCGGTGGCAGTTGTGCAGGACAAGCCTTTGGGGCTAGGGCATGCGGTTGGACTGGCTGAGGGAGTGCTCGATGATGACGAGGATTTCTTTGCCGTCATGCTCCCGGATGATGTCATCGAGCCCACTGCTGCTATGAGCGAGATGATTCGTGTGCGCCAAGAACAGGGAGGCTCCGTGCTCCTAGCGGTTGAAGTGGATCCTGACCATGTATCTAACTATGGCGTGTTTGATATTGAGGATACTGACAACGACCGCGTAAAGAAGGTCGTGGGCATGGTGGAAAAGCCCGCGGTGGAGGATGCGCCCTCAAATCTGGCGGCTACTGGGCGCTACTTGCTCGACAGGGCGATTTTTGATGCTCTGCGGCGCATCACTCCCGGGAAGGGTGGAGAGCTTCAGTTAACCGACGCAATTGATTTGCTTATCTCTGAAGGCCACCCCGTCCATGTTGTTGTGCACAACGGTATTCGTCATGACCTAGGAAATCCCGCCGGTTTTATCCCGGCGAGCGTGGAGTTTGGCCTGCGCCACCCGAAGTATGGGCCGACCCTCTTCCGAGACCTTGAGGCGATTATGGAGAAGTACCGGCCACAGTTGGGGTAGCGGTTAGTATCGCGTCCCCAAATCATTGGGTCTGTAGCGGCACCTAATTAGTGATCTCTAGACTTGTCAGGATCTCGCTGGGGATGACGGCGTCGGCAAGCTCCTGCACAATCGGTTAATCGTCTGGGATGAAGCCAGCCGTCGGACAACACGACCCTGCGGAAAACTATGAAGCCCTCATGGGTCTTCGCCATGGCGCTCGGCGCGGCAATTGGTTGGGGCGCCTATATCTTGCCCTTCGATTGGATGCAGAAGGCGGGGCTGGCTGGTACGGTCATCGGCTTTGTCGTTGGTGGCCTGATGATTGCCATTATTGGTTTGAGCTACGGCTTTACAATTCGCGCGCTGCCGCTGACGGGTGGTGGGGTGGCTTTCGCTATGGCGGCGCTCGGCCGGTCTCATGCGTTTATCGCGGGGTGGGCGCTGACGCTAGGGTACTCGTGCGTCGTCGCGTTGAATGCGTCGGCGGTCACGCTCGTCTTCCGTGTCACGCTCCCTGAATTGGTTATGTGGGGCGCGCTTTCTGGCTAGTTCCAGTTCTTTGCCGTTGTGATCATGGTTGTGGCGGTGGTGGTCATTGTGGCTTCGATGGTGGTGTATTACGTCGCCAAGCGCCCGGAGCTTGCCCCCGCTTTCCCTGTCGACGTCCCGCCGGCGGCAGCGGTTGCGACCATTATCGCTTTTGCCCCGTGGGCCTACGTAGGCTTTGATTCTATTCCACAGCTAGCGGGCGAGTTCAATTTCTCGCCGAAGAAGGCGCTAGGCCTTTTGATGTGGGGAATCATTGCGGCGACCTTGATCTACTTGGCGATGATGCTCGCGACCTCCATCGCTGTGGGAACCCATCACGATGCTTATGAGGGGGAGCCATGGCCGCCGGCGGCAGCGATTAGCGAGGTGATGGGGCCTGCCGGATTGGTGCTCATGGTTGTAGCCGTCAGCGCCGGAGTTCTTACTGGGTTGAACGGATTCTTCACTGCGGCAAGCCGAGTCTTGTTTACTCTTGGCCGCGCCAACCTAGTCTCGAGTCGGCTGGGTGAGCTAAATGGTAAGCAGCGCACCCCGCGCAACGCGATTCTTTTGGTGTGCGCGGTGTGCTTGGTAGCTCCTTGGTTTGGGCGCGCGGCGTTGACGTGGGTCGTCGATATGTCCAGTGCTGGTATCACGGTGGCGTACTTCTATACGTGCTTCTGTGCATGGAAGATTGCGCGTACCGGGCAGGTTCCCGGGATGCCCAAGCCGATAGCACCGAACCAGTTTTACGAGTACTTCGCGCTGGCAGGCTGCATTCTCTCCGTCGGGTTCTTGGCGCTGCTCTTCGTTCCGGGCTCGCCTGGCATGCTGGGAACAGCCCCGCTGATCGCGCTGGTGGTCTGGGTTGTGCTGGGGTTGGTGTCTTGGGCTATCAAGAGCCGTCAGCTGAAGGGCGTGCCGCTGGAGGAGACGGCGGCGTTGATTCTGGGATAGCAGATCGATATCGCAGGTACGTTCTTACATAAGTACAGGATTTGTCGCTTTGAACGGGGCGGGGGAGAGGCGTCGTCAAGCGCCCGCTCATTATGCCCAGCTCTATTTGAGCTCGTGCAGTACTCGGCACGGGGCGTCGGCAGGCTGCTCTAACGCGATACTTTCAGAAGGATTGGTTTAAGGTTTATATTATTCCTTTTTCCTTTACTGAAAGGTTACGCGCCATGGCCAAGAAGGACTCCATTGAGTCTGCTGCAGTTTCGTTTAGCACCGAGGATGATGGCTCTTTTTCCTGCGAGCTGCGTTCCAATCTTGGGCGGGTTGTGCGCGTTGCGCAGCATGGTGACAGCCAGTCACCGGAGGTAGAGGGCGACGCCGAGCTTACTGGGTCGCCGGCTATTGTTGAGGCGCTGTGGTCTGCCGCGGTGGGGCAGAAGGAATCGGATGATGCGGAAGCGCAGCTTCCGTCTGTCGTGGCTGCGGTTGAGGAAGACTTCAATTTCAATAACGATTCTATTAGCCCAGACGACCAAGGGGACTCCGCCGCTAAGGCGGTAAAGCGCGCAGTCAAGCGCCATGAGCGAAAGGTCCAAGAGCTTAGGAAGCAAGCTATTGCTTCCGCAAAGTTGGCCACGACTTTGGCCGAGCTCATGGACACTCTCAGTAGCGACACCGAAGAAGGCTGGTGCTCTCGTTGCCTAACCAAATCCAGCCACAGGAAATCTAAGTCTAAATCGCTGTACGTGTGCGAGAGCTGCGGCTCGGCCACGTCCCACTGCATCGTGCCTCAGTGCGATAACTTCGCTGCTGCTGGCCTCGGCTTGGTGGCTTTGCCGGCCTTGTGTGCAGAACACCTTCATCAGGTTCCGGCTTTTGAGCGCCTTAATTACCGCATCGATGACCTCACCCAATGGCGCGAGCTGCGCGCATTCAAGGAAGCTGATGTTGGCCGCGCAGCCAAGTTTGCTGCTGTTGGTGTCGGCGCTTTAGTTCTCGGAGCTGCCGGTGGATGGGTTGCCGCACCGATGGTAGGCAGCGCTTATGGAACCACGATTCTTGGTTTATCGGGCGCAGCTGCTCACAATGCTGGCCTAGCTGCGCTCGGCTTCGGCTCCTTGGCATCAGGCGGATTTGGGATGGCCGGCGGAAGTATGGTCGTCGCTGCTGCTGGTGGGCTGCTCGGCTCCGCGTACGGAATAAAAGCGCTTAACTCTTATATCGGCGAGGATGATTCCTTTGATATTCAGCGCGTCCGCAAGGGAGGCGGCACGCCAGTTCTCATCGCCCGTGGTTTTACTACTGAAAAGAAGCTGGACTGGCGTACCGAAGTTAAATCGGTTGAAGCCGCGTACCCAGATTCCCCGATTTACCTGGTGACGTGGGGCAGCAAGGAAATGTTGGAGCTTGCTGGCTTCCTTTTCCCAGGTGTTGGCCTCGCTGGCGGCGCCGTGTTGAAAGGGAGGGTTAAACATGCTGGAAAGAAGCTGGCCAAGAAGGCAACGCCTGTCGGCTTGGCGCTTGGTGCCGTGGATCTGGTCAAGAACCCGTGGACGGTTGCAGTTAACCGAGCGAATAAGACCGCCATGGCGCTCGCAGCAATTGTTCAGCGCTCCAACCTAGAGTCCGTGGTACTAGTAGGGCATAGCTTGGGTGGCCGCGTCATGCTCAACCTCGCTACCGCACTTGCGGGCGCTGCCGAAACCGAAAACGAGGTGCAGGTTGAAGCCGTGCATCTTCTGGGCGCGGCCATTGGGCAAGATGCGAAGTGGGATTCTCTTAGGGAGGCGCTTTCTGGTGTCGTCCACAATTACCATTCTTACAATGACTGGGTCCTCGGATATCTATACCCTGCAGCAATGGGCGGAAGGAAGGCGATAGGCTTCGAGGGCCTGGACGCGAGTTTCGCGGTCAATCACGATGTGAGCGAGGCGGTCAAGTCGCATTCTGCTTATTACGAAAATGTGGAGTTAATTAGCGCCGTCTCAGGCTAGGCAGTGGATTGCTGCCTACCCGATAACTACTGGCAACGCAAACGCCATCCCGGTGCTCCAGACCAGGCGCAGCGTGGTGGCGGAGATGAGGTTGTCCGCGCGGCGGGCTTCGAGAGCTGCGATGCCGCCGATGAGGACGGAGGCCACCAGGAGCAGAGGGACGCCCATGGCAGTGGTGACGGCGGTGTAGAGGGCACTTTGAAGATGAGTGAGGGGGTGGGGGAGGAGGCGTCGGCAAGTGCGCGGCGTGCCACGTCGCGGAAGAAGAGTTCCTCGCCCACGCCGTTGATGATCAGCGTGGCCAGCGTCATGGGGACACTGCCGTGGCGCATGTTGTCCAGCAGGTCACTCACCGGCCCGGCTAGGGCGGGGATGGAGCGCACGATGAGGGCGCCGAGGAAAACAGGATGATGAGCAAGATGCCGATGACAACACCCCGGGCCAGTTCACGCGGGGCGTGGCCGGAAAAGCAGCGGCGGTCGCCCCACTTTAGCCACGTGCCCAGCCAGACGGCGGCGGTAAAGAACGTGGCCAGGTAGAACTGCCGGGAGCCGGGGTCCGCGTGGCAGTCCGCCCCTGAGCATGGAGTGGTGCTTGCGCCCTACGCCGCGTGGACGGGCTTTGCCACGCTGCTCAGCGCGGAGATTGCCCGACGCAACCGGCGGTAGGCAACGCGAGGATAGACGCTACGGCCTGGGCGTCAAGTGCCCGGTGCGGAGTTAGAGCACGATCCTTGGGCCAATACGTAGTGGCATCGGAAGGGTGCAGGGCATGCGGGTGGTTGGTAACGGAGCTCTGCAATGGCCAACATTGGTTACGTTTGAAGAATGAGCTGTAGAACTCGATGTTGAATCTGTGAGATCTGCAGCACGGTTAATCAAGAATCTCTAGACTTGCCAGAAACGCGCGCTGGGATCGTCCGCAAGGTCCTCGCGCTTAAGGTGAATTGTCTGGAGTGAAACTACATGTCGGAGAATGCGACACTGCGGAAATCTATGAAGCCCTCGTGGGTCTTCGCGATGGCCCTTGGGGCCGCGATTGGCTGGGGTGCTTATATCTTGCCCTTCGACTGGATGCAGAAGGCGGGACTTGCCGGAACGGCCATCGGCTTTGTTATTGGCGGCCTGATGATTGCCATTATTGGTTTGAGTTATGGCTTTACCATTCGTGCGCTGCCGTTGACCGGTGGTGGCGTGGCGTTCGCCATGGCATCGCTCGGCCGGGCTCATGCGTTTATTGCGGGATGGGCGCTGACGCTGGGGTACTCGTGCGTCGTCGCGTTGAATGCGTCGGCGGTCACGCTCGTCTTCCGTGTCACGTTCCCTGAATTGGTGATGCGGGGCGCGCTTTACGACGTCGCCGGGTGGACCATCTATCTTCCCGAAGTAGCGATCTGCTCGTTGTTTATCATTGGGTTCGCGTGGTTGAACTCTAAGGGTGCTGCGCTATCCGGCCGGTTCCAGTTTTTTGCCGTCGTGCTCATGATTCTGGCAGTGGTGGTTATCGTGGCGGCGATGGTGATCTATTACGTCGTCGAACGACCGGAGCTTGCCCCAGCTTTCCCTGTAGATGTGCCGCCGGCTGCGGCGGTGGCGACGATCATCGCATTTGCCCCGTGGGCTTACGTGGGGTTTGATTCCATCCCGCAGCTGGCGGGCGAGTTTAATTTCTCTCCGCGGAAGGCTCTTGGGCTTTTGCTGTGGGGGATTACTGTAGCGACGCTGATTTACTTGGCGATGATGCTCGCGACGTCGATTGCCGTGGGGACCAATCACAGTGACTTTGAGGGTGAAGCCTGGCCGCCAGCGGCAGCCATCAGCGAGGTTATGGGGCCAGCCGGATTGGGGCTCATGGTCGTTGTGGTGAGCGCGGGTGTACTGACAGGTCTCAATGGGTTCTATACCGCGGCGAGCCGTGTGCTGTTTACCTTGGGGCGGGCAAACTTGGTCCCGCGCCGTTTGGGTGAGCTGAAGGGCAAGGGGCACACACCACGCAATGCGATTCTCTTGGTGTGTGCGGTGTGTTTGGTGACTCCCTGGTTTGGGCGCGCGGCATTGACATGGGTCGTCGACATGTCCAGTGCCGGCATCACGGTGGCGTATTTCTATACCTGCTTCTGCGCATGGAAGATTGCGCGTACTGGGCAGGTGCCCGGGATGCCCAAGCCGATTGCGCCGAACAAGTTCTATGAGTACTTCGCGTTGGCTGGATGCATCCTCTCCATCGGGTTCTTGGCGCTACTCTTCGTTCCGGGCTCTCCTGGCATGCTGGGAACGGCTCCGCTCATCGCGTTGGTGGTCTGGGTTGTGCTGGGGCTGGCGTCGTGGGCCATCAAGAGTCGGCAGCTGAAGGGCGTGCCACCGGAGAAGACCGCGGCGTTGATTTTGGGGTAGTGGGCAAGGAGGCGTAGCGGCTAGTCACAAGCTACTGAGGTGAAGAGAGTGAACGCGTTTGGCGGTGTCAGTTTGCGCCAACTCCGACCTGCTAAAACCTGCCCAACTGAGAAGTGGGCGGATTACACTCGCCGATGATGTCGCGACCACAAGGAATCGTTAGCCGAAGGGAACGAAGCTAGAACGTGCATCGTGTCCAAAAACGCAGACACTAGTTCAAAAAGGTGCCGATTGGGTGAGGGTAGTTTTAGATAATGGATTGCACCGAAGCGATCATGTTCGTTCTTTCCTACAATCGGTCTTGGAGAAGCTCCCCGAAGAAAATGAAGCGAGCTTCTAAGAGACAAGCGATTCGATCTAACAGTCACCGTCAATATGCCGGGAATTCTTGCTTGGTTTCCAAAGTAGCCCGCCGTTTTCGGATCCTGTGAGGAGAGAAAAATGAATACGGAGTATTTAAAGCAGCTTCGCCGAGGCGAACACCTTTCGGGGTTCCTAATGTGGTGCGATGGAGAAGAGACATTTTCGGTACCAGGCGTGATTCTTCTTGAAAAGTCCGGCCAAGTAGTCATCAGACTAATTCTGCATAGTGAGTCTCCGGTCAAACTCGGATTCGAACCGGGCACATATGCCGTAGCCAACGGCGTAGAGATCAAGCCGATTCTTATTCCTGAAGTCTGTTCATTTGATTCCAACGGCGGTGTGCTGACTTTAGTACAATCGCGTAGTCACCGCCGATTTACCGAGCTAATTGGGCACCCTGTCGAGCTTGCTATATGTCCGCGGTATGTGATTGCCAGTCATATTGAATCGCCACATTGGAAACACCCAGTTGAGATGCGAGCGGAGATTGAGGGGCTGGACGCTTGGATATGTAGTGGAATTTTTGGGCGTTCAATCAGTGTAGATAGGGACTCTGAGACCTACCCGTCGAAGGATCGGGTGACGCTAGAGAGCTTCGACTACCAGGCCCAAATTTTTTCGGGCAAAGCGTCGGGGAGGGACTTTCGTCTTAGAGTTGTGCCTTTATCTGAGTCTTTTCGCGGCGATAATGGGGAAGAAATTGGTATAAGATTCCGCAGCGTACTCGAGGTGTCTTCGCAAGGTGAGATAATGACTTGGGATGACGCATTAAAGGAGCTTCGGTATTTGAGGGAATTGCTGATGCTTCTAGCATGGAAAACCCTGCATGCTATGAACCTTCAAGGACGATTTGGTCAGAGCCAAGGTTGTAACAAGGACTTCTGGGAAAGTATCGGGTTTCAGGCTCCAGAAGTGCCGCCGGTAGGTGACTGGGCCGATATTTTCAATTCTAGTTTTTCTCTGTCGAAGCCATCGAATACACAGAACTCGAGGTATTCCTTTATCATTCCATTTCACGAATTTGACCAAGAGATGCTTGATAAGTGGCGTCATACCCGCGAATACTATTCGCATCCCATCCAGCTATTCATTCAAACTATCGACAACTATCAGATGGCACCTGAGGTAAAAGCCCTGCAATTAGGTGCAGGCATCGAATCTTTGGGGTTCAAAGTTCAGGAGAAAAAGACCAGCATAAAATCAGCTGATGGGAAAAAGGCGATTCAGTTATTCCGTCGGGTAGAGGAGCCAGCAAGAAAGATTTTTCCACATTTATTCGAGAGCTGGTCGACCGATGCCAACGAGGTCTATCAAGCCATGAAACACTTGAATCGAGAACTTTCGGATACAGGAGAAATCGCGAAAACAAACTACCAATCGATCTTGGTAATCCAGATATGGCTGGCCCATGAACTTGGTGCAAGCGAATCGAGTATCAAACGTCACGTCGAAGAGCGGATGGCTCAGGTGCCTAAGTACTCAAAAATTGAAGACCCATCGATGCTGGACGATAACGCAACTACCATCATGAATGACGATTCTGCTCGCTAAGCTAGATTTGCAATACTAAGGCTAGGACTGTTATGTCTAGAGACTTTTTGGACATGGAGTCCAGGAGGTTTTGGACAGGACCTCAATACTGCCCATGAAATACCTTGAACGCGACTTTTCAAGGACTCCAGGGCGGGCGCTGTAATGTGCACGGCCTCTAATCCAGTAGCAATGGGTCATGAATGGGGCAGCTCTAACCGTTGTTGCGAGTGAATCCTTGCTTGGCTATGGTCGAGCTTCTCTTTCTGAAAGCCGAGGCGAGGGCATGGACGTTGGCATCGAAAAAGTCGTGGACGGTGGCAGAGATGCTCTCCTTGTCATCGGTTTCGCGAGTGACTCGGCCAACCTGCTGAATGACAACGCCGCGGAAGCTTACTGGTGCGGCCAGCACGAGGGTATCCAGCGTGGGAAGATCAATACCTTCACCAGCCACCTGGGACATGGCTAAAAGGACGAAATGCGGTGTTGCCGCAATTTGTTCACGGACGGCTTGCCGCTCAGTGGCTTTTTGCCCGCCATGAAGTTGGAGGACGGGGAAGGGGGCGTCGGTAAGCAGGGCGTTGAGGGCAGCGAGGTGTTCGCGTCGTTTCACCAGGACGAGGACCGTGTGCTCGTCTTGCGCTGCTTGTGTGATGACATCGGCGATGAGGCGGTTGCGGGGCTCATCCGCCGCCAGAGTGGTGTCGAGGTCGGGCCAGAACAGGTAAGGGGAGTCGTACGTGAACTCGGTGTTGTGGACTACGTAGTCGCGGCGTCCGGGGCGCTCGAGCTCGACGGTATGGCGGATAGGGCCGCAGATCAAGGGAAGCAGCTTATCGAGGCCATCGGAGCGGTACGGTGTCGCGGTCATACCGAGCATGAAACGAACATCGAGGTGAGCTAGAACGTTGGTTAATCCGGCGGCGCCGACTCGGTGGCATTCATCAACGATGATGTGGCCATAGCTGGAGAGAAAGTCAGTCTTGGAATCGCTCCGGCTGATGGACTGAGCTGTGACAATGTCTATCTCTCCACTGAGCTTCTTCTTGGTGCCCGAGTATTGCCCAACCTGAACTTCCGGGAGGAACTGCTTGAGGGCTTGGCGCCATTGGGTAGCAAGCTCCCTGGATGGAACAATCACCGCAGTGGGAACTTGGCGCCGGGCGATGATTGCACACGCCATGACGGTCTTTCCGGTGCCAGGAGGAGCAATGAGCATTCCAGACTTGTGTTTGAGCATCTGTTTGACGGCCGAATGCTGGTAGGGGCGTAGTTCGCCGGCAAATGACGCATCGATGCGCCGGGGCTTGGGCGTATGACCACGACGTGTGACGGTATATCCTGCAGTCTTCAGGATGTCGAGGACGTCATCGAGCGTGCCGCGGTCGAGTGTGAGGACTTGGTCCTTTTCATCAAAACGTACGATGAGCCGTGGAGTGCCGAAAGTGGAGAAACGTTGGGCCTGTTTTATATAAAACTGCGGGTTGGCAATAGCGCCTAGGTGCCGCAGGGCCGTACGAGTGGTGGCATCGACGCCTGATAAATCGACGTGGACGTGCGAATCGTGCGTGACGTTGACTTTTCCGGAGGCCTTGAGCTTCTTTAGCTCTTCGCGGGTGGGTGCCTGGGGAAGGGACGTCTCGGGATCGGGCTGAAGCGCAGCGTAGATTTTCTTGAGCTCGGAAAGCGATGACTTCTTCGTTCTTGCCAAAGCCTCAAATTGGTCTGGCAAAGGTTGAAAATTACTGTCGACGAAGACCGTTGTGCCTTCGGATCGATGGTGGCCTGCTAATGGGAGGGCAATAAGGTTGCCGAAACCGCGGCCTTTCGCCGGCAGCGTGTCTTGGGACGGAAAGAATCGGTCGAAACTGGAGAAGTAGGAATCCGGGCTAGCCTTGGCAAGAAGCCCGATGCCCACGGAACGAGCGAGGCTGGCGGGAATAGGTTCGCCGAAAAACACCCAGACGTGAGCTCCGTTCCCAGAACGCGATACTTCAATGAGCGGATCGAGGCCCTGGTTCCTGCATTCCTTCGCGTAGGCGCGGGCAGCTTGCTTGAAGTCGTCATCATCAAAATCGCAGACCAACAACCGGCAACTGTCATCTGTGCACAGTGGGTAAAGCCCGACGTGGAAGCGGTTGTCCCGGCGCAAATGTCTTTCGATCACTTTCGGCGTCAGGGGTTTTAGGTCGGGATTTCTTCGGTCATAGTAGCCATTGCTAGCCGGGTACCAAGCCTTCTTTCCCGCAGTATTTTTGGCCACTGCGTAGACGTCTGTCCTCCCCGTGAAGTAATCCATGAAGAGCGCGATCTTTTCCTCCGGTGAGCGGTTTTCAGAGTGAACATTCGCCGGCGGCGGTGTGTCTGCAGTACTAGGGCGCGAAGGACCATGACCGAGGGCTTTCAGTAATTGGGCCACCTGGGACTCCAATTCGCTAACGCGAGTTTCAAGTGCTTGGAGGCGTTCCTGTTCAGTCATGGTGCGTGTTCCTTGTGCGTCGGAACTAGTTTATCGGACGGTGTGCGGCTAAAAGCCCCAATTAATCGTGGAGTCCAAACTTACTTGTTCGACAAATATGATGTTGAACGCAAAAGCGTGAGGACACTCTCCGCCCCAATTGAACGGGGGTATGCCGACGGTGGGCTTAGCCCACGGTGACGCGCCCGGCGGGGAACAAGATTGTATTGTTTCCTGTATGAGCACCATTCAGCCAATTGAGTACGTCGCCGTTAAAGGCTTTGCGTCCATCAAGGACGTAAAGCTCACCTTGGCACCGGACGTGACAGTTCTTATCGGTGCAAACGGTGCAGGCAAATCCAACATCATCCGAAGTTTTGAACTGATGGCCCACATCATGAAGAGTCGACTTCAAAATTATGTGCTCGCACGTGGCGGGATGAATAATCTCCTCCACGTTGGACCACAAGGGCGTGATTCAGCTCTTTCCTTGAATGTGCAGTTCAGCCCCAACGATGCCGACACATCAAATGGATATATTGCGCGTCTCAGGAGCACAGATGAGGATAGCGCTTTTCTCGAGGAGTGGTTGACCTTCCACGACCGCAAGAAGTATACGGCGCCGTACGATAGCCCGCTGCCGGCTGGAACTGAGACTGCTTTAGAGAAACTCAGCGGTAAGGAGCAGCGCTTTGCTGAATATGTTCGCCCACTTCTTGCCGGTATTCGGGTATTTCACTTCGACGATGTCGGTTCCCAGGCCCCACCGAAAACCTTTTCTTCGGTGGCCGACAACTTAAGTCTTCATCCCGATGCTGGCAATATAGCTGCGTACCTTCTGCGGCTAAAGGACGAGCTTCCTGATGACTACTTTGAGATTGTCTCGGCAATACGCAACGTGGCTCCTTTTTTTGATGACTTCGTCTTGGTCCCGGAAGGAGCCTCTCAAGACAACGTGCGTTTGAGGTGGGCACAGAAAAACCTTGATACGGTTTTTAATGCTGCACAGCTTAGCGATGGCACACTGAGATTTATCTGCCTGGCAACGCTGTTGCTTTCGCCAGGTAGACCACAATGCATTGTTCTCGATGAGCCTGAGTTGGGTTTGCACCCACACGCAATTGTGCAGTTGGCGGCACTGTTACGCAAGGCTGCCCATGCTGGCCGTCAGTGCGTGGTCGCTACGCAATCGGCCCTCCTTCTCGATGAATTCTCTGTGCACAACGTGGCGGTGCTCACTAGGAACAACGGAGAAACCCAAGTGGTTTCTCCATCTGAAGATCAGCTGGAAGCGTTCTTGAGTGATTACACCCTAGGGGAGATGTGGCGGATGAACTTATTGGGCGGAAATCTACGATACGAGGAAGCTCTGTAATGATGTCTGTGCGTCACTTGATTGTAGAGGGACAGACTGAACAGCAGTTTGCCCAGCGTATTTTGGTTCCGCTTGCGGACTCTAAAGGCATCTATGTAGTCACGAATCCTCCAAAGACAGGCACAAACAAACGTGGCATCAGCGCTCGTGGTGGAGGCGCGTGGAAGCACATGGTGGATCCTGCGCGGAAATTTCTTAAAGAACCCAGGGATAGACAAAGTAGGTGTTCTCTTCGATGTCTATGGGTCAGAATTCCAGAAGAAGCACTCTGAGCTTGCTGGCCCTGAACTCCGGAATGCGGTGAAAAGTGACGCAACGGAATCGATCCTCAAAGGTCTTGACGTTGACGAGAGCAGATTAGTGGTTGGCCCCGTCCTCTATGAGTTTGAGACACTCGTGATTGCGGCTCTGGCCTCTGGAAACACTAGGGAAAAGCCCACTGTCGTCCGAGAAGCGCGAGCAGCTTTAAAGAAGGCGCACGGTGATGTCGAAGCTATTAATGGGTCGGTATCAACGTCACCATCTCATCGTGTTGCTAAGTGGTGGGAAGACAGCCTAGGCAAGCGCTATGAAAAACATATTGATGGACCACGAATACTCAATGAGGTCCCGTGGCCTGTCGTGAAGAAAGCATGCCCCACCTTTGCGCAGTGGGTGGATGCGTTTCTTGATTAGGAGTCCGATTGGACGCTTTTCGCTACGGTGCGGCTAATACGCCAGTCAGCGTGGCCTTCACTGAAGCCGGAGAAGTAAAACTCAAAGGTGAGGTCATCGCCGCTGCCGTGCGGGACGAGGGCGGACTTGTAGAGGTTGGGGTAGCCGGACTCTTCATGTGAAATGATTGGCGTGTCTGAGCGCTTCCAATCGATGCCGTTTTGGAGCGAAGTAGGTACAGGTTGCCCCTCTGGACAGTTTGAGCATGCTTTGGTCTAGCATTGAATAGTAATAAGAATAGTAATAAGAGTCGTGTTACATTGTCGCCGCTGCGGGAGAAGAAAGAGTATCTATGTCAACGATCTACACTACCAATGAGTGGAAGGGCTACGGCAAGCAGAACTACTACTGGAACGAGTATCGACTCGAGGGCGGCACTGTCTACAAGTACAAGTGCAACCGATTCAAGTTCTTCGACGGTCATGAGAACAACTGGGAACGCGACGAAAAACTTGTCGAGTCATGGAACGTTGACGATCCGAGCATGCCCGAGTGGCTTAAGGGCTACCTATAACAATATGTTCCCCGATCCCGCTACCGATCTCCGTCGAGAGCAGAGATTCGTGAGTGGCAGGGCTTGAACAAGGCCAAGAGATTAGTGAAATCGTGGCTTCCTCCGCGTGAGAGTGGGAGCACGCGGTGGACTTCCTGGGTCGGGGTGAGCTGTCCTTCTTTCTGACACTGCTTGCATACTGGATGGAGTGCTACGTAGCGGGCACGTATCTTGCGCCACTGACGTCCATAGCGTCGGTTGATCTTCGGGTCGCGCTGGTATGAAGTGCCCCGAATTTTGGAAGCAGACCCCGCCACAGGAAATAATAGAAATCAAGGCAAACGCCGTGGGACAAAACTCGGGGCACTTCAGTTTAAAGGCCGCGAGATGTACAGCCAGTTCAATCGATCAGTGCGCCACAATGTCGTCCGCCAAATTGAAATAGCGATGTCAGCTGATATTGGAAGTCGTGGCAATGCAATTGAAACCTACGAGGTGGGTATCCGAACCGCTATCGCGGTCGGTGCGGCAGCATTCAGCCTGAAGGAGTTCCGGCACTGCGACGACGTTGATGAAGCACCGTTACATCTGCTTGCTGACGTTTTTAAAAGTTGGAGCGCGTACCTTGATCGGCTTGGTGATGATGGCTTCGTAGATTGATGTTCGCTTCATCGAGATGATTGCCTGCCGGCTCATTACTGTGACACAGGCGTTGACTATCTCTGCGCTCGTTCGGCATAATTCTCGGCAGGAGCAGCCCTACATTGCGTACAGCTGCTCGACCCTCACCGGGGCTACTGGCAGGTGAGGGTCATTTTTTCTAGCGCGGTTCGGAAGTTGGTGCGCTATTTGGTCCTAGTGCCTTATAAATCGCCATACTCGCATGCGTAAACGGAATCCGCTCCTGCTCAATGCGCAGCCTTCCTTTGGTGAAGAGGAGGCGGTAGGCGCGCTGCTCTTCGGTGGTGAGGTGGGTAAGCGTGGCGGAGCCATCGCCGGGGTCGGGGACGGCGAGGTGTTGGAATGTGGTGACGGTGGCGGTGTCCATGAGTAGTGACGTCGTGTGGGGGAAGTGGGCGCGCACGGCGTTGAGGATGGCAAAGCCGGCGGCATCGAGGTCGCCCCAGTAGGTGATGTCGGTGCGGTGGAGCCAGTCCAGTGCCTGGAGCTGGTGGGCGGCGGTGCCGGAGCCGAGGAGGGCGATGGTGGGAGGGGAGGCGTCGGCAAGCGTGGGCAAGGCCAGGAAGGTTTGTTTGTTTTCCACGATGAGTACGCGGGGAGGGGTATCCGGGAAGAGTTTGGCGGCGTCGGCGAGGGGGATTTCGATATCGGTGAGCGCTGGTGCGTGGTTGAGGTAGCGCAGGCGCACGCGGGTATCGCTGCGGCGCAGGCCCAAGTCCGCGATGCCGAAGGGCGAGAGGAGTGTGAGGAGTAGGCGGCGGTGGTTGCCAATCCACTTGCCGTCGACACCTTCCACCGGCACGGCGCGCTCCCACTCACCGGAGTGGGGGTTGGCGCGCAGCCAGGTCAAACACGGTCCAAGGCAGCGTAGATCGTAGGCGCTTAAATCCTTCCATTGGTTGTAGGAGCGGTGGACGGCATGGGTGAAGTCCGGGGAGTCCGGGAAGATGACGGCGATGTCCTGGGCGTGCTGCCGGGCGGTGGAATACTCGCGTTCCAAGCCCGCGGCGGTGGCGATGCGCGCGGCGCCGGTGAGTTCTACGCGGGTGGGAACATCGTTGGTGCCCAGGCCCGCGCGGGACCAATTGCGTGTTTCATAGATGACTTCGTCCTGGTGCGGCCAGCGCTGCCAGGCGCGGATGAAATCCTGGGTGGTGCTGATATCGCGGGCGGCGGCAGTGGCCGTTGGTGGGTGCAGGGGCCACGCCAGGTGCAGCGCATCCGGTTCGGAAAGTGCTTCGGCAAAGTGATTGCGCAGGTATTTCGCCGCATGCGCCTGCAGGTCTTTAGGCATCCGCATCGGCGGGCTCCTCGGGGTGGGGCGGTTCGGAGTTGGGGGAGGAGAGAGTGGAGGCGTCGATAAGCGAATAGCCCGTGCGCGCCTGCGGGCGGCCGTTGATAATCGGCTCGTCGTAATTGACCACGATGGTGCCATCCACGTAGGGGGAGAGCGTCTGGATGAGCTTGAAAGGCGTGGCCAGAATCATGTGGAAACCAAAGGAGGCGAAGACGGACATGGCCGTGCGGGTAAAGGTGGGATCGGCGCGGTCAAAGGCCTCATCCAAGATGATGGAGCCATAGGTGGGCACATCTTGGTCCGGCTCCGCCAGGCGGAAGCGCAGGGCCGCAGCCAGGCAGAAGAAGACGAGTTTTTGTGCTTGGCCGCCGGAAAGTGACGCGGAATCCTGGTAGGTATTGGCCGTCGAGCCGTCGGGATAGAGCTCGCGGCCGATGAAGCTGACGTGGCGGCGGGTATCCAAGACCACGTTGCGCCAGCGGATATCCTCCGGGTGGCTGGAGCCCAGGCGGCTCAAGATCTTGTCGAGGGCGTGGTAGCGCTGCAGGGCGGCTTCGTGCTCATCTTCGCTGATTTCGGCCAGGCTGTGGGAGGTGACAGCATCCAGGTCCCGTTGGAAGTCGTGGACCACCTGTCCGCGGGCATCCTTGACATCAATGCGCAGGGTGCGCTCACCGTTGAAGGGCGAGCGTTCCAGGGACTTGTTGATGAACTCCATGCGCGTTTCAATATCGCTGCGCGCATGGCGCAGGGAAGAAGCCAGATGGGAGAGGTTCTGGACCGTCGTGCCGTTGAGCAGCTCGAGGAAGCGGGCGCGGAAATCCGCCAAGCGGTCGGCCCGGAGGTACTTCAGCTTCTCAATGCCTTCGCCGGCGAAGCTGGCCTGAGGTTCCAGGTCGGCGGCTTCTGACGGCCACTGGGACAGGTATGTGTGGAGGACGGAGACGATCGTGCCGTTGGTCTCCTCGATGCGGCGCGCGGCTGCGCGGGCAGCGTCCTGTAGGGCGGCCTGGACTTCATCGCGGCGGGCGTCGATGTTATCGATGGTGAGCGTACGTTTTCCCTTGTGCAAGGCCTCCTCGACGGCTTTCGCGATGTCTTTGTCGGTGATCTCCGGTACGGTGCCGATGACGCGGCGGCGCTCGGTGGAGCGCTTCAGCTCGCCTTCGACGTCCCCAAGGTGCTTCTGTGCCTGGGTAAGCCGGGCGCGGGCCGCATCCAGTTTTTCCTTAGCGCGCTGATGGGTGGCTGCCAAAGCTTGGGCCTCTGGGGAGGATGCCAGGGCATCGTATTGTGCTTGAAGGTCTTGCTTGCGGGCCTTCGCGGAGGCGGTGTCAATGTCTTGGAACTGCGTGTCCAGCACCTGCTGGGCTTTATCGCGCTGGGTGCGCAGGATGTCCATCTTCCGGCTGAGATCGTGGACCTGCCTGGCCGTGGCGCTGACGGTGGCTTTGGCCTGCGTCAACTGGGCACGCAGAAGCTCAATCTTGGCAGTGTTGGTAGAGCCCACCCGGTACCATGCGGTACCGGCAAAGCGCGTGCGGTCATCCTTGATGAAACGCGTGGAGCCGTCCTTGTCCTTGGGGCGGCTTTCCAGGCCATCGCGGGTAACGGCCGGAGTTGTGGTGACCTTGTCCAGTTCCGTAACCGACTCCACGCATTCATAGTTGAAGCGGCGGGAAATGTGCTGGCGTACCCACGCCGCCATGGGGTGATCCTGGAATTCCAGCTTGTGAATGAGCTGCCGTGGGCTGCGCGCGGAGGCAGGCGCTGACGTGAACTCCGGGATGGTGCGGTATTCCAGACGGGTGCCCACGTTGCGGGAGTTGACCCACTGGTTAATAGCTTTCCGTGCTTCCTCCGGTATGAGGAGCGTGGCGGCGAAGCCGTGCAACAGCTTTTGGATGACCGGCTCCCAATCCGCCTGCTGCGGGCTGATGTCGATGAGTTCGCCGGCGAAGGGAAGCTCGGATTCGGCATAGCCGGTATCGCGGGCGAGCTGGGAGCGCAGCTCCACCAAAGCCTTGTCGATGTTGGTGCGCCGCGAGCTAAAAGAGCGCAGTTCGCTATCCAGCCGCGCGCACGCGGTGGCTGCGTCGCGGGCGGCCACGCCAGCTTCTTGCTGCTGGTTCGTCAAATCGGCGGAGTCGGTCTCGAAGTCGGAAAGGCGCAGCTGTGCGTTGGCCTGCAGCTCGGCGAAACCTTGCGGGCTGAGCTCATAGTGCTCGGTCCACTGGCCCGCGGCAGCAGCAAGACGCTGGAATTCTTTTAAGCGGTGCTCAATCTCCTTGTCCGCTGTCTCCATCTTGGCGCGCAGGGCATCGAGCTCGCCGGCGCTGAGCTGGGAAACGGCCATCGCGGCGCGGCGCTCCGCATCATCGAGGTGGGCGACATCGGCCTCAAGGGATTCCACTTCCGACTGGGCTTCTACCTGCTGGGCGCTGAGTGCACGAATGCGAGAGTCCAGCTCCTCTGCCACCAGGCGAGCGCGCACAGCAGGTAGCGCCTCGCTCATGGCTTCCGCCTTGTGCTTATCTGCCTCCGCGGTGGCGCGCTGGGAATGCAGCTGGGGCAGGGGAGCGAGCGTATCAATCTGGGCCTTGACGTCCTCGACCCGCAGGTACGCTTGGCGCAGATCCTCAAATTGTTCCACGGCTTCCTCCGCCCTGGAGAAGGTCGAGGGCCGGTCCAGCATGTAGTCCCGGAAGAGCTGATCCAGGCTGGACAGCGACTTCGCGGACTGCGTGCGGTGGAGCAACAGCTGGCCCTCCACGTTCTTGATGCCAAGGCGCTTGCGGAAACGATCCGCAAACGTGGTATACGTCGGCGTAAAGGACGCGCCGGGTCCCTTGTACAGGGTTTTGATCTTGCGGGTGTCCAGGCTGCGAGACAGCAAGGGGCTGAGCTTATCGACGTCCTCATCACCCGGCACCAGCCCATACAACTTCTTGATCTGGCCTACTGAGTTCTCACCACCGTTGAGGCGGAAGATAGCAATGAGCGTGTGTTGCTTGCCTGCTCCGTTGTCATAGGTCAGGGCAACCACCGAGTTGGTCGCACCCTCCCGTAGGTACTCGGGGGCGATTTCACCGGTCTGTGCGTTTTCTTGCTGCCGCCATGCGCCGCGCACGTAGGAGACCAGGCTGCGTCCATTGTGCCGGCCGAGGTCCTGCTGCGAAGCCGCGTTGAACTTCAGGTGGCTTTGTGGAACCAAGACCGCCGACATCGCATCCAACAGCGTGGACTTGCCGGAGCCCGATCCGCCGGTGATGAGGAAACCTTTGCGCGCCACCGGGATGGAAAAGTAGCCGTGGAAGGTACCCCAGTTAATCAGCTGAATGCGGCTGATGCGGAACTGGCCGGGGTACAAGCTAGTGTTGCTAGTCATCGGAAGCTTCCTCCTTCTCCTCATCTACCTGCGCTTCCTCGGCCTGAGCTAGGCGGGCGTATTCGTCGCGGATGGCGGTGACGGTGGAGGCGTCGAAAAGCTGGCGGAGCACCGGTGAGACCTCCAAGCGTCCTTCGGTCTCGGTAGCGCTCAGCAGTGAGTAGTCGTTCTGAATACGCTTGATGGCGGCGTTGAAGCGGCGGTTGAAACCGGCTTCATCGCGGTTGTCCACCGCGCGGACATAGCCGATGCTCTCCCGGAGATCCTCCACGTCCACGATGACGCGCTCGCCGGGCAGCGCAAGGCCTAGCTCTTGGCGCAGGTTCAAAAGGATGGCGGTGTCGATGTGCTTGAGCTTGTCCGTGCGCAGCACCTGCGGGATGGCCAAAGTTTCTTCTTCCACCATCCGCGTAAACGCGAAGCCCTCGGTCTCGTCCACGACGAGTTCTAGGAATACGTCATGCAGCCGGGCGCGGAGGTTCTCCTCGTCCGAGATGATGGCGGCCCACAGCACTGGTTCCTTCTGTGCGCGAATGAGCGGGCCCTGCAGGAGCTGTACTAATGCGCGCCGCGAATGGTAGGTCAGCGTTCCTTTATCGTGTTCCCACAGCGGCGGCTCGTGCGCGGCATCGACGCGGGGGCTGTTGGCGGCGGTCACTGTAGCTCCTTAACGGTTGTGTGATCGAAAAACAGAGTAGGTATATGGGCGGAGCGCACCGTGCCGTCCTCTTCGGTCCATGTGACCTTCTCGCGTGACTGGCGCAGCACCGGCACGGGGTGTTGGTCTGCGATGTGCACCAAGCCCACCACGCTGGCAAGGCCCTGGGTTGGAGGATGGGCTTGGAGAACCTGGCCCACCGTGCAGGGGCCGGACTGGGCGACTGCCGCGCGTATCGCCTCGTGCAATTCCTCAAAGTCGATTTCTGATTCGCGCACCAGCTCATACAAGGCTTGAGGGTCTTCGGCCTCCGGCTGGTATGCCACTGGTGATTCTTCCACGACTTCGCGGCCTGGGTTGGCCAGGCGGATACGGGAGACGGAGTGAACTGACATACCGATGCGCTGTAGTGGTGTCTCCATCCGGTGAAAGGCTTTGAGCTCGGAGTTTTGCGCGGCATCGATAGCCATACCGCGGGCCTCTCGCAGTAGCTCAATCATGCGCCGGTCTTCCGCGAACTGCTCGGAGGAGACATAGTTGCGCAGGCTGCGTGCCAGCCCCGTCATGGTCTGATTGACCTCGAAGCTGGTTTCTTCCATATCGCGGAAAAGCCTGCGCAGCCGCTGCCTTCTCTCTGGGGGCAGCGCCCGCCCGGCTTCGCTGTCAAGGACCTCCATGATCCACTGATCCAACCAGGCGCTGCGCTCCCTATCCATCAAAAGGGAATAGAAGCCGCGGAAACTGCGCCCGGCGTCCGACTCCGCGATGTGGTCCACGCCGTTAAAAATCTCCTCTAGCACCTCGCCGCGGTAACCCTCTGGATCCAGAAGCTGGCGGCGCAGCTGGTGGTTGAGGGCCTCGAGCTCGTGGCGCACCCGGGCGAAATCGCTCGGCACGGCCATGGCCATGTTCAGCACGTCCTGGACGCGTTCCTCTGCCTCCGCGGCGGTGAGCCTTTCGAACTGCCCGAGGTGCGCCTTCTCAATCTCACGGTCGATGCGGGCGCGCTCTTCCTCCAAGCTTGCTACGCGGCTGGCAATGTCCTCATTGGTGTCCCGCGCTAGCCTTTGCAGCGCGGAGCTAATCGATTCCACGCGTGACGCCGTCACCGTTGTCACTGGAGCTTCCCAGCGCTCAATGGCTTCGAGCGCGGACAGGGCCTCCTCGCTGGGCTCGAGCGTTTCGCCGTGGGAGCTCTTTCCGGATTTTCTGATGAGCCACCCGGCCTTGACCCAGTCATTGCAGTAATTCTGTGGCGTGCGGGGCATGGAAAACTCACTGGCCAAGACCTCGAAATCGGTGACCATGAGCTCGTAAACCTCGGCCGCTGGGCGCGCCCTAGTACCGCGTGGGAAGTACTCCGCGATCAACGCCAAAATCACGGGCGCGTTGTCCGCGGCCAGGAGCCGGATCGCGGCGGAATCGCGCATCAGGCGCCGCAGCGATAGGGCGCGTGCTTCAACAGACATGTCTTGATTCTGACAGGTGTGCCGAACATGCGCAGCGAAGACTGGCTCAAATATTCGACGCCCTATTATGTGTTCTTGAGTTCAGGTTGCTCTGACCTAACTGGAATGCATAAACCTACTTTGTAACAACGATTTTTAGAGCTCGGCTCTTGAATTAGAGCTGCTGAATTGTTTAGAATATAGGCACGACGAGCCGGTCACCGGAACGTTGTCGCCTGGAGCCGCGTAGGCTCCAGAGCTTTCTTGGGGGTCTTTAGGTTTCAGGGAATCCATTTTCGCTCGTGTACAAGTGCAGGACCCAAGGCTTTCATGAGGCGTCTAGTGGCGCGAGCTGCAGATTTACTGCCGTGGTTTTCCTCTCTGTGGCGCCTCAAGATGTAAACAGCCATGTCAGCGGCCTGAATGCCGCGGCTGGTTCTCGAATCTACGAAATGGATGTTTCCCTCTACGCAGAGAAGGCGTTGACTGCGAAATCCAGGGGTTTCAATTTCGGTAAACCGCTGAATACTTTCGTTGAATTCGTCTTGTCCTGGCACGGTATCGGCAATGACCTGGCATCGATGGCCGGAACTTGCGCAATACTCATTTACTCTTTCGAGTAGGTGGCGCAGTGTGACCTCATGAGGGCTTTGGGGGTAGCGGTAGCGTGCATTGAGGCGTCTTACGTCAACGCCTTCGAGAAAGACTTTTGCTCCTGAGTTTTGAATAGCATGCATCACTGATTGATATATTGTTATGCAGGCTCCAAAGTGCTCTCGTAAATCTGTCCAGTCGTCGAGACCGTTCATCAGCGCGTGGCCGTGAAATTCAGGCGAGTGTTCCCAGTGATTCCGTGCTTGGGCGTGATCAGCCAAACGATCGAGGCGTTCTATCAAGATCGATTCTTGCTTCTCGTTAACTAAGACTCCTGCGACGTAATAGTGATCGCGTTGGTAAGACTCGTCAATGAAAAGCTTAAGCAATTCTACTTCCTTAAAATGGGACGTGAGTTAGATTTTGCGCTGCGTAAGCGGAGAGATCAATGTTTTCGTGAGCAGCTATGAGAAAGGGGAGTCGTCGCCAAGCGCCCGCCCCTTTCATGCACCGTCCGTGACAAGCTCCCGCAGCGCAGTCAGCGCCTCCCGTGAGGCGGTGCCGTAGCGCTCGCGCAGGAAGTGGTGGGTGGCGTCGGGATTGCCCAGGGACACGGGCGCGTCGCTGAGGTTGTGCAGTTCCGATTCGCCGGCGGAGGTCTTCTCCACGGACCAGAAGCTCTCGGGGTGCAGGCCCAGCTCGCCGGCGCGCTCGAGGACGCTGAAGGTGTGGGAGGCAAAGATGAGCTGCGCGCCGTTGACGTTGATACTGGGCTCGCGGAAGGCCTGGATGATGAAGTCAAGGAGCGCTGGGCGCAGGGCGGAATCCAGCTCATCGGCCACCAGGATCCCGCCGCGGCGCAGAGTATCGAGAACCAGGGGAGCGGTGGCCATCCAGTTCTGCGTGCCGCCGGATTCATCGGTCAGCTTCAGCTCGTAGAAGGAATCATCGGACTTGTGCTCCACGATGATGGCGTGCAGCAGGGATTCAATCTCCGCATCGGAGTAGGCACCAAACTCATCGGGGCGGCGGATGCTGCCATAGCTGTGGCTGAGCGCATCGATGACCGGGCGCATCTGGCGGAAGACGTGCTCGGGGATGTGGTCCTGGTTGAGCCGTACGGAGTGGATACCGGCATCGGCCGCGCGCAGCAGCGCGGCAGCCTCATGCAGGCGCAGCTTGCCCTCACGGATAAGGGTGGTGATGCGGGAGGCAGTGCTCATGGAAGTATGGCCGTGCGGCAGGTAAGCCACGTCGTGCACCAGGGCGCTAGCCAGCGGGGCGAGGACAGGGTGCTCGTCGCGCAGGCCGGCGGAGAGGATTAGCTCGGTGTCCGTAACGGGGCCGAGCTTGGCGACGTCCCCCTTGTCCATGAAGGACCTCGTCCACTGCACCTCCTCACCGCGGGTCCGCACGAAGCAGGGGCTCCACCTCGTCGATGGCACGCGGCTGAGCCATTCCGCGTGCACGCCGGTGAAGCTCCACTGGAATCCGTAGAGGTAGCGCACGCCATCGAGCTCAAAATCCAGCTCGAAGGTGCTGGGCAGGCGCTGCGTGCGGGGATCCAGGCGGTACGGGGCGTGGGGGAGTTGGTTGGGTGGGGCGTCGGCAAGCCAGGTGGTGGCGGAGGATTCGATGGCGAGCAGGGCGAAGGCGAGAGCATTGAGGACGCTGCTCTTTCCCGACGCCGTGGGGCCGATGAGTACGGTGGTGGGCTCGCTGACCTGTGCCCATCCTTCCTCCGGGGCGGTGGAGTGCTGCCAGTGGTGGTACAGCGAGAGCGTTTGCGTCGCGCGGATGCTGCGGAAGTTAGACACGCTAAAGGAAAGGAGCCTCATGGTCGCGACACTACAGGCTCACACATGCCGGATCATAGACAGCTGTCCTAGGCCCGGGTGCGTGCCCTCATCCGGATTTCAGACTCACCCCGGCGGGCGCTGGTAGCGTTTACTACACACCGCAACAGCAACCACAGGAGGCCGCATCCTATGGACGGAGATATCACTGGGCTGCTTGTGTGTGTCGGTTTAGTGCTGGTCATGGTGGCCTATTGGACCTTTTATATCCGGTACGTGCGGAGGAATCCCCAATCAGAAGAGTGGTACGACTCAGCTGATGCAACAGGTGCAGAAAGCGATGGCGTCCTTTTCATTTATCCTTATGGCACGCTCATTATGGGCGCGGCCGGTGCCACAGGGTTGGTGGCAAGTGCGAACCTTCCCGAGTCCGTCGAAACGGTGCTGATTGTTCCGCTCGTGGCAGCTTTCGTCATTGGAGTTATTGGGTTTACGGGGGCGATTGGGATTCCGCTTCCGTGGCCTTTTGTTCCGCGGTGGGTCGTGGACATCCGCACAGCAAAGCGCGCGCGACGCCGCGCGCGCAGACAAGCCAGAAAAATGAAGAAGAAAGAATAGGCCTGGCCGTTATCCCAGCGCCCTGAAACTCAGCCCGGCCAAAATTGAGCAGAAGCGTGCCGTGGCTCCGTCCTGGTGGTGAAATGGCGGAGGAGCGCTGCTGAAGCTTAGACAGCGATTTCAGGGGCCTAAATTGTCGTTTTCTGGGCCCGCCGATTAATGTTGCTGGGAGCGGATTCGCTGTGTGCATAAAAGCAGGCGGGGAATACGCGGGGCTATAGCTCAGTCGGTTAGAGCTACGGACTCATAATCCGTTGGTCCCGGGTTCGAGCCCCGGTGGCCCCACAGCTTAAAGCTCTCATTGCGCCCTCTTGATGCTGCCCTTATGACGGGTGTTCTTACTCCTGCTCGATCGTTGGGATGGTGCCGTGTCTTGGGCCTGTTGTACTCTTGGCAGGAACCGGAAGGAGGGCAGACATGGAACAATATACGGCGCGGCAAATAGCTGAATGGTTCGTAGCGTGGGCTGATGAAACTGACGATGCAGAAATTACGCAGCTCAAGCTTCAAAAGCTTCTTTATTACGCCAAAGGTCTGCATATGCGTTCTTCTGATGGCCTGCCGCTTTTCCCTGACCGAATGGAAGCATGGGCGCATGGCCCAGTAGTTGTAGACATCTACCATGACGTCAAGCACTACGGAAAGCTTCCCATAGACCCCGATGAGTTCATCTCAGATGACTTTGATTGGGATGATTACCGTGACGTCGAGCAGGATCTGATTGAGGTGTGGGACAAATATGGCCCATACTCTGCATGGGCATTGCGTAATAAAACCCACACCGAATCTCCTTGGAAAAAGAACTTCGTCGAGGGCAAACGAGGGCTAGAGATTACGGATGCCGATCTGAAGAACTATTTCTGCTAGCCGTGGGCAAGAAAAGTAAACGGCGGGGGAGCAGGCCAACCAGAGGGGCGAGGAGCGCCCCAGAGTCGAGTGTTGTGGATGCTCTTCGCAGTTCTAGGGCTGACTATCCGCTCCTGTCAACGCGGTTCCTGCAGAAGGGGTGGGGCTTCGGGGAGCTAGATGACTCGATGCGCGCGGAGTTTTTGGAAAAGTGGCACAAGCGGTCAGTGCTGTCATGGAAAGAGCTGGCACAGCATCCCAAGCACGGACTTGGCTCAGAGTTTATTCCGGCAAGCGCGATCATTCCTAAGATTCCTCGGCAGTTTCAGGACGTCGAGAGGTTCCGGGTTTACCGCCACAAAGGGAATCTCCCTTTTGCGGGCTGGAAAGACGGGGAAGTGTTTTATGTCATTTGGATTGAGAAAGCCTACAACGAGCTCTACGTGCATTAGCGCCTTTTCTAAGCGTCCGTGGCCCGCCAGCCAGGCGGCGTATTTCAAGGAATAGCTCCTCAATGCGAGATATCGCACAGCACCCGATACGATGACCACCATGAGCGTTGTCGAGATGGACCCTTTGATCGAGTCGCTGTACTACTGGTCCGACATCATTGGTGTCCTCCTCATGGGCATGATTGGCGGCACCATGGCCCGCCAGCGTGGCTATGACATCGTGGGCTTCTTCTTCATTGCGATGTTCTCGTCTCTCGGCGGCGGCATGATCCGTGACGTGCTGATCAACCGCGGCACTGTCGCCGCGATGAGCCAGCCGGAGTATCTCTACCTGGCGTTTGCCGGCGCAATCATCGCCCGCTTCGTCTACTTCAAAGGCAAGACGTGGGACTATGTCCAGTCCCATGGGGATGCGGTGGTCTCGGCGCTGTGGGCGTCGACAGGCGCGCTCAAGGCCATTGCTTATGGGCTGCCGCTGATTCCTTGCATCATGATGGGCGTGTTCACTGCCACGGGAGGTTCCATGATCCGTGACATCGCCATGGGGCGCGAGCCCGCCGTCTTTGGGGATAACACACCCACCGTGATCCCCGCGGTGGCCTGCGCTTTGGTGGTCCTCGGCGCGGATTCGGCCGGCTACTTGGCCTGGGGAGTCATTCTTGGTCCGGTTGTCTCTTTCGTGATGACCATGCTGGGTATCTGGGCCGGGTGGCGCGTGCCCGCCCGCCAAGAGTGGGCGCCGGTTAATGACACCGCGGCCTACGTCATGGTGATGGCGCGCAAGGCGGAGAGCAAGGGCAGGGCCGTGGGGCGTCGCCTAGAGCCCTCCAAGCTCCGTTCTTGGCGCCACAATCAGATGGAAAAGGCACTGCAGCGCCGTATTGAGCGCGAGGTGCGCGCCGGCAAGCGCCGTTCGGAAGCAGCCATCGACGCCACCGAGTTCCTCGATTCCTTCAATGAGGAAGTGGCGGAGATGTCGCAGATGATGAAGCCGCCTGCCGCGGAAGCGGAAACCTCCGATTTCGGCGTGGACTTGAGCGGCGATTCCTACGAGACCCCGAGCGCCGAGGGGCCGACACCACGCGAGCTTTTGGATCGCATTTTGGCCGATGACCAGCTCACCGATGAATTGGTGGAGAGGCTCATGCGCCGTTATGAAAAGAGAGATGATTAGATCCTTTAAAGTATTAGTGAGAGTGAGGTGATGAACGCGTGACTTCGAGGCGTTCTTTTCTAGGCATGCTGGCGGCGCTAGCGGCGTCGGGCGTCGTGGCGCCCACGGTGGCGGGATGCACGGCGGAGCCTGGCAACGTCGACACCTCTGACATGAACCTCATCACCACGGATATCTCGGAGCCACAGCGCACCCTCATCCCGGCTGATTCCAACGATGCGCCGGGGCAGACCATCATCAACCTTGTGTACTCGGGGTTGATGTACCTGGATGAAACCGGTGGCGCTCACTATGACTTGGCGGAATCCATCACGCAGGTCGATGACACGACATATGACGTGGTGATTCGAGATGACGCCGTGTTTTCCGACGGTTCAACCGTGGAAGCAGAAGACTTCGTCGATACGTGGAATACCGCGGTGCGCCAGTCGCTGCTCTCCGCGCATCACTTTGAACCAATCCGTGGCTTCCACGAAGGCAGGAAGTCAATGCGCGGCCTTAAGGTGACGGGGCCGAAAACTTTCCGCATTGAGCTCTCACGCCCCACGGCGGGATTCCTCGAGCGCCTGGGATACTCGGTCTTTTTCCCCATGCGCTCCGAAGACCAGGATAGGCTGAGTGATCGCGGAACGGATCCCATCGGCAGCGGGCCTTATGTGCTGGCTTCCTGGGAGCGCGAGAAAGCTGTGACCCTCGTGCCGAACCCTCGCTACAAGGGGCCGCGAACGCCGCAGAATGAAGGCATCAAGTTCGTGGTGTATTCCTCGGAGGAGCAGGCCTACCAGGACCTCGTAGATGGCAAGCTGGACGTGCTCACGCGGATCCCGGCGGAGAAGCTAGGCAGCTTCGAAAAGGAACTGGGCTCCCGCGCCTTGACCAAGCCCGGCGGCTCCATCATGGAAATCACCATCCCCGCCAACGATGCGAACTTCCGCGGTGAGGCCGGACGCTTGCGCCGTCGCGCGTTGTCCATGGCAATCGACCGCGAAGGAATGGCCCGGGACATCTTCCACGGTATGGTGCTTCCCACCACCGGCTTCGTCGCGCCGCTGGACGGTTCCATTCCACCAACACCGGAGGGGGCCGACGTCTTGACCTACCAGCCGGAGAAGGCCCGCGAACTGTGGGAGCAGGCGGAAAAGCTGGAACCGTTTGATGGGATTTTCAGCATTTCCTATAACACCGACGGCGGCCATAAGACGTGGATCGACGCCGTGGCGAAGCAACTGTCGGATACCCTCGGCGTGCCGGCGGAGGGCCATGAGTTTGCCACTTTGAAGGACCTCAGACAAGAGGTAATTGCCCGTCATCTCACCGGTGCCTTCCGCACGATTTGGCAGGCGGAGTTCCCAGAGGAATCTACCTTCCTGGTGCCGCTATATGCGTCCTACTCTTCGGAGAATGAATCAGGCTTTAACAGCTCTGAATACGATGAGCTGCTGAAGAAGGCGGGTCAGGCGAAGAGCCGGGAGGAAGCCCAAAAGCATTACACGGAGGCTCAAGGCCTGTTGCTGGAAAAGATGCCTGCGATTCCACTGTGGACGACGAAGACTTTCTGCGCTTTCGGCGAGGACATCGTCCCCGCGGGCTACACGTGGAAGCCAACCCCGAATTACTATCTCATCCACCGCGCTTAAGGCTCCAAGGGTTCTGTCAGGCTGAAGGACTAGGCTTGGCGCAATGCTGAAGTATTACTTGTTCGCCGTGTGGCAGGCCATCGTGGATCACGGCCTGCCGCTGTTGGGAATGCTGTTGTTGGCGATTCTCATCCCGCGCATCGGCCGCTTGGCAGTGCGGGTCATTGAGTCCCGTCTGGATGAGAATCAAGAATCTACCAAGGCGCGTTTGGCGCTTGCCGGTGCACTGGTCTACGTGGCGCAGGCGGTGGCCTATTTCCTTCTTGTGTTGGCTGCGCTGGCCAACCTCGGGGTGCCGCCCCTCGGCGCGGCTATCCCGGCGACAGTCGTTTCGGCCGCCGTCGGTTTTGGCGCGCAGGCCATCATCGGTGACTTCCTTGCGGGATTCTTCATCCTCTCGGAAAAGCAGTTCGGCGTGGGTGATTACGTCAGCTTCGACGGTGTAACTGGCGTGGAGGGCACCGTCGTTTCGCTGACGCTGCGCACGACGACTGTGCGCACACCTACCGGTGAAGTGGTCATGGTGCCGAATGGTTCCGCGGGCGTGGTCACGAACTTCTCGCAAGAATGGTCGCGCGCGGTGGTGGATATCGCTATCCCGGTCCACGAGGGCGAGTCCTTGCCGGAGATCACCGAACAGGTGGAAAAGATTTCGAAGCGAGCCCTTGAAGCCCCAGACATCCACGCGGATGTGGCCGGTGAGCTCGACGTTCTGCCCGCCACTGGGCTCACGGCCCCCACTGCGGCCGGCCAGCCATGGCAGGTGCAGTACCGCGTCCTTGTGCAGGTCAACCCCGCCCGCCAGTGGGCGGTGGAGCGCGCGATCCGCTCGGCGCTGCTCTCCACCTTCTGGGATCTGTACAAGCTTCCCACCACTGAGGGCGTGCCGGGGGATGCCTCGCAGGAGCTTGGCGACGTCTCCGCTGCCGACGCCCCCACCACCATCATTCCGGCGGCAGATACTGCGGAGCCTTCGCACAAAGACGTGGCATCGGATGCGGAGACGCAGGTCATTGCTGCCGACGCCGTCGCTGATGCCGGCGCTATGCCCCAAGACAGCAAAGATGACGGGCCGGGCCGGCCGGCTTATGCGGGCGACTCCGAGGAGGAAGAAGAAGACGATTATCAGCGCGGCATCTGGCGCGACGATAAGCCGGACAACAAGTGGAACTATTTCTGGACTCTAGGCGGGCGCGTGCGGGCCTCAACGACGGGGCTCATCGCCGGCCTCGGTGTGGTTGGCCTGTTGCTGCTTTCCTCCGCTAACCCTGATGGGGTGGACGCTGGGTGGCTATCGCCCTCGCGGTGGATGGGGCAGTCCGAATCCACTTCTGAGTCGGCGCAACCTTCTGCGTCTTCCTCCGCGCCACTGACCACACCTCAGGAGGCGCCGGCAACTGACTCCACGGGCTCCGCAGAACAGGAGCCGACGGCAGAAGTTGATCCGGACACGCCAACTGATAGCACCCCGGACAGCGAAGCTGTGTATGCCCCCGCGGATCCGCAGGACGCCGAAACCCAGGCCCCAGTGGAGCAAAACTCCGAAACGCCCGCGCCCACGGCGAACGAGCAGCCTTCCGCGATCGTTTCTGAGGGAGCCGCAGAGCCGTCCACCGTGATGTAGCTCCGCGGCATCACCGAGAGGCGCCACAAAGAGATGAGAGAGGCGCGTGGAGAGGGCGCACCAGAGATATGAGTGATAGGGAAGTGCAGCGACGAAATGCGCTACATTTTTGATATCGGCGCGGCGGGCTCATCCGTTAACTCATGCGGTGTAGCCCGCTGCTGACTTCCAGCTCGCTGTGGCTTTCGGGCGTGATGTAGCCCTCGGATGAGCGCGATTTCCTGCGGGGTAGTGCTGCAGGATATAACTTGAGTTTATGAAGAAGTTCTCTCGCGCGGTCCTCGCCGCCTCTGTTTCTGTATCTGTCGCACTGTCCGTTGTTGTTCCTGCTCAAGCGGAGACCACGGCCCCTAACGCCGAGGCAACCGCAACGGTTTCCTCCGAGTCTGACTCCTCCTCCCAGGAAGCTGATTCCTCGAGCCAGGGTTCTGGCTCCTCCAACATGGACGAGGATGACGCCGAATTCCAGCAGTCGTCCGAAGGCGAAATGATTGCGCTCGGCGTGGGCATTACCGCAGCGGTCCTCGCGGCTGCCGCCGGTGGCGTGTACTGGGCGGTGCAGCAGCGCATCATTCCGAACCCGCTGCCGGGCATCATCCCTTCTCCGCCGGCACCAGCTCCGGCACCTGCTCCTGCACCGCAGCCTGCCCCCGCCCCCGCGCCGAAGCCAGCTCTGGCTCCTGCTCCAGCCCCGGCGCCCAAGCCGGCTCCCGCACCTAAACCGGCTCCGGCACCGAAGCCTGCCCCCGCGTCCTTTACTCGCTGCGCAGACGTGTGGAACGCACTAGGCCGCCCGATCTATGCGGGTGAGCCAGGTTTCCGCTCCAAGTTCGACCGTGACGGTGACGGAGTAGGCTGCGAAATCGATCCGCGCTAAGTCCCGTTAAGCTTGGGCGCATGAGCGCATTTTCTTCCCTTGAGTCCTGGCCCGTCGATACCGTTGCCGCCGCCTTGTTGCACCGCGGCGAGGTAGTAGAGCAGCTGGGGGATGTCTCCCGCCGCTTCCCGGTGGCCTCCGTGACCAAGCTGGTGACCGCCTATGGGGTGATGGTGGCCGTGGAAGAAGGGGCGGTGGAGCTGGATCAGCCGGCAGGCCCTGAAGGCTCCACGCTGCGCCACCTCTTGGCACATGCCTCGGGCGTGGGCTTTGATTCCCGCGAGCCACAAAAGCCCGTAGGGGAGCGCCGAATCTACTCCTCGGCCGGCTATGAATGGGCCGCCGAGGAAGTAGAAAAGGCCACCGAGATTCCATTTGCTGAATACCTTGCTGAAGGCGTGTGTGCTCCTCTGGGCATGCGGGCCACTACCTTGGAAGGCTCGGCCGGGCACGGTTTGGTTTCTAGTGTGGAGGATCTCGCTGCCTTTGCTGCTGAGGTCTACTCGCCGCGCCTGCTCGATCCTTCGACGGTGGAGGAAATGCGCAGCGTTCAGTTTCCGGGACTGCGGGGCATCGTGCCCGGCTATGGCAGCTTCAAAGACTGCACGTGGGGGTTGGGCTTTGAAATCCACGGTGAGAAGCAGCAGTGGATGGGTGGCTTGCCCGCCGATGCCGTGGGGCACTTCGGCATGAGCGGTACCTACCTGTGGGTGGCTGGTGACTGGGCCATGGTTTCGCTGACGGACCGCGATTTTGGCGAGTGGTGCAAGCCTTTGTGGGCCGAGACCAACACGGCCATCTGGCAGGAGTGCCAGGCGGGCTAGCCGGGGTGGCATGACGGTGTTGAGCGTCGTCGCGGCGTACCGTAGGGCGCCGCAACGGGGGTAGTGGGGTAGCTGTGGCGACAACGCGCGCGTGTTACACACGTTGACTTATGTGACTGAAGTGATTGATGGGGCGAATTTCGGGGTGAAAGTCTCAAGTTCTTGTTGAGGCTGTGGGGGCTTAAGCGCAGGTTGAGGGTTGTTGTGGCTCAAGTGGCGGGGGAAAATTGTGGGCACACAACGACGCACCGTGTGGCCGCATACTGCGGTCGCACCAAGCGGTGTTCGCGCCTCGGCGCGAGTGACGTGATGAAGACAAGTTCGTAGGGGAAGACGAAGCTCGTCTTGCGTCGGCACATGCCGGCGTGCCATCACTCGCACGTCAAAGGAGTTTAAGGAGTGAATCAACGCGTTCACCCGCAGCTGGCCGGTGCCACCGCGCCGGCCGCTTCAGCCACCCCACTTGGCAGCCCGGCAGATAGCTGGCCCAACCGCGCCTGCGGTGAGGTCTGTACCGCCGTGCTGCAGATCTCGGGCATGCCGCGCAGTCTGCGCCCTGCCATCGAGCGCGCCATGGCGCGCTGCATCAGCAGCGAAAGCGAGTTCATAGTGCCTGGTGATGACCCGCTGACCGCCCAATGGTGTACCCGTTGGCACCGCGACCCAGTATGGGATCCGCTTAGCGGCCGCGTTCCTGACAACGCAGGCGGCCTCGGGATAGGCTGCCAGCAAGTTATTACGGGAACGCCCAGCGAACTGGACGCGTTAGGCCGCGCCGTAGAGATGTTGGCGGGGGAGTACGGATTCAGGGGCGTCGTCAAGCGTGCGGTCTAAGTTCTAGTCCGCGAAGGGATCCAGGATGCGCTCCGGAAGCTCCGCCACGGAGTCGATTACGTGAGTCGGGCGGAAAGGGTAGCGCTCGATGATGCTGTCATCACTGATGCCTGAGCGCACCAGGATGCTGCGCATGCCTGCCTCCAGACCGGACTTGACGTCGGTATCCATGCGGTCACCGATCATGACGGTATTTTCCGAGTGCGCGCCGATGTTATTCAACGCGCTGCGCATCATGACGGGGTTCGGCTTGCCCACGTAGTAAGGCTCGCGGTTGGTCGCCGCAGTAATGAGTGCCGCGACCGCACCCGTGGCTGGGAGCACGCCTTGCGGGGCCGGGCCCGTGACGTCCGGGTTGGTGGCAATGAAGCGCGCGCCGTCGCGGATAAGGTTGATCGCCGTGGTGATGGCTTCAAAAGAATACGTGCGGGTCTCACCCAAGACCACGAAGTCCGCGTCGCGGTCGTTGAGAATCCAGCCGGCCTCGTGTAGGGCGGTGGTCAGCCCGGACTCGCCCACGACGTAGGCCGTGGACAGGCCAGCTTGAGTGGACAGGAAGGCCGCCGTGGCCGTCGCCGAGGTCCAGATGCGCTCCGCCGGGATGTCCAGGCCAGTGTTCTTCAGACGTGCGGAGAGATCCCGCGGGGTGGACATCGAGTTGTTCGTTAGCACCATGTACTCGATGTTGTTATCCTTCAGCGCCTGGATGAATTTATCCGCGCCGGGAATCATCTCCCCTTCCTTGATGAGGACGCCGTCCATGTCTGAGAGATAGGAAATCACGAGTGTTCCTCCACATAATCAGCAAGTTCGCCCACCGTGGTGACGGAGAGCATGGTTTCTTCGTTGAGGCGGACTCCGCAGGCTTCCTCGAGGCGCACGGCTAATTCGATGCGCTCGAGTGATTCAACCCCCAGGTCCTCTAGTTTCGCTTCGCGCTCTAGGCCTTCCTCCACGCCGGTCACCTTCGTGATGAGGCGAGTGAGCTCGCCGTATGCGTCCCCGGCTGGGGAAGCTTCTTTTTCTTCTGCCGGCGCGGAGCCGAAGCGGGCTTGGAGTTGCGCTGAAAGGTCATTAGCCATGGGGCCCAGTCTAGTATTGAAATGTCATGGTTATTCGAGCACGTTCCTCCGCCATCGCCCGCAGCTGGTCGCGCCGGGCCCGCCCCCGCATGCGCTCCATCGAGCACACCGTCCACGATCAGTTGCATGATCTCACGACAGAGCCGGGCCTGACCGGGGTGAAGGACTCGGGCTTCGTGGACAACGACGGCGTGCGCGTGGCATGGTACGAGGTAGGCCCGCAGGACGCGGAGGTCACCGTGGTTTTCATCCACGGCTACTGCTTGTCTGCTGAGAGCTTCTACTCCCAGGTCAACGACGTGCGCCGCAACTACCCTTCGGTGCGCTGCCTGCTTGTCGACGTCCGCGGCCACGGCCAATCCACCCACGTCACTCCCGCGCAGTGCACGGTTCGGGGCGCGGCCGACGACGTGCTGGCCGTCATCGCTGAGCGCGCCGCCGAGGGGCCGTTGGTGCTGCTTGGGCACTCGATGGGCGGAATGATTGCGCTCAACCTGCTGCGGCGCGCCCCGCGGGAGGTTTTTCACCGCGTTAAGGGCATGACGCTGGTGGCTACCTCGATGCAGCGCTTTGCGGCCGAGGGCGTGGCGCGCGTCTTGGAATCGAAGACGCTGGGCATGGTCTATCGCGCTTGTTTGCGGTTGCCGAGCCGGCTCAACCGCGTGCGCTTCGAGGCCGCGGCGCTTATCGCCCCGGCCTTCGCGGCACTGTTGCAGGGCTTCCCGCAGATGGACAAACTGCAATTCCACGTGGCGATGCTGCTAGATACCCCGATGTCGAGCTACGCAGGCTTCTTCGACGATCTGGTGGAGCACTCCGAGTTCGGCGCGGCGGCCAGGCTTAGAAACGTGCCGGGCGAGATTGTGGTGGGCAGCCTGGACATCGTGACCCCGCACCGCCAATCGGAGGTCATTGCCCGCCACTGGCCGGACTCCACCCTGACTGTCATCGACGGCGCCGGGCACATGGTCATCTTGGAGGAGCCCAGCGAGGTCTCCAAGGCTTTGGGGCGCGTCCTCGATGGAGTGCTGGGCAGCTAGGGTCTGCTGTGGTGGTCGAACTGCCCGTTCTGCCAAAGTTATAGCCTCTGATTCAAGATCTGGCCCGATCTTTGGCAACAAGGGCAGTTGCCCCTCGGCTTGAACATGAGTTGAACATGAGAAAGCCCCTCCTGCTCAGGCAGAAGGGGCTGGAAAGCTTGAGGCTCTTAAGGCCTAAGCCTTAGTCCTCATCGGAGGACGTGGAGAGGGTGGACGTCGGGTCGTCGAGCTTGAGCTCGCGAGCCGCCTTCTCCACGGTGCTGCGCTCCACCTTGCCCTCGCGAGCCAAGCCCTCGAGGACTGCGACGACGATGGACTCGGCGTCGGTGTTGAAGTAGCGGCGGGCACCCTCGCGGGTATCAGAGAAGCCGAAGCCGTCTGCACCCAGGACGATGTAGTCACCCGGGACGTAGGGGCGAATCTGCTCCTGCAGGTCCGTGGCGAAGTCGGAGACACCAACGAACGGTCCCTCGAAGCCCTTGAGCTGGGAGGTGGCGAATGCCTCGGTCGGCTCAACGCCCTTGCGCAGAGCTTCCTTGTTGCGGGCAGCGCCGTCGCGCGCCAGCTTGACCCACGAGGTGACGGAGAACAGCGACGCCTTGACGTCGTAGCTTTCCGCCAGGATTTCCTGTGCACGCAGGGCCTCGTACATGCCCACACCGGAGGCCAGGATGTTGGCCGGGATGGAGCCGGACTCAGCGGTGTTGTAGTGGTAGATGCCCTTGTGCAGGCCCTCGACGTCGAGGTTCTCCGGCTCGGCAGGCTGCTTGACCGGCTCGTTGTACACGGTGATGTAGTACATGATCGGCTCGTTGTCCTCGCCGTACATGCGCTCGATACCGCGCGGGACCAGGTGCGCAATCTCGTAGCCGAAGGCTGGGTCGTAGACCTCCACGGCCGGGTTGGTCGACGCCAGGATCGGGGAGTGGCCGTCCATGTGCTGCAGGCCCTCGCCGGTCAGGGTGGTGCGGCCGGCGGTAGCGCCGATGATGAAGCCGCGGCCCAGCTGGTCGCCGGCAGCCCAGAAGGCATCGCCGGTGCGCTGGAAGCCGAACATCGAGTAGAAGATGTACAGCGGAATCATCGCCTCGCCCTGGGTGGCGTAGGAAGTAGCAGCTGCGGTGAAGGATGCGGCTGCGCCTGCCTCAGAAATACCCTCGTGCAGAATCTGGCCGTCGGCAGCCTCGCGGTAGGAGAGCATGAGGTCATGATCCACCGGGACGTAGTTCTGGCCGCGCGGGTTCCAAATCTTGAGAGTCGGGAACCAGGAGTCCATGCCGAAGGTGCGGGCCTCATCCGGAATGATCGGAACGACGCGCTTGCCCAGCTCCTTATCGCGCATGAGCTCCTTGAAGGTACGCACCAGAGCCATGGTCGTTGCCACGTCCTGCTTGCCCGAGCCCTTGCGCACCGAACGCAGCTTGGACAGATCCGGGGTGGTGAGAGTTTCGAAGTTCTCACGGCGCTCCGGCAAGAAGCCACCCAACTCGTTGCGGCGCTCCAGCATGTACTTGATTTCCGGGGCGTCCTTGCCCGGGTGGTAGTACGGCGGCAGGTACGGATCGGCTTCGAGCTGCTCGTCGCTGATCGGGATTCCCTGCTTATCGCGGAAGAGCTTCAGATCCTCCAGCGTCAGCTTCTTCATCTGGTGGGTCGCATTGCGGCCCTCGAAGTTGTGGCCCAAGCCGTAGCCCTTAATGGTGTGGGCCAGGATGACCGTCGGGCGGCCGGTGCCCGCGTAGCTCAGCGCCTTGTCGTATGCGGCGTAGATCTTGCGGTAGTCGTGGCCGCCGCGGCGCAGTGCCCAAATCTCATCATCGGACATGTCCTCAACCAGCTTGAGCGTGCGCTCATCACGGCCGAAGAAGTGCTCGCGGACGTAGGCGCCGTCGTTAGCCTTGAACGTCTGGTAGTCACCATCTGAGGTGGTGTTCATGATGTTGACCAGGGCGCCGTCCTTATCGGCTTCAAGCAGCTTGTCCCAGCCGCGGCCCCAGACAATCTTGATGACGGACCAGCCGGCACCGCGGAAGAAGGACTCCAGCTCCTGAATGATCTGGGTATTGCCGCGCACAGGGCCGTCGAGACGCTGCAGGTTGCAGTTGACCACGAAGGTCAGGTTGTCTAGCTCGTAGAGGGACGCCATTTGCAGCAGACCGCGGGACTCCGGCTCATCCATCTCGCCGTCGCCGAGGAAGGCCCAGACGTGCTGCTTGGAGGTGTCCTTGATGCCGCGCTTCTCCAGATACTTGTTGAAGCGTGCCTGGTAGATGGCGTTGATGGGGCCAAGGCCCATGGACACGGTGGGGAATTCCCAGAAGTCCGGCATCAGGCGCGGGTGCGGGTAGGACGGCAGGCCCTTGCCTTCGCCGCGCGAGTGCTCCTGGCGGAAACCATCGAGGTCTTCCTCGGTGAGGCGGCCTTCCATGAAAGCACGTGCGTAGACGCCCGGTGAAGCGTGGCCCTGGAAGAAGACCTGGTCACCGCCGGAGGGATCATCCTTGCCCTTGAAGAAGTGGTTCAGGCCCACTTCGTAGAGCGGGGCAGCACCTGCGTACGTGGAAATGTGTCCACCGACGCCAATGCCCGGGCGCTGTGCGCGGTGCACCATGATGGCCGCGTTCCAGCGGATCCAGCGGCGGTAGCGCTTCTCCAATTCCTCATCGCCCGGGAACTCCGGCTCGAGGGAGGTCGGGATGGTGTTGACAAAATCCGAGGACGTCAGGGACGGCAACGGCACGCGCTTGGCGGTAGCGCGCTCAAGAAGACGCAGCATGAGGTAGCGGGCGCGCTCCGGATCGGAAGAGTCCAGAAGACCGTCGAGGGAGTCCATCCACTCGCGGGTTTCTTCCGGGTCGGAGTCGTGCAGGTATGCTGCCACGCCATCGCGAACGATGGGGAAGTTGGAGTCGCCGTTGTGGGCGTCCAAGTCGGCCATTAAATCCTCCTGGTTCGTAGTACAAAGATCTGTTCCTAGGATACGCGCCGCTTTCACGGCGGGGCATTTGGAGGCCCCCAGGGGTGGTTTCATGAGGGAAAATTTCCACCACTGGGGAAGATGGGGGGAGGTTCGTCGCGAAAAAGTGCACCGTAGACGTTAAAATACTCTGCATGACATCAACTACTTCATCGGAAGGAACTCAGCGAGTGACGGGATTTGCAGCCAAGCTCGGCATCGAAGAGGGGCAGATTGCTCTGGAGCTTGGCTGGGACGAGGACTGTGACTCCACGATTTCTGAGTCCATCGAGGACGTGTTGGGGGAGGATTTCCTCGATGAGGAGACCGACGAGCTGTGCGACCTCGTGCTGCTGTGGTGGCGCGCGGAGGACGGCGATTTGGTCGATGGGCTGGTCGATGCCACCCGTCCCCTGGGTGATTCCGGCCGTATCTGGCTGCTGACCCCAGGTGCTGGAAAGCCGGGCAACCTCGAGCCCGGTGAGATCTCCGAATCCGCACAGCTGGCTGGTCTGGTGCAGACCAAGGCTGAGCGCCTCGCCGAGTGGCAGGGGTCCTGCCTTGTAGCCCGCGGCTACACCAAGAAGCCTTAAGGCAAACGCAGGATATGCCTGCTCACGCGGCATTCGCAGCGACTAGTTACACCCTGATTTGTTGCTGCGGGTGACCATAGGCTAATCTTGTGCGAGCACACAGTGCACTGCGGCTTTAGCTCAGCTGGAAGAGCAACTGGTTTACACCCAGTAGGTCGGGGGTTCGATCCCCTCAGGCCGCACCAGTTCAGACCCCTTTTCGAGGAATCGAAAAGGGGTCTGTCGCATATTCACGACAGTTCCACGACAGGCCTCGGGGGTTAAGGCCCGAGGAGCTGGTGGTGCTAGTAGCGCTCCTGCCGACGCCTGCGGCCCGACCTAGGTCATGGGTGGGCGAGTAACTTCACTCTTGACATTGCTACCTGGTAGCTTTCGGCGGTGGCGGCGCCTGCCTTTTCCGCACTGAACGACCTAAGTCAGAAGGGCGCATTGCAAAGGGCATCTGGCAAAAGGCATCTTTGGGTCTGAAAACGCCATCTGCGATGACTAAAAGGCGTTTTAGGCGTGAAAACGCCTTATGACTGATGCCTTTTGTCAGGTGCCTCCCTCATGTCGATAGAGGTACACAGACGTTTTGCGTTGCTGGGGAGTGAAGGAGGTAGTCCGTTTCGCGAAGAGACCTGCAGTACTCTACGGAAACGGTCATTGCGATCCACGACGAGCCGATGGAGGGGTCGATGGTGCTGGTGGTGCTAGTAGCGCTCCTGGCCGCGCTCGCGAATCTTCTCGTAGAAGTCCGGCTTGGCGGAGCCATAGCGCGAGCGGGAGCGGCGCGAAGGCTGCGTGGCAGCGGCAGGCGTCGAAGGCGGGGCAGCAGGCGTCGTAGCATCAGAGTGCTCGCCGGAAGGATCCTCGTGCTCGGAGCTATCGACGTCCGCAGCCGCATCGGGAGAGCTGGTACCGGCACCGGTGGCGGCCGCAGTGGCCTCAGCAATCAGGGCATCCTCATCGCGGGCGCGGCGGCGCTCCCGAATCTCAGACCACACGAAATACGCAAACCCCAGCGGTGCCATCACACCGAAGGCAATCCACTGGTAGCCATAGGACAAGTGGTTGCCACGGTCCAGCTTTGGAACCGGTAGCGCATGTAGCTCACCTGGCTGCTCGGGGGAGAGTTGGAGGTAGTCGTGGGCTAGGGGGACGTCGACAAGCTCTGCAATCTGCTCCGTATTGATGGAGTAGACCTGCGTATAACCCTGTTCCTCAATGGGTGCGGAGGTGTGCTTGCGCTCGTCGTAGCGTGCCATGGCCACGATGGTCACCTTGTCCGTGGGCGCCGGATCGATGTGGGGGACGGAGTTGCCCTCATCCGTGGGCATCCAGCCGCGATTGACCAGGAAGGTCTCACCAGACTCGGTTTCAAAGGGGACCAGCGATTGGAATCCCGGGGCGGATTCCACCGGGCGCAGGCGCAGGAGCACCTCATCTTCTGAGAGGTAGTGGCCGGTTAGCTCCACGCGTTCCCACTCCTTGTGCAAGGATCCATCATCAGAAAAGACTTCGGTGACCGGCTGGGGGTCGGCGTCGTAGGCCTCCTCAATGAGGTGGTTGCGCTCCACAATCTGCGCGTCCTTATTCAGCTGCCACGGAGCGAGCACCGTGAAAGACAAATAGGAAAACGCGACGATGAAGATGAGAGAGAGCACCCACCCAGGCTTGAGGAATGTCTTAAGCATGATGACCAGTCTAGTAGCCGCGCAGAATTATCTAGCCGTGGTTTTCTTTAATCCAGTCGAGCAGCCCCGGAACGGAAGCATCGATCTCACTGCGGGTGCGGGCGAAGTCCTCCTCCGTGCCGTAGAAAGGATCCTCCACGCTGGCATCCTCCGGTGAGTTCGGATCGAAGCTGCGCATGAGGCGCACCTTGTCTTCCGGGATGCCGCGCTCGATGAGGGCATCGCGGTGGCCGGTGTCCATGGCCACGAAGAGGTCCGCGTCCATATGGTCCGGACCCAGCTGGGCGGCCTGGTGGCCGGCGCCATCGTGGCCGCCGCGGCGCAGCTCAGCCACGGCGCGCTCGTCCGCGCCCTGGCCCACGTGCCAGCCGCCGAGGCCGCAGGAAGAAACTCGCGCGAGGAGATCGAGCATGTCGGTCTCCATGGCGTCGCGTGTAATGATTTCCGCCATGGGTGAGCGGCAAATGTTGCCCGTGCACACGAAGACGATGTGGAGCTGGTTGTCGTTCTCCGGAGGCGTCATGCAAAGGCTCCTTAAGCTAGAGGGGTGCGCTGGCGAACGAAAGCTAGGATATAGCAGCGACGCGACTGACGTGAAACCTCAAGCCAACAAGGAGCATACGAGATGGCAGAACGAACGACCGTTGGCGAGATCCGCCGCGTAATCCACGAGGCCTACCCGCCGCAGCTGGCCGAGTCCTGGGATGCCGTTGGCCTGGTGTGCGGCGACCCCACAGACGAGGTGAGCACCGTGGCCTTCGCTCTGGACTGCACCCAGGAAGTGGCAGACAAAGCCGTGGAGCTCGGCGCGCAGATGCTCGTGGTGCATCACCCGCTGCTGCTTCGCGGGGTGACCTCGGTGGCGGCGGATACGCCGAAGGGCAAGGTCATCCACACTCTGATACGCAATGGCGTGGCCCTGTTGGCCGCGCACACCAACGCGGATAAGGCCCGCCCGGGTGTCAACGACAAGCTGGCTGAGCTCGTCGGTATCACGCCCGGCCGCCCCATCGTCCCGGTGGAGCCCTATGAGAACCTCGACGAGGCCTTAGGGCTAGGGCGCGTGGGCGAGCTTGAGCAGCCGGTGACTCTGCGCGAATTCACCCAGCGCGTGGCCGATGCCCTTCCGGAAACCGAATGGGGAGTGCGCGCGGCCGGCGATCCGGAGCGCATGGTGAAGAAAGTTGCCGTCTCCAGTGGCTCGGGGGATTCCTTCCTGGACCACGCGGCGGCTCTCGGCGTGGACGTCTACGTCACCTCCGATTTGCGCCACCACCCAGTGGATGAGCACCTGCGCGCCGCGCACCTGGCGGAGCCGGAGGGCCCGGCCGTGGTGGATACCGCTCACTGGGCCAGCGAGTTTCCCTGGACTGCCCAAGCGCGCGATATTGTGGAGGACGCATTGCGCGTGAACACCGAGATCATCGATGTCCGCACCGACCCATGGACGATTTCTGCGCATAAGGAGAACTAAATGAAACTGCCACAGGACCTGCAGAGCATCTTGCTGGAGCTGGCCACCCTCGAGCGCTCCCAGGCGCTAGGTGGGGCAACCACCATCCCGGAGCAAGAGGAGTACGAGAAGGCCCAGGCCGCACACGCCCGGCTTGTCGACGCCTCCGGCTCCGCCCAGCTCGCCGTCGACGACATGGAACTGGAGATCTTGCGCATTCAGGCTGACGAGCGCAAGCTGCGTCAGCGCGAGCGCGATGACAAGGCGCAGCTTGGTGCTGCGACCGACCCAGAGACCCGCAAGGACCTGGAGCACGATCTCTACGCTGCAAAGTCCCGCATCGCGGATCTTATGAGCGAGCTACAGGAAGCCCATAACGAAATCCACGCACTGCGCGCCAACCTTGATGTTCACGGCGCGAAGGTCTCCGATTCCGAGCGTAAACTCGAAGTACTCAAGCGCGCGGCCGAGGCCGCCCAAGAGGCCGCGGCGAACCGCCCGGATCCGCAGGTGCGCATCGGCGAGCTGCGCGAGCAGCTGCCCGCGGATGTCCTGGAGGAGTACGAGACCGTGCGCGAAGAAAACGGCGTGGGCGCTGCGGCCTTCACCGGGCGTGGTTGCGGTGGTTGCTTCATCGTGCTGCCGCCGGCCGAGCAGAACGCGGTGCGCAACGCTGCTGCCGACGAGGTTCCGCAGTGCAGCGACTGCGGCTCCTACCTGGTGCGCCCGGCCTCATGAAGCTAGTCATCTTTGCTGACGGCGGCTCCCGCGGCAATCCCGGGATCGCCGGCTCCGGAACTGCGGTCTATAACGAGGACCGCTCGCAGCTGCTCAGGGAAATCGCTTACGTCGTGGGCCAGAAGTCCACGAATAACGTGGCCGAATACCACGGGTTGCTGCGCGGTTTGGAGGCCGCGGTGGAGCTGGGCGCGGATGAGGTGGAGTTCTATATGGACTCCAAGCTCGTGGTGGAGCAGATGAACGGGCGCTGGAAGATCAAGCACCCGGACATGCAGAAGTTGGCCATCGAGGCGCGCCGCCTGCTCAACCAGATTCCGCGCTTCAGCCTCGAGTGGGTTCCGCGCGCCAAGAACTCGGTGGCCGATGAGCTCTCCAACGTGGCGATGGACGCCGCCGCGAAGGGCGAGCCCGTGGGCATCCTCGATATGGGTGCCGGCGACGCCGTTGAAACCGGCGCCGCTGTCGATGCTGCGGGCAGTGAAGAACCCGGCGGGGAGGCAGGGGAGACGTCGCCAAGCACGGCGTCTTCAACCGCGGCCGACTGGCGCTCCGAGACCGGACAGTCCACCCGCTTCATCCTGCTGCGCCACGGGCAGACGGCGATGTCCGCCGCCAAGCAGTACTCCGGGCGTGCAAACCCCAAGCTGACCGAGCTGGGCAAGAAGCAAGCGCTCGCCGCTGCCCAAGCCCTGGCCGATACCCACATCGATGCCGTGGTGTGCTCGCCGCTGCGCCGCTGTCAGCAGACGGCTGCCGCCGTGGTTAAGGGCCGTGAGCTGCGTGTGGAAACCGTCGAGGACCTCATCGAGGTGAACTTCGGGCGCTGGGAAGGCAAGACCTTCGCCGAAGCAGATGCCGCCGACCCTGAGCTCCACGCGCGTTGGCTGAAAGATACGTCCGTGGCCTGTCCGGGCGGGGAGTCCCTGCGCGCCGTGCACCGCCGCGTCAGTGCTGCGCGCCGCGAGCTGCAGCAGCGCTACGCGGGGCAGACCGTTCTCGTGGTCTCCCACGTCAACCCCATCAAGTCCTTTGTGCGCCAGGCGCTCGATTCCGGACCGCAAACGCCCAACCACCTCTTCCTTGAGCTGGCTTCCTTGAGTGAGGTCGAGTTCTTCGAGGGCGGCAGCACCCTGCACCGTTTCAACGATGTGGGGCATCTGGGCGCGCTGCGATAAACTAACAGGCGCGAATGAGCCGACCGGGCAAACGCGTTCCGTCGAACCGGCCCCTTTTTGGGACTAGGCGCGGGCCGAGGAAAGTCCGGACTCCACAGAGCACGGTGGTTGCTAACAGCAACCCGGGGTGACCCGCGGGAAAGTGCAACAGAGAGTAGACCGCCGCGTGCCTCCACTGCGTTTCGGCGCGGCGAAAGGGAAGCGGTAAGGGTGAAAGGGTGCGGTAAGAGCGCACCAGCACCGTCAGCGATGGCGGTGGCTGGGTAAACCCCACTGGGAGCAAGGCATCACGGCCCGCCACGCTTGCGGGCCCGATCAGGCGTTAGTAGGTTGCTCGCCGAAGCCTGAAGGTAGCTGCTTGAGCCAACTGGCAACGGTTGGCCTGGATGGATGTTTGCCACCGCGCCGCGTGCGCGGCACAGAATCCGGCTTATAGGTTGGCTCATTCGCACCCACACTTTTATTTTTTTGGAACAATGGGGCGGCATGAAACTGTATGCCGCGCCCTTGGACTTTCGGCCCATCGCTGAGGAGTTTTCCGTTCCGACCGACTTCCCAGAGGAGGTCACCGCCCAGGTTGCCTCCGCGCAGGACCGCTATGCCGAGCAGCGCCGCGATGCCCGCGACATCCCGCTGGTGACCATTGACCCGGCCGGCTCCAAGGACCTGGACCAGGCCGTGTTCATCGAGGCGCGCGATGGCGGCTACCGCGTGCTCTATGCCATCGCGGATGTCGCCGCGTTCATCGAACCGGGCTCCGCGCTGGAGACCGAGTCCCTGAAGCGTGGCCAGACCATTTACCTGCCGGATGAGCCGGCGCGGCTGCACCCGGCAGAGCTCTCCGAAGATAGGGCTTCGCTGCTTGCCGACGTCGACCGCCCCGCCGTCCTCTGGACCTTCGACCTCGACTCCGCGGGCGAGGTGGAGGACTTCTCTGTGGAGCGCGCGCTCGTGCGCAGCCACGCGCGGCTGGACTACGACCAAGTGCACGCCGACTTGGAGAAGGGCACGCTGCATTCCTCCATCGCCTTGCTGCCGGAGGTGGGAAAGCTGCGCCAGGCTTCCTCGCTGCGCCGCGAGGCGATCAACTTGCGCATTCCCTCGCAGCGCGTATCCGAAAGCAGCGATGGGGAGAAAGGCCACTACGAGCTGGTCATGGAGCCGCGCCATGAGGTGATGGACTATAACTCGGAGATTTCCTTGCTCACCGGGATGTGCGCGGGGCGGCTGATGGAATCACATGGAGTTGGTTTCCTGCGCACCCTATCGGCGGCCACCCCGGAGGCTGAGGCCACCTTCCGCTCTGAGGCGGAGGCCCTGGGTTTTGAGCTGGGGGAGAGTAGTATCTCTGAATTCCTGCATTCCGTGGATGCGGATTCACCGCGCGGGATGGCGGTGATGCGCGAGGCCCAGCGTTTGCTTCGTGGCGCTGACTACGTGTGGCTGGAGGATGGCCAGGCGGACGTGCACGCGGGAATCGGCGGCTACTATGCGCACGTGACGGCCCCGCTGCGGCGTCTTGTCGACCGCTTCGCCACAGAGGTCTGCCTGGCGCTCAGTGGCGGCTACGAGGTTCCGCAGTGGGTACGCGAGCGCGCCGGGGATGTCATTTCCACGATGCGCTCGACATCGCAGCTGGCCTCCCAGGTGGATAAGGCCTGTTTGAACCTTACGGAGGCGACGGTCTTGGCGCCGTGGGTAGGCACCAACTTCGAAGCCGTGGTGGTCGATGGCGGGGAACAGCGCGAGAAGGCGCGCCTCTTCGTCCTAGACCCGCCGGTGATGGGGCAGGCCGTGGGCCACCCGGAGACCGGCAAGGAGACGATGGTGTCCTTGGTCAAGGCCGACGTTGAGGAGCGCGATGTGCTCTTCGCGTGGCCGGCGGACTAGTCCTCGGTGATTGCTGGGCTTCCTGCAGTAAGCGGGACGACAAGCAGGCCGTCCTCGGCCAAGTCGGCCGCAAAGTTTGCGGCCTTGGTGCTCGGCACGTAGGCGATGACCGCGGAGGACGTGCCCGCGTGGGCGGAGCGTGCCGCGACGGCGCCGCGCGCGGTGGTCAGCTGCGCGAGTTTCTCCGCGGAGCTGAATTCATACACGGTGGACAAGGCTGACTGCGACTGCGTGAGGAGCGGGAAAAGCTCGGTGCCACGGCGCGAGCGCAAAGCGCGGGCAACTCCTTCGGCGCGCTCGGTTTCCTCTGAGTAGAAGGTCAGCCACGCGGTGGCTTGCGCGATGGTCGGCTGATTCTCGGTGCCGTGCACCTTGTGGACAGCGGCGAGCCACTCGAGGACGCGTTGGGGTGCATCCGGCAACAGGCGCAGCGAAGGCGTGCCGAAGGCGCGGCAGGCGGCGTCGATGAATCGCTCGCGGGTGCGAATCTCTGCGACGGCTTCTAAGGAATCGGCATCACTTGGCACGGCCAGCGCGAAAGCCGCGATGTCTTTGTTGACCATGTGCGGTGCCTGGGTGACGGAGCCGTCGGCGTAGTCGATGATGGTGATGGACTCACCAGCGCCGCGCAGCGCGGCGGAGTGGCGGGCGCGCAGCGCAGGGAATCGGGCGAAGGTGCCAACTGCTTGGGAACACACCTCCGCGATGCGGGCACGCAGCGGAGCATCATGCAGATCATCTGCGTTGCCGAGCAACGCTAGCGCTGTGGCAATGTCGATGGCTGCGGCGGCGCCGAGCCCGGTCGAATCGGGGATGTCGTTGACCACGGTGATATCGGCGCCGGCGGTCTCGCGGGTAAGGAGCTGGCGGTTGATCATGGTGTAGATGATGCCGCCGAGGCGCGCGGCGATGGCCCCTTCGGGTGCAGGGGGTTCGATGGGCTGGCCTTCGGAATCGACGCTGGGCTGTTGCTCCGCGGCGAGGGAAGAGACCTGCTCGAGGGAAATTTGGTCTTCAACGGTCTCGCCGTTGGTGTGCTCTAGGCGAACCTTGACCAGGCCGTCGCTGCGGGGGCTGACAGCTGCTGCCGCGCGGATGTTGGCCAGGCCCATGATGGCGATGCCGCCGTAGTGATCGATGTGCTCGCCGATGAGTGCCCAGGTGGCAGGGGCGCTGGCAACATGAGCTGCATCAGCGCCCACGTTCTCGCGGTGTGCGGCGCGAACGCGGTCGACGGCCGGGGTCGAAGGGGCAGTCCACAGGGGCATCGGGAAGGTTCTCCTTTGCTGGTGGCGAAAGCCTGCCTAAAAGAAAAGGCAGGAGTAGGTGACCAATCTATTCTAACGGGCGTGACCCGCGGGCGGTCTGTAGTGTGGGGTGCACTGATTACTTGCCCGACAGAACGGAGAAAACTATGGCTGAGGCTGACAACAAGTGGTTCTACGACCCGTCTACCGGTGAGGTATCCCAGGGAAAGGTGTCCGGCTGGGAGAACCGCATGGGCCCCTACAATTCCCGCGAGGAAGCCGAGCGCGCTATTGAAATCGCGCAAGCCCGCACCGCCGCGGCTGATGCTGAGGATGCCGCCGAAGACGATAACTAGGCGATAGCTAAACGTCTCATGGCCGGCCATGAGGCGGATGCGAAAAGCTCGGGCCCACACCACCGCAAGTAGGCGATGGTGTGGGCCGTTGTGGTGACTGCATAACTACGCAGCCACGCAGGATGAGCCGGCGGCCTAGCGCAGCTTCTTGCGCAGTGGCTTAAACGCGGACTTGATGGCCTTAAAGCTGTCCGAGTAGGCGTTGAGTGCTTCCAACCCGATGACGCGCTCGCGCTGGTAGAGCAGACCATAGCCGAAGGTATCCTCACCCCGTCGGCGGGCAGTTTCTGCCAATTCGAGCAACTTATCGCGAGAGGTCACGGAATCCTGGAAGTCTCCCAAGACAGATTGCATCTGCTTGCAGGCCTTGTAGAGGTTCTTGGTCTTTAGCGTGGTGGCTGAACCAGCGGCCTCAGCTGCATAGCGCAGTTTCTTTGCGGCCTTGCGCATATCGTGGAAGTACTCTTCACGCTCGTGCAGCGTCAGCTCGGTGTTATCCCAGTTTGAGATAGCCTTCTTGTGGCGTTTAACCAGCTTGTCATAGGCCTGCTTGAGGTGCAGCGCCATCACCGTGTCAAGATCGTGGGACTCTTCTTCATCGCGTTTGGCGTGCTTCGGCGCATAGTCCTTCGCTGCGTCCTGCTGCTCAGATGGTTCAGCGGAAGCTGTATCAGCGGAATCAGATTCCACCGCACCGTTGTCCCCAGCGCTGGTGTCTTCGTCTGCTGAAGCATCCTCGGCGGCGACTGGCGGGTTGGAGAGGAATGCATCGAGCGCATCGAGCAGAGCCAGGTACTGGTCAGAATCGAGAGCGGCGATGACACGACGATGCGCGCGGCGGTAAGCACGGCCCATATCGTGCGCGATGTGTTCGCGGGTGGCTTCATCAAGCACATCGGAGTCCTCGGAGGCGAGGAGATTCTGCCAGCGCTCTTCTACGACCTCGGCGTCACGAGCAACGCCAAGCATGGCCGCAAGCTCCTTGAGATCGGACTCTAGGCGCTGGATCTCCGGGCCCACGACAATGCCGTGGAAGGTTTGAAGGTGGCTGCGCAATTCGCGGGTAGCAACGCGCATTTGGTGCACGGAATCCCACTCATCACGGCGTACCCGCGGATCAAACTCGACGAGCTTATCCCGATTAGCTCGCAGTGCCTCCACGACTGCCGCCGCGGGGGAGCCGGGCTCCACGTTAGACGTTGCGAGTGCTGGGGGAAGCTCGACATTGTTGATGGACTGCCCCAATGCTGACTTCAGCTTGGACGGTGAGGAGGAAACCCGCGCGCCAGAACTGATCAACAGGGAGGTGGCATGACGCAGTAGCGCGCTGCCCTCCTTCGTACCGGGCAGTTCTCCTGCGAGCTCTACTTCCCACTCGCGCCATGTGCTCTGAGAGCCACCTGGTAGGAAAGAGAATGCGGTGACATGGTCATCGCAGAACTCAGCGACAGGCTGCTCGTCCGTGTTTACGAGGAGCAATTCGGTGCGGTTGTTGTCCACTTGTGCAATGGGTTCAAGCGGGTGGTTACGGATCACCGAACGAACCTGGTGGAGGAGTTCGGCCGGGACTTCGTACTTGCCGTCGACGGGTTCACCGAGTTCGGCTCGGATTTCGGTACGACCTTCCGCGCCGGGAATTTTGATATGCCAGCCATCGTCATTTCCACCGGTGCGGCGCCGCAGCGTGATCTTCGCGTGGGTAAGGCGGAGATCCTCAGTGTCGTAGTAAATCGCCGACAACGAGTGGTGGCGAGTTTCTGCGACTCGGGCTACCTCATCGAGGCGGGCGAGATCTGGTACCGGGGTGGTTTCATCCACGGCGAACTTGGCTTCGATTTCAAGAAACGTCTTTGGAGACATGTACACACCTTCGTCGGGGAGCGAAATGATAAAAGAAGAGGTATAAAACCTCTGCACTGCCTTCTAGGTTACCTGGCTAATAGTGCAAATGTGCCAACCCTTGCTGGTCCTTAACCGGTGAGTTGGCGGCGCCCACCCAAGCCCGAGGAATCACCACCCAAGTGGGAATTCTCCGCGGCAGTTGCACCTGCGGACATCCCTGCATGGTTCCTCATTGCTAAGGAGATGGTTCGCGAATCAGGGAAGAGGTGATCAGCTAAAGCTTCTGCCTTATGTCTGCGTACTTCCACCGCTGATAAAGATCGCTGAGCGAGGGCTACGTCGTTTTTCCTTTTGGCGTTGCTGCCCGCAGCCGAGTCTGTCTGTTTCTCGTCGTGAGGCGCCAATGAGGCGTTCGCTTCCTCCAAAAGCTCCCCAATGCGGGTGGCGTAGGCCAAAATGAAGCTTCGGCGAAACGACGCCACATTGCCGAGTAATCGCGCGTTGTCGGCAGCCTCCCCATGAGTCATGTGCCATTCGCACTGCCGCAGGAGGGAAGCGAACAGGTCGCTGACATGATCAATGTCCGCCTCGGCGCCAAAGACGGTGATGATTCCCATGGGGTGAAGCTTGAGGACGGTGCATCCATTTCGATCCGCGATGACGCTAAGAAGCGTGGTCTTGTGGTTGATATAGGGCGCGCTGATACGGATGCGTGTGGACATCACCGTGTCCGGGGATTCGGCGAGTGCCTCATCGAGGCGGTGCCGTTGTTGGAGGCTCTGTGCTTTGGCAATGAGCGCACTGGCTTCCTCTTCATAAGGAGTGGATTCAGCCTTTCGCAGAAGCTGGGTGATCTTGTTGCGGAACCGATTCTCTTTGCTGTCTTGGCTTGCCCGAGAACTAGTTTTCTCTGCTGCGAGCACGTCAACGTCACGCAGCGGGGGCAGAGCGGAAGTAGCGTCAATGAGCCGTATGAGGTCATCGGTCGACATAGTCATCGAGTTAGGCGGGGAGACGCTTAACCATTCCTTGCGCAGCACAGTAGAACTAATCTGCGCGGGAATATGGGCAGCGGCACGATAAATAAGAGGGTGGCAAAAGCTGCCTAGGACGTGGAGTAAGTCCTTAGGTGACCATCCTTGACTGGCAGCTTGGCAAATGAGCTCGAGTCCTCGTGCGCTTAAGGTTCCGTGGTGGTTGTTCATAGCTGTTCCTGTTCCGTTTGTATGTGTACATCTGTTCGGTTGTGAGGCCATTCAAGCACGTGAGACTGATATCTGGTCTAAGAGTCGAAAAAATTTGCCCCCGAGATACTCTTGCCAACTGGGACAATAGTTGGAAGGGCGGGGGCAAAAGCTGCAACTCCCGCCGTTACTTGGGCCCGCGGCGGTAGGGTTTAGAACATGAACAGCCAACACGAATTCGTCCTTCGTACAGTTGAAGAACGCGATATCCGCTTCATTCGCCTTTGGTTTACTGACATCTTGGGGGCGCTGAAATCGGTGGTAATGAGCCCCTCAGAGTTGGAATCTGCCTTTGAGGAAGGTGTTGGCTTCGATGGTTCCTCGGTGGAAGGGTTCTCCCGCATCTCAGAGGCCGACACTATCGCAATGCCGGACCCTTCAACCTTCCAAATCATGCCCTTTGACAAGGAAGAACCAGAGCTTCTTTCGGCACGCATGTTCTGCGATATTACCCAGCCCGATGGGCAACCTTCCTTGGTGGACCCGCGCCACATTCTGCGCCGTCAGGTTACTGAGGCTGCCAATGAAGGGTTTACGTGCAAGGCTTCTCCTGAGATTGAGTTTTATCTTCTGGAAGACGCCCGCGATATCAATACCCTGATTGCCACCGATAACGGAGGCTACTTCGACCAAGCCACGCACGATAACGCCCCGAGTTTCCGGCGCCGGTCGATGTACGCGCTGGAATCCATGGGCATTGCCACGGAATTTAGCCACCATGAAACCTCACCTGGGCAGCAGGAAATCGATCTGCGCCATGCCGACGTGCTGTCCATGGCAGACAACATCATGACTTTCCGCTACCTCATTAAAGAGGTTGCCTCCCAGCAAGGAGTGCACGCCACATTCATGCCGAAGCCATTTGAGCATCGCTCTGGCTCGGGCATGCACACGCACTTGAGCCTTTTCGAGGGAGATTCCAACGCTTTCCACGACCCCGACGATGAGATTTCACTTTCCAGTACGGGGCGGCAGTTTATCGCCGGCATCCTTGAACACGCTGTGGAAATGACCGCAATCACCAACCAGTGGACCAACTCCTATAAGCGCCTGATGTTTGGCAGCGAAGCCCCGGGATCAGTGACGTGGGGAATCTCCAACCGTTCGGCGCTGGTTCGAGTTCCTACCTATCGTCTTTCCAAAGAAATGTCGCGCCGCGTTGAGATCCGTTCACTAGATTCAGCGATGAACCCCTACCTGGGCTACGCGGTGTTGCTTGCCGCTGGCCTGCGCGGAATCAGGAAAGGCTATGAGCTTGGTGATCCCGCCGAGGATGACGTCCATCAGCTGACCCGTCGTGAGCGCCGCGCGATGGGGTACAAGGATCTGCCAAGCAGCTTGGACCAGGCACTCCGTGAATTCGAGCGCTCTGAGTTTATGGCGGAAGTCCTAGGAGAGCACGTCTTTGAGTACTTCCTGCGCGCCAAGTGGGATGAGTGGCACGAGTATCAGCAGCAGATCACCGCATTCGAGTTGCGCAACAACCTGAATTTCTAGGAGAAGCATGCGTCCAGCATCTGTACCGTCCCCGGCAACTCTTGGCCTTACCCGGCCAACTGCTGCGGAGGACTTGTCCCGCCTTGGGTGGGATAATCCTGAGTCCCTTGAGCTGCTGTGGACCCTGGCCGCGGCCGGTGATCCCGATATGGCCCTCAATACGTTAATGAGGATCATCGAGTCAGCGCCTGAGATCGGCCCGGCGATGCGTGAAGACGAAACCTTCCGGGTACGGTTGATGGCCCTGTTGGGCGGCTCCTCGGCGTTTGGTGATCACCTTGCCGCCCACCCGGAGACCTGGCGCGAGCTACAGCGCCCGCTGCCGACTCCCACGGAAATGCTGCACACCTTGTTGGAAGAGGTAGGGGCGGAACCGGCGACGTATGCCGAGCAGCCCACTCGTCCTGATACCGCGAGCGCCGATCTGACCTCTCCCGGTACATACCGGGCAGCTCCCGGAGACCACAAGGCATTGCTCAAGGTGGCCTACCGGACGCTCATGATGCGCATCGCCGCTCATGACCTCGCAGGGACTTTCCATTCGCGCAAGGGGCAGTCACGACCGCAGCCGCGGGTGGGTTTCCGTGAAGTCACGCGGCTGACGACGGCCCTCGCTGACGCCTCCTTGACGGCAGCGCTCGCCGGTGCTGTCCGAGTGGTCTACGAGGACCAGCCACTCGATACGCAGCTGGCAGTCATCGCGATGGGTAAGTGCGGTGCGGGCGAATTGAACTACATCTCCGACGTGGACGTGATCTTCGTGGGTTCGGAGGCAACGCCACGGATCACCCGTCTCGCGTCAGAATTCAATCGAATCGGCTCGGCGTGCTTCTTTGAGGTCGACGCCAACCTGCGCCCGGAAGGCAAGTCTGGTGCACTAGTCCGAACTCTGGATTCGCACGTGGCCTACTACAAGCGGTGGGCGGAAACGTGGGAATTCCAAGCCCAACTAAAAGCGCGGCCGCAGACCGGCTACTTGCCCTTGGGCACGGACTATCTCGACCAGATCGGACCCATGGTGTGGACTGCATCGCAGAGGGAATCCTTCGTGGAAGACGTCCAGGCTATGCGCCGTCGAGTGCTGGACAACGTCCCGGAGGATATGCGCCTTCGCGAACTCAAACTCGGCGAGGGCGGCTTACGGGACGTGGAATTCGCCGTCCAACTATTGCAATTGGTTCATGGCCGCTCAGATGAATCGCTGCGCACGCTGGCGACGGTCGATGCCCTCGCAGCGCTCGTGCGCGCCGGGTATGTCGGACGCGAAGATGGCACCCAGCTCATCGAGGCCTATGAGTTTCTTCGCTTGCTCGAGCACCGCCTCCAGTTGGAGCGCTTCCGCCGTACCCACACATTGCCGGAAAAAGATGACCTCAAGGCGCTGACGTGGCTGGCCATCAATTCAGGATTTCACCCACAGGGGCATCAATCAGCAGCGGATCGGATGAACGCCCACCTGCGGAAAATTCGCCTGCTCATCTCTGAGCTGCACTCGCGCTTGTTCTACCGCCCGCTGTTGAATTCCGTGGCGTCGATGTCTGCGGATGAGCTCAAATTGTCGCGAGAAGCAGCGCTTTTGCAGCTGGCAGCACTTGGCTATCGCCACCCGGATCGCGCCTTCGAGCACCTCACCTCCCTGGCGGCTGGGCAGTCACGCAAGGCCCGTATCCAGGCCATCCTGCTGCCGACCTTGATGGAGTGGCTCTCAAACACGGCCGATCCAGACATGGGCCTGCTGAATTATCGCAAGCTGTCTGAGGCGGCCTACGACCGAACGTGGTTCCTGCGCATGCTTCGTGACGAAGGCGTCGTCGGCCAGCGCCTCATGAAGATATTGGGCACCTCGCCATTTACATCGGAGCTCATTATCCGCGCGCCGGACGTCGTTAAGCAGCTCTCCGATGGCGCGGCAGGGCCCAAGCTATTGGAAACCAAACCGGCGCAAGTTTCCTCCGCCTTGATTAATTCCACCAAGCGTCACGCGGACCCTGACAAAGCCGTGTCGGTAGCCCGAGCCCTTCGCCGCGCGGAGCTGGCGCGGATCGCTGCCGCGGATCTGCTGGGATTTTTGCCGGTCCAGCAGGTGTGCTTTGAGCTGTCCACCATCTGGAATGCAGTGCTGGAAGCCGCGCTGCGCGCCGAAGTCAGGGCCTGGAGGCTGGAGAACGATGACGCCGAACCACCAGCCCGCATCGCCGTGATTGGAATGGGGCGGCTCGGCGGCATGGAGCTGGGCTTTGGCTCGGACGCCGATGTCATCGTGGTGGCCGAGCCAACCGAAGACAATGCCGAAGAGGAAGCCCTGCCGTGGGCAATTGGCATTATCGAGAAACTGCGCCGCCGCTTGGCAAAGCCTTCCGGGGATCCGCCCCTGGACGTTGATTTGGGCTTGCGCCCAGAGGGGCGGTCGGGAGCAGTTGTGCGCTCGATCGAGTCCTATGAGCGTTATTACTCGCAGTGGGGCGAACCCTGGGAGATGCAGGCACTACTCCGCGCGGCTTTCGTGGCGGGGGACAAAGACGTCGGGCAACGTTTCCTCACCATGGTGGATGCCTTCCGCTATCCGCCGCAAGGCGTGAGCGAGAAGACCATCCGCGATATCCGCAGAATGAAAGCGCGCGTTGATAACGAGCGTTTGCCGCGCGGCGCTGACCGCAATACCCATACCAAGCTGGGGCGCGGCGGGTTGACCGATATCGAATGGACCGTCCAGCTGCTGCAGATGATGCATGCTCATGACGTGCCGGCGCTCCATGATCCCTCCACACTGCGCGTTCTCGACGCCCTCGAGGAGAGCGAGGTCATTCCAGTCCAACAAGTGCGGGAGCTGCGAGAGGCCTGGCTGTTGGCCACCGATGCCCGCAACGCCCTGGTATTGGTGCGTGGTAAGCGCGTGGACCAGCTTCCGGCACCGGGCCCTCAACTGGCGCAGGTGGCTGGTGCGGCCGGCTGGGAGCCCGAGCACAACCAACAATTCCTAGAGCACTACCTCAAAGTCACCCGGCACGCCCGGAAGGTAGTCGACGAGGTGTTTTGGGGTGAGACTGAGTCATTCGAGCACGATTAGTAGAGCACAGCGAGGAGAGGCGTTTATCCTCCCTGACCCGCACCCTGAGTTAACCCGGATCTATCCCTGAACTAAACGCACGCCCCTGTTCAATCAGGTGATAAGCCGTTAGCCTTAGACAGCAGTGAGCGGCACTTGCCCCGCGCCCTTCAAGGAGCCGAAAAGGAGAACACCATGAGCCTTAATCTTTCTCTCGACCTCAACGCTGCCACGCTTGCTGATCTCGATGCATTCTTATCCGCGGCCCGAGCCGCCGGGTGCGATCCCGCCGCCGCGCTGAGCGTGGAGGGGACGGTGATGCGGTTGGACGTCGACAAGCCCCGCGTTGTCCCTCCTGAGCCGAAGCCAGAGACCCCACGCCGCAGCAGCCTTGATCGCTCCGTGGCAGAGTCAACTATCCGGTCCATCATTGATGCGCTGTCCGAGCGCCTGGATTCGCCGCATCCCCCGCGCGGTACCTCTTTTGGGACCTTTGGCCCTGGCGCGGATTAAGCCGGCGGTGTGAGAAAAGTCTAAGGTTGTGGCCGTGAAGTCCAAGCAGTTTATCGCCGTGTGGGTCCTCGTTGTGATCGCTGTCATCACCGCCGTCGGCGCAGGCTGGTGGGCCACAGAGAGGCACCAGGTGCCGGAGGGTGCACTGACCGTGGAGCAGGTGGTCAACGGTGGCGTCCCGCAGGATCAGTCGGTTGATGTTCAGCTCGACCCTGCTGAAAATGACCGCATTGTTTCGCTGGCAGAGGCACTGGGGATCCCGTCGGAGTCGGTTCCTCGCGGCCTCTTGTCGGTGGCATCAGACAGGTACCGCTCCCGCCAGATCCTCGAGACTGATCTCAAGAAGGCCGTGGAGGCGGGTGCAATTACGAAAGATGATGCGAAGGGTGTGCTCGCCGCCTTTGACGCCGGGGTCGTCGCCCCGGTGGATGGCCCGATTCTCGTGGAATCGACCCCGGCCGAATAGCCCGATGATCTCGCCCGGCTGGGGTGCCGGCGCGAACACACAGGGATTGGCAGGTGATACGCAGTCAACGGGGATCTGCCTGGCAGCCGCGGATCTTAAGCTCTCACGCACAGATAACGAATCGATAAAGGTTGGTGCGTTGAGGTGGAGAAACAACGAAAACTACGCGAGCTGCTCAGAACCGCCCTAGGGGTGAGCATTGCCGTCCTCGTTCCGATTGGCGGTGGGCTCGGGGTCTTCGAAGTGGCCAATTCGGTACCCCTTGAGGCGGCGTTCAGCGCCGCGGCCCTTCATTAGCCCAGCCCTGAACTAACCAACCTGCACGATGGTGACGTGCGGGCCGCCGTCCTCGCCCCGGCTGCGCAGGATGTGCGTGATGAGAACACCCACGATGCCAATGCACCACACGCCAAAGACTGCCCAAGCAGCGAGCCGGAAGTCATGGAAGGGGTAGTCAGGCCCATTACCCAAGTGATCGAGAACCATGCCGACGAGTTGGGCGCCGATGACCGTGGCGATGAAGCCTCCCATATTGGCCAGGCCCGTCGCCGTGGCAACGATAGTGCGGTCGAGGTTTTCACGGACAATGTCGAAACCGTAATTTGCCACCGGTGTGCACAGGGCTACCAGGCTGATGAGGATGAACAGCGAGAGATAGCTGCCACCGAAGAGGAAGAACAAGGCCCACACCGCGCAGTGGGTAGCCACAAACCCTAAGGCGAGCCACGGGCGGAAACCGCTGGCCCTGGAGGAAAGCTTGCCGTGCAGTGGGCCGACGAGCACCATGCACACGCTAAACCACGTCAGGATCCAGCCGGCGCTAGTCTTAGAAAAATCCATGCCTGCAGTCATCAGCGGCACGCCCCATAGCATGACGAACACGTTGGTGGCCCCCAGGCCGATCCAGTGAATAAAGAATGCCTGCCAGGCTACGGGGGAACGGAAAACGGTGGATAACAGCGCTGCTGTGCTTTCCGGCTTCGCGTTAGGTTTTTCTTTCGGCTTGGGCACGATGCCGAGGGATTCTGGGGAATCAGCCACCGCCACCGCGGCCGCAACGGCGATGAGGATGCCCACCGCACCCAAGCTAACGAAGGCCATGGTCCACCCACCCCAGCCCAGCAGCATGGCGAAAGGAAGGGCGGACAAGAACTGGCCCAGCTGCCCAAGCGACGAGGTGACCTGAGTGAACATGGGGGTGCGGTGCAGCGGGAACCAGTAGGGCAAGATACGCATCACGGAGAGGAAGGCGGTGGCATCGCCCGCGCCGATGAGCAGGCGGGCGGCGATGGCTACCCAATAATTGTTGGTGAAGCCAAGGAGTACCTGACCCACGCCCATGATGACGGAACCAATGACGAGCAGGCGCCGCGGCCCGAACTTATCGATGAGCATCCCGGTAGGGATCTGCGCCAGCGAATAGATACCCAATTGCACCGCGGTGAACACGGCAATGCGGGAGGCATCGACCTCGAAGCGATCGATGGCTTCGAGGCCCGCCACGCCAAAGGACGTGCGGCCGGTCATCGCCACGATATAGACCAACACCGCAGCCACCCACACAGAGAGAGCCTTCGTGGTAATTACATTGCGTGGATGAGGAACCGACATGGCTGATACTTTACGCGTCACCAACTAAGATGCAGGGGGTGAAGTACATTTCGACCCGCGATACCGCCCGCCAGCCCGCCGCCTTTACGGATATCCTCCTTGGAGGTTTGGCCCCTGATGGTGGGCTCTACCTGCCGGAAACCTATCCCCGCATTGATGACGCCACCCTTACCCAGTGGCGCCAGACCTTGGCTGAGGGCGGCTACGCGGCCCTGGCCGCGGAGGTGCTCAAGCTCTTCGTGGACGATATTCCTGCAGAGGACCTCGAGGGGATTGCTCAGCGCGCCTACACCTACCCGAAGTTCGACGATGAGGAAATCGTCCCCGTCAGCGAACTGGGGGAGGGCCTGTACATTGGTCACCTCTCTGAAGGGCCGACGGCCGCCTTCAAGGACATGGCCATGCAAATGTTGGGCGAGCTCTTCGAATACGAGCTGGCCCGCCGTGGGCAAACCCTCAACATCTTGGGCGCTACCTCGGGTGACACCGGTTCCTCGGCGGAGTACGCCATGCGCGGGCGCAAAGGTATCCGCGTCTTCATGCTGACCCCGGCCGGGCGCATGACGCCCTTCCAGCAAGCCCAGATGTTCGGCCTGGATGACCCGAATATCTGCAATATCGCCCTCGACGGCGTGTTTGATGATTGCCAGGATGTGGTCAAGGCGGTATCGGCCGACGCTAACTTCAAGGCAGAAAACCGCATCGGCGCGGTCAACTCCATTAACTGGGCCCGCCTCATGGCGCAGGTGGTCTACTACATCAACTGCTACCTCAAGGTCACAACGGAGAACACCGAGAAGGTCTCCTTCAGCGTACCCACCGGCAACTTCGGTGATATCTGTGCCGGCCACATCGCCCGCCAGATGGGCCTGCCCATCGACAAACTCATCGTCGCAACCAATGAGAATGACGTGCTCGATGAGTTCTTCCGCACCGGCAGCTACCGCCCGCGCTCCTCGGAGCAGACGTACAAGACGTCCTCGCCGTCGATGGATATTTCCCGCGCCTCGAACTTCGAGCGCTTCGCCTTTGACCTGCTGGGCCGCGATGCCGCACAGGTTAAGGAGCTGTTCGGCACGAAGGTGAAGGAAGGCGGGTTTAACGTCGACAAGCAGGCGCTCGACGCCGCCCGCGCCGAGTACGGCTTCCTGTCTGGTTCCTCCACCCACGCCGACCGTCTCGCCACCATCAAGGATGTTCACGAGCGCTACAACGTGCTGGTGGATCCGCACACCGCCGACGGCATCAAGGTTGCCCGCGCAGTTAAGGATGAGTTCGGCGTTGACACTCCCATCGTGTGCCTAGAAACCGCACTTCCGGTGAAGTTCGCGGAGACCATCGCGGAAGCCATCGGCAGCGAGCCGGAGGTGCCGGAGCGTTTCGCCGGAATTCTGGAAGCCGAGCGCCACGTCACCGATCTGCCCAACGATGCGGCGGCGGTGAAGGATTACATCACGCAATACATCAAGAGCACGGAGGTTTAAGCCAATGGCACAGGAACAGTTCTCGGGCCCGGAGTATTTCACGGAGTTTGACCCGGAGAAGTTCATCCGTGACATGAAGCAGGTCGCTGAGATGGAGAAGGAAAACAAGGATCAAAAGGCGGACCCGGGTGAGGCTGCATCCGCTCAGGAGGGCTAGGCCTTACCTTCTGGTGGTGCTCAGCGCGACTGCGCTGGCGGTGGGTGGATGCTCAATGCCTATGGGGGTTGACTCCGTTCCCGAAGCTGCCTCGAGCACGTCCGAGTACACCACGATTTCACCGGCCCCGCCGCAGACGCATACCCCCGATGCCTCCCCAGTGCCGCCGGGCGCGGCGCTCGACATCTCTGCTATGCAGCCCGTTCCCGGCGAAGCCTTTGACTTCAACCTCTGCACGGTGGCGTGGAGCTTCGTGCTTGACGACGCCCGTACCATCGCCGTCACCGCCTCCCATTGCGGTGAGCCAGGGGATACGGTGTGGGCGGGCGCTGAGGATAGGGAATTCGTGTACCCAGCGGAGCCCGTCGGCACCATCATCTATTCCGATCTCAGCTCACCTGACACACACCAGCTCGACTTCGCGTTGGTGGAGATCACGCGGCAGGCGGAGTTTTATGTCCCGCAGGACATGCCTACCAGCGTGGTCGCTGCGGGGCAGGAGGAGCTTCCGGATGAGGTGTGCAAGCTGGGACGCATCACGGGAGAGACGTGCGGACCACTGACGCATGGAGAAAGCCACGGGAAACTTCAGTTTGGCGACCGAACGGTAGACACCGTCTCGGCGAGTGCCCGAGTCTGTTCCACGCATGGTGATTCCGGGGCGCCGGTCTTTGGCGCGCCGGGCAGTCCCTTTGAAGGCGTGATCGTCGGGGTTCTGTCAGGGACGACGGAAGCCGCGGCAGGCAGTCAAGGCTGCACCGACGGGCCTGAGGCGGAGATGTCCTTTACCGCTGCCTCCGACATCGAGGCACTCCTGCCGGAGATTCTGGAGCGGGTTTAGGCGCTAAGATTAAACCCATGCCGACTCCTGATTTTATTGTGTCCCTGCGTGAGAAGATTGGTCACGAGCAGCTCTTCCTTCCCAGCGTGACCGCGGTTATCGTGCGGGCGGTTCCTACCGGTTCTGCGATATGGGAGCTGCCGTCCGTGCTGCTGGCCCAGCGCGCCGATAACGGTACCTGGGGTCCCATCTCCGGCATCTGCGAGCCCGGGGAGGAGATTACGGCGACCGCACTGCGTGAGGTTAAAGAAGAGATCGGTCTTGATGGCCGCATCGAAGCGCTTCTTGGCGTCGGTCAGGTGGGCCCAGTGGTCTATCCCAATGGCGATGAGTGCATGTTCATGGATACTGCCATCCGGGTCTCCGTTCCGGATGGTGCGGAGCCGGTGATTTCCGATGAGGAGAACCTAGCCGCGCAGTGGTTCTCGGTGGCGCAGATGCCGACGTCCGTCAGCGCCCGCCACCGCATGATCATTGGAGATGCCGTGGCACAGATGAAGCACCCACAAGGCTTCCGCCCGCGGATGGGATACGTCAAGCGCACTTAAACCCCAGCGCAGTGCCGTTTCTGCGAAGCTTGTCTGAGGGTTTAGAGTGTTGGAGTTGCCGTAAAATATCATCAGAAACGCATGATATGGGTTGATGCCGCCGGTGATGCTCGATAGCTTCGGGGCCATGATTTCACGCACACTGAAGAAAGTAACCACTGCAACCGCGTTCGTCGCCCTCGCCGGCGGCGTCCTGGGTGCCGGTACCGCCGGTGCACAAGAGATGTCCTCCGCCGACTCCGTGAAGACCAGCCAGATTCAGGAGCTGAGCTCGCGCCTGTTCGGTGACTCCTTCTCCTCCTCGAAGGATTCGGAAGCACCGGAAGGCTCTGGCTTGATTGAGAAGTATGAAGACGTTGACGGCCTGCAGGACAAGCTGCCGGCTGATGAAGCACAGAAGGTTCTCAACGGCACCTTCACCGCAAAGAAGAACCCAGCGATTTCCGTGACCTTCAATGACGACGGAACGCTGACCTACAACGATGGCTGCAATTCCGGTGGCGGCAGCTACAAGCTTGATCAGACCGATGCCATCGTGGTGGAGAACCTGACCTCCACGATGCGTGCTTGCTCCCCTGAAGAGATGGCCGATGCCGATGCGCTCAACACCATCCTCACCGCCAAGCCAGTCGTTATCCCCGTGGAGGGCAACACCTTCGCGCTGGGCAGCCAGGGCCAGGCCATCCAGTTCACCAAGGCTGAAAACTAAAGCCTGATAAACACGCTGACAGCGTGCACTGCGGAGCTAGTTCGAGATTGGGCTAGCTCCGCTTCGCTGTGCGCGCCGTCCTTCGATGAGCCAGCTAATGAAGCGGCAGGAGCAAGCAGACCAGTGCGCGATGAGGAGCAACGGGATGCTGAGCGCGATGACGTCGAGAAGCTCCGAGCCATTCACCAGCGCTACTTGGTGCCCGCCCATGCTGACCGTCCCGGGCGGGAAGGTGCAGCCCCACCATGCGGGCGAGTAGTCCACCCAGCGAGCCACATTGGGGTAGAAGGTGATCATGGCATAGAGCGCGAGGGGGACGGCGATCACCATAGCGGTCAGCCCGTAATAGACGGAAACATGACCGGGGTAGAGGATCTGCATCGCGGTGGTGGATTGGCCCACCACGCCCAGCGGAACCCAGGCGGTAGCTGAGTTGGCCCCGGAGAGATTTACCTTGCCGTGCCAAGCGGCCCAATACACGCGGATGAAGGTGGGGACCGCGGTAGAGATCGACATGACGAAAAGAATGGTGCCCATGACGTGGTAGGCATGTCCGTAGTCGAGGGCAAGGAAGCCAGCCACGGAGGATGAAATCATGGGACCAACCAGCGGCAGACCCCAGGTAAAGCGCGGTTCACCGTCGAAGCGGGTGAGCTGAATAGCCCACGTGATGACGGTGACGGGTCCGCCGATCCAAAAGCCGACGAGGCGGAAGGTTCCGATATCCGTCAACCCGGACAGCGCTGCGCCGAGCGCCAGGATGCCGATGAAATACATGGACCATTCAGCCATCGAGGTTCGCGCGAAGCTGGGCTGGCGGTATAGCGCAAAGCCAACCGTCAGCACGAGGAGAATAATGCAGGATAGCGCTGCGAAAACGGCGGAGCCTGTCAGCATGCCCTCCTCAACGAGCAGCCGAGAGACGATGGAGGTACCCATGAGGCTGCCGCCCCACGCGGGGCCGGGCGGCGGTAAGTGGCGGAATCTAGTAGTCACGCGGTTAGCGTAGTTGTTTAGCTCGTGTCGTGCCCCATCGTCATGCCTGATAGAGCGGTGAATTTACTCCGATTTCGCCTGCTCAGTAAGCGGCCCCACATTCCTCAATGTCGCTCCACCAAGAAGTAGGGCGGCCGGTGAGCTGTATCTAGCACATTGCCTGCCGTAGGCCGTTGAAGTAGTAGTTGCCGTCGCCGCCTTGGTAGCACTCGGTCGAGTTGGAGGGCCACATGCTTTGCGCCTGGGAGCAGTCCATGAATCCACCATAGGGGCCAAAGGTTGCCCACTCCATGCTGGGCGCTTTCTGCTGCGGTGCGGCAGGTGCCGGAGCTGGTGCTGTTGCTGGTTTGCTGCTGCTGTTGTTCGCGTTGCGCGCTGGCTTGTTCGGGCCTAACTCCCGACGTGTCTACTATCCGGGGGCAGGCCCCACAGTGGAGTAGCCGCTTCCCGGCCGTCCGCGCAAGTCTAATTCGGTCAACGCCGAGTTAGGCTTTTGGCGTTTTCTCCCGTTTGCGAACTGCTTTTGTCCCATCACAGACACAAAAGCCTAAGCCGGATTGAAGCGAATTGGATTTCTGCGAATCTCTCCGAGTTACTTCCGCACTCCCGCATCGATTTCGCCCTAGGGCGGAAGAAACCAGTGCTGAGAGGTACCTCTTACTTTGTAGCTGCAAACCATGGCGTTGCAGTAACATTTGGTCCACATTCCCTGATTACGAAAGGCTGTCTCATGTCACAGCAACCCGACGATTTATCTCTTGAACTGACCGATGACATTCTCGATGGCGAACTTGTTGAAGAATCGCTCGAGGGAGTCGAAGTCCCCACTGAGCTTGAGGACGTACAAGACCTAGAGACAATGACCGCCGAGCAGGACGCAGCGGCGCAAAAATTCGCCATGGATTTTCTCAAGAAAATCATCCGTCTTCGCGGGGTGCGCATCGATCGCGAAAAATTCCTTGCGCAAGAGCTACGCAAGGTCGGTGTATCCAATGACGTCATTTCACAGGCTCTGAGAAGCACGCCAATACATGCTGAATTAACCTTGGCGCAGCTGGATTCAATTGCAGATTCGACCATTAGCTTTGAGACCACCAAGTCCGCAGCGATTTCTTTCACGGCGGGCCTGCCAGGCGGCCTAGCAATGGCCGCCACCGTTCCTGGCGACATCACTCAGTTCTATGTGCACGCATTCCGCGTGATGCAAAAGCTCGCCTATCTGTACGGCTGGCAGGATCTGCTTGGCGACATGGATGAAGCTGATGATGAAACCGTTGGCAAGCTCGCCGTTTTCTTGGGTGTGATGATGGGCGTGGGTGGCGCCGCGAATAGCCTCATTGCATTCTCAAAACAAGTCGCTCGCCCCGCGATTCAGAAGCAGATTTCTCAAAAAGCTCTGACCAAGACCGCCTGGTTCCCAGTGGTTAAGCAAACCCTCAGGCTCGTGGGTGTCAAGGTCACCAAAGACTCCTTCGCGAAGACAGTCACAAAGGTAATCCCCTTGCTGGGCGGTGCGCTCTCCGGCACGATGACCTTTGCAACCTTGCGGACGCAGTCGCAGCGTCTCAAGGATCACCTGCGCGAACTGCCGCCCCCGGGTGTCGACGGCGCAGAATATCTCGCCATGGTCACGGTGGCCAACGACATCGCCGAACGGTCAGGGTCGACGCGACTCGCGGACTTGGGCTCCTCTGTCAAAGGCGTGTCTGAAAGTGCACTCGGATTAGCTGGAAGCGCGGCTGTAAGTGCACGGGATATCGCAGGCACAGCTGCTCAGGCAACCAAAGAGCAGCTCGGCAGCCTTGGGAGCAATGCTACGGGGCTCGCGAAAGGGCTTCGTGGCCGATTTGCGAAAAACAAAGATACAGACGAGGACTCCACTACATAACTAATTGCCGATGCGCCTGCCAGGGCATTTGCTTCTAATTTAGGAATTTGGTGGGTTGCGTCCCTTAGTGTGGTGTATCTGTGCCCCGGTGATGTCGGTGCCGTGAACGAATGCGGCGACCATCGCGGGTACCTTTCGAATCAACTTCTACCTATCCTCGAAAGGAAGTCCACCGCGATGGCCGCTGCCCCTATCATATCGACCCGACTGCCTATCTCGAAGAACTGCTGCCCCAAGTCTCCCCAGACTTAATGCGCCAAATGCTTGGCGATTTCATCAATCAGATCCTCTCTGCCCAAGCCGATAGCGTCTGCGGTGCTGATTACGCCACCATGTCCGATACTCGCACTAATTCCCGCAACGGCTACCGTCACCGACAACTCGATACCAGGGTGGGCTCTATCGGCATAGCCGTCCCGAAGCTGCGCCGTGGTTCCTTCTTCCCCGACTGGCTTCTTGAACGACGCACCCGCACCGAACGGGCCCTGACTACAGTTATCGCAACGTGCTACCTCAAAAGGGGTCTGGAGAGTAAAGAGAGCGCCCTTTCACACGCGAGGAAAAACGCGCACAAAGAGCTGAGAGATCAGGATGAATATACCCCTTGAAGCGTGCCAGAGTTGCGTGTTTTCGTGAGCTGGGAAGCGCTTTCGGTGTAGGCCGGATCCCGCAGAAATCCCGCACAATTCTGAAAGGCGGATGCTTTCGCCCATTTTCATTGAAATCTGCGGGCATGAAAAAGCCCTGACCTGGGAAAGTAATTTCTCAGATCAGGGCGATTCTGCCAGAAATTAGCAGTCGTAGTACATCTCAAATTCCTGCGGAGTCGGACGCAGGCGGACCGGCGCGATTTCGTTCTCGCGCTTGTAGTTGATGTAGGTCTCGATGAGGTCTTCAGAGAAGACATCGCCTTCGGTGAGGAACTCGTTGTCTTCCTCAAGCGCTGCGATGGACGCCTCCAGGGAGGTTGGCGCCTGCGGGATGGAGGCGGCCTCTGCCGGCGGCAGCTCGTAGAGGTCCTTATCCACCGGAGCGTGCGGCTCGATGCGGTTCTTGATGCCGTCGAGGCCCGCCATCATCATGGCGGCGAAACCGAAGTAGGGGTTGCCCGACGGATCCGGCGCGCGGAACTCGATGCGCTTGGCCTTCGGGTTGGAGCCGGTAATCGGGATGCGGATGGCAGCCGAGCGGTTGCGCTGCGAGTACACCAGGTTGATCGGAGCCTCGAAGCCCGGAACCAGGCGGTGGTAGGAGTTCAACGTCGGGTTCGTGAACGCCAGCACAGCCGGTGCGTGGGCCAGGATGCCGCCGATGTAGTAGCGGGCCATGTCGGACAGACCGGCGTAGCCAGCCTCATCGTGGAAGAGCGGTTTGCCGTCCTGCCACAGGGACATGTGGGCGTGCATACCGGAACCATTATCGCCCGCCAGCGGCTTGGGCATAAAGGTTACGGTCTTACCAAACTGCTCCGCGGTGTTCTTGATGATGTACTTGAAGGTCTGAATATCATCAGCCGCGTGCAGCAGGGAGTTGAAGCGGTAGTTGATCTCGTTCTGACCGCTGCCCACCTCGTGGTGGAAGCGCTCGATGGTGAAACCAGCCTTCTGCAGTTGTTCCACCATGGCATCGCGGACTTCGCCGTGCTTGTCGACGGGTGCCGTCGGGAAGTAGCCGCCCTTCACGCGAGTCTTAAAGCCGGTGTTCGGGGTGCCGTCGAAGTTGGTCTCAGAACCGCGGTTCCACCAGCCCTCGTCGGTATCAACCTCGTAGAAGCCGTTGTGGACATCGGTGCCGTAGCGAACGGAGTCGAAGATGTAGAACTCAGCTTCAGCGCCGAAGTTACAGGTATCCGCGATGCCGGTGGAGGAGAGGTATTCCTCAGCCTTGCGGGCGATGTTGCGCGGGTCGCGGCTAAAGGGCTCCAGGGTGAACGGGTCGTGGACGAAGAACTTGATGTTCAGGGTCTTCGCGGTGCGGAAGGGATCCACGAAGGCAGTCTTCGGATCCGGCAACAGCGTCATGTCGGACTCATCGATGGTGGTGAATCCGCGGATGGACGAACCATCAAAAGCAAGGCCGTCGGCGGCTGCGTCTTCAGTAAATTCCTCGGCCGGAATAGAGAAGTGGTGCTCGGTGCCGGGGACGTCCGTAAACCGGATGTCAACGAACTTGACGTCCTCTTCCTTGATGAATGTGATGACGTCCTGGATTGTCTCAAAGGACACGGTGGTCTCCTGTTGGTTGACGTGTAGTACTCCCGACTAGTTTACAGGTATTGGCTGCATCACTGGGACGCGTGGGCACCTGAAGGCAAAATTTCTGCTCGGGATGGACGGCGGCTAGATTGGTGGGCATGGCAGATAACAACGATGGCATCGGGTCGGGGCAGTGGCCTGGGCAGGCATTGGGCTTGCCCAAGGAGGGGCCAGGTGCCCTGGCGTCGGTAATGCGGCGTACGTTCGGCGTGTTAATTGACTGGATTTTGGCCATGATCATTGCCAACGTTCTCGTGCTCTTCACCGACAATCTGGGCGGTCCCGCCTTCTTGGGTTATGCAGTGTGGGTAGTCATGGGCATCGTGTGCGGGTGGCTGTTCGCCCGCACCCCGGGCATGGCGTTGCTCGGTATGGGCGTGGCGCGCCTCGATGTCCCAGGCACTTCCGTCGGCCTGTGGCGTGCGGTGGTCCGTACGTTGCTGACCGCCGTGCTGTTTCCTGCAGCGATGGTCGACGCCGACGGTCGCGGCCTCCACGACCGCGCCACCGGCACCGCCGTCATCATGGCCTAAGTCTTGTCCGGTGCCAACCGGGCCGTGTTCACTACAAACCACACGTGGGATGGAGCAGATGGCGTCCAGCAAACGGCACCTAGCAAAAGGCATCTGTTGAATGGCGTTTTTGAGGTTAAAAACGCCATTTACGCGGTGCAGACGGCGTTTTCAGAGTTAAAGACGCCTTTTGATAGGCGCCATTTAGCTAGAGCTGTTGGGACCAGTGATAAAGCTGCTGGGGGGCCTGAGGCAACTAGGCCGGGAGGCTTCGAAGGCAACGTAAAAGGTCCCTTCCGAGAATCTCGGAAGGGACCCTTGCTGTGCTTGGAGCTAGTGGCTTATTTGCCGCCCTTGCGCTCCTGCATGCGGCGCATACGGCGGTTCATACCCGCCATGTTCTGAGCCTGGCGGGGCATCGGACCCTTGGGCAGACCCGGGGTGGTGCCCGGCAGATCATCCATGGCCTCGATACGGCGAATGTTGTCGTAGGTTTCGTTCTTGTTGTAGTTGCGCGGCAGCTTCATAATGTGGCTGCGCAGCTTAGACACGGGAACCTCGTCCTCGCCATTGCCCACGAAGACCTCGTACACCGGCACGCCGCCGGCCATGCGGTCCACGCGCTTCTTCAAGCGGTTAAGAGTAGGGCCGACGCGCTTGCGGTCGCCCTCGACGACGAAGATGACGCCCGAGTTGCCGATAACGCGGTGGATAAGGTCCTGCTGGCGGGTAGCGGCCACACCAGTCTTGACCTTCCACACCACGCCGACGGTGTTGCGCAGCTGCTGCTCCAAGGCCCAGCCGGCGGCGCCAGGCTGATCCTCCACCTTCTTGTACATATCGCGCTCGAGGCGGCGGGTAAACAGGAACATGGCCAGGATGGCGCCGATGCCCAAGCCCAGGATGAGCATGAACCACTCGCCGTTGAAGAGCATGCCGATTAGGAAGAAGAGCAAGCCCATGCCCAAGAATGCAGCCAGCATGATGGGGATGAGCGCCTTGTCCTGCTTGCGCTGCATGTTGAACGCTTGCCACATTTGTGACCAGTTTTGCTTGCGCTGGGCGCGCTTGGCCGCGCGCTCCTGCTTCTTCGCTTCCTTCAGCGATGCCTTGTCGTCGTTAGCCATGGCTCCTACTTTAGAGGTCAGAGGGTCAAAAAGAGAATCGAACTAGCGAATAGTGGACGCCGCAGAGTTCGGGTTCGCTGCACCAGCCGGGGTCTTAACCATACGCGTGGTCACCGGAGTCTCCTCGGAGGGGCCGTACTTCTCCAGAAGCGTGGAGGCCTCCTGGGCGGTAGCACCCTGGGAAGTCTCAGCCAAGTGCTTCAGGTTCTCCGGAAGCTCGAGGCCGCGGGCCTCCATGGCCTGCACGTAGAGGCGGCCAGCGCGGTAGGAGGAGCGCACCAGCGGGCCGGACATGACACCGCCGAAGCCCAGTTCCTTGGCCAGCTTGGAGTGCTCCACGAACTCCTCTGGGCGCACCCAACGCTCGATGGGGTGGAAGCGCGGACCGGGGCGCAGGTACTGGGTAATCGTGATGATGTCGCAGCCGACCTCGCGGAGATCGCGAAGGGCTTCCTCGATCTCCTCGGCGGTTTCACCCATGCCCAGGATGAGGTTGGACTTGGTGATCAAACCAAAATCGTGAGCCTGGCGGATGACGTCGAGGGAACGCTCATAGCGGAAGGCCGGGCGGATGCGCTTGAAGATGCGCGGCACCGTCTCCAGGTTGTGGGCGAAGACCTCAGGGCGGGCTTCAAAAACCTCTTGGAGTAAATCCGGCTTACCGGAGAAGTCCGGGGTGAGGTTCTCCACGCCGGTATTGGGGTTGAGCTCATGAATCTTGCGCACAACCTCGGCGTAGAGCCAGGCACCCTCGTCGGGCAGATCATCGCGGGTCACGCCGGTGATGGTGGTGTAGTTGAGATCCATCTCCTGGATGTTCTCGGCCACGCGGCGCGGCTCGTCGCGGTCCAGCTCTTCCGGCTTGCCGGTGGCGATATCGCAGAAATCGCAACGGCGGGTGCACTTGTCACCGCCGATGAGGAAGGTGGCCTCGCGCGATTCCCAGCACTCGTGAATATTAGGGCAGCCGGCCTCCTGGCACACAGTGTGCAGGGAAGCACCAGACACGCGAGATTTCATGTCCTCATAACCAGGGCCGGTGCGAACCTGGTTGCGGATCCAGCGTGGCTTCTGTTCGATGGGCGACTCCGCATTTTTCTTCTCAATGCGGAGCATCTTGCGTCCTTCAGGCTTAACAGTCACGGAACCTCACTTTACGCGTTAGAGTTAGCTCTTCCTAATACAAGTCCTGTACGAGCCGGGTTTATTCCACCGAGGGTATCTTCTACTTTCCCTCTGCTGCTTTGCGGGCTTGGCGGGCCTTCTCGTTGGCCACCTTGATGGGATCGGGCGCCGAGGCGAAGGTGTGGTCGGCCACGGTGAGTTCGCCGGAGAGGGCTTTGAGGAGGGCGTCGAGAAGCGGCGCTTCCGCTTCCTGAATGGTGACCTCGCGGCCGAGCTCCAGCGAGAGCGTGGACACGTCGGCATCGTCGATGCCGCAGGCCACGATGTGCTCGTAGTACTCCAGGGTATTGGTGCAGTTGAGCGCTAGGCCGTGCATGGTTACCCCGCGGGTAACGCGGATGCCTAGCGCACCCAGCTTGCGGTCGCGCTTCGGGGCGGACGGATCGGCGGCGCGGGTGGTGGACGGAACCCACACGCCCGAGCGGCCATCGATGCGCCCGGCGGTGCTCACTCCGAGTTCGCGGACGGCCTGGATGATGGCTTCCTCGAGGCGGCGGACGTAGTCAACGACGTCGACCGGCTCGGCCAGCTTGATAATGGGGTAGACAACCAGCTGGCCCTCGCCGTGCCAGGTGATACGCCCACCGCGGTCGACGTCAATGACCGGCAGGCCGTTATCGGGCATATCCTCCGGCTGCGTGCGCTTGCCGGCGGTGTAGACGTTGGGGTGCTCAACCACGAGGATGACATCACCCTGCGTGCCCGCCGCCCGCGCTGCGGCGAGCTCGGCCTGGAGATCCCACGCGTCTTGGTAGCCCATGCGGCCCAAGCGGCGGATCTCCAGTGGCTCGTCGGAAGCGCGAATAGAGCGGTTGGCGGGAAAGAAAGGTTCGCGGGGAGCAGTCATGGATACCCATGCTAGTCCCCGCGAAGATTCAGCCAGACAGGGGCTGAATGCGCGCTGTTCAAGCGCAGATTTAGGCCACGCCGTTGGCGGAGGCGTACTCCTCAGCGGTCATCAGCTCGCCGGCTTCGGTGACCTCGACCTCGAAGAGCCAGCCCTCACCGAAGGGATCGTTGTTGATGACGGCGTAGTCATCGTGCACGGCCTCGTTGACGGCGGTCACGGTACCGGTGACCGGGGAGTAGAGGTCAGACACGGACTTGGTGGACTCCACCTCGCCACAGGTCTCGCCGTGCTCGACGGTATCGCCCACGGCCGGCAGCTCGGCGAAGACGACCTCCCCCAGGCGGTCGGTGGCCACGGAGGTGATGCCGACGCGGACGGTGGAACCGACGACGGAATCAGCAGCTGCGTTAATCCACTCGTGGTCCTCGGAGTAAGAAAAATCGGAAGGAAGATTAGCCATGAGAAGGGATGTCCTTTCGGTAGATGGATTCAGTAGTGGAGTTTACTTCTCGCGCTTGTAGAAGGGCAGCGCGGACACTTCGAAGGGGTAGCGCTTGCCGCGGATGTCGATCTCCACGGCGTCGCCAGCCTCCAAGCCTGCGGCGGTATCGATGAGCGCGAGCGCGACAGGGTGGCCCAGGGTGGGGGAGGGCTGGCCGGAGGTCACCGTGCCCACCTTGTTCTCACCAACGAAGACCTCCGCTCCGGCGCGGGCGGCGCGGCGCTGCGAGGAAACCAGGCCGGTAATAACGGCCTGCGGGCCTTCTTCGGCGCGCTGGCGCAGCACCTTTGCACCCACGAAGTCCTGCTCCTTCTTGGCAAAGGCGCGGGACATACCGGCCTCGACCGGAGTGATGTCGCGGGTGAGCTCGTTGCCGTAGAGCGGCATGCCGGCCTCCAAGCGCAGCGAGTCGCGCGCAGCCAGGCCGCAAGGCTTAATACCGTATTCTTCGCCGGCCTTGAGCAGCTCTTCCCACAGCTCCGGGGCATCGGAGTTGTAGACGATGAGCTCGAAGCCGTCCTCGCCGGTGTAGCCGGTACGGCAGATGAAAGCGTACTTGCGCGCCACCTTGCCGGTCATTGCGGCATAGTAGGGCAGGTCCATCACGGCCTGCTGCTTGGTGTCCTCCACCAGCGGGACGAGAATCTCCAGCGCCTTCGGGCCCTGGACAGCAATCATGGCCACATCGCGGGACTCGTTCTTCAGGTCCACGTCGAAGCCCTCGGCGCGCTCGTTGAGAGCCTCCCACACGGTATCGGCGTTGCCAGCATTCGGCACGACGAGGAACTTGGTCTCCTCCAAGCGGTAGGTGATGAGGTCATCCATGATGCCGCCATCCTCGGCGCAGATCATGGAGTACTTTGCCTTGCCCACCTTGAGGGGAACCAGGTTGGAGATGAAGCAGTAGGACAGGAACTCGGCGGCGTCCGGGCCGTTGACCCAGATTTCACCCATGTGGGACAGGTCGAAGAGGCCGGCGGCTCCGCGCACCGCGCGGTGCTCCTCAAGCTCGTTGTCATATTTCAGCGGCATCTCCCACGGCCCGAAGGGCGTGAAAGTGGCGCCGAGCTTCTCGTGCTCAGCGTGCAGCGGGGAGTGCAGGTAGTCAGTCATTGATTAAACCTCCTGGTTGTCGTCGGAGTAGTCAAAAGCCTCTGGCGGCGGGCAGGTGCACACCAGGTTGCGGTCACCATAAGCCTCGTCGATGCGGCGCACCGGCGGGAAGTACTTGTTGGCGCGCAGCGAGGTCACCGGGTAGGCGGCCTGCTGGCGGGTGAAGGTGAAGTCCCACTCGTCGGCCGCGACGGATTCGGCGGTGAACGGAGCATGGTGGATGACGGAGTCCTCGTAGGCCACCTGGCCGTCGATGATCTCCTGGATTTCGGCGCGGATGGAGCGCATGGCCTCGATGAAGCGGTCCAGCTCACCCAGGTCTTCAGACTCGGTGGGCTCCACCATGAGGGTGCCGGCCACTGGGAAGGACAGGGTCGGCGCGTGGAAGCCATAGTCCACGAGGCGCTTGGCCACGTCGGCGGCGGTGACGCCGGAGGCGTCGGTCAGCTCGCGCAGGTCAAAGATGCACTCGTGAGCCACCAGGCCGGCATTGCCCGTGTAGAGCACAGGGAAGGAATCCTTCAGGCTCTGCGCCAGGTAGTTCGCGCCGAGGATGGCGTGGCTCGTGGCCTCTGTGAGTCCTTGGGCGCCAATCATGGCCAGGTAGGACCAGGAAATTGGCAGCACGCCGGCGGAACCGTAGCGCGATGCGGTGGACGGCACGCCGGTGGTCTCCGCAGTCGGTTGCGAGGGATCCAGCTTGGGATCATTGGCATCGGCCGGCAGGAAGGGCACCAAGTGCTTGGCGACGCCCACCGGGCCCACACCCGGGCCACCGCCGCCGTGCGGGATGGTGAAGGTCTTGTGCAGGTTCAGGTGGGACACATCGCCGCCGAAGGCACCCGGACGGGCCCAACCGGCTAGCGCGTTCATGTTGGCGCCGTCGATGTAGACCTGGCCGCCGGCCGCGTGGACCTTGTCGCAGACCTCGCGTACCTCGGGGTCGAAGACGCCGTGGGTGGAGGGGTAGGTAATCATGATGCCGGCGATGTGCTCGCCGTGTTGCTCGATCTTGGCGTCGAGGTCGGCGAGGTCAATCGAGCCATCGTCCGCGGTCTTGACCACGACGACGCGCAGGTTGGCCAAGGTGGCTGAGGCCGCATTGGTGCCGTGCGCGGAGGCCGGGATGAGGATGACATCGCGGCCGTGATCGCCGTTGGCCACGTGGTAGCGGCGAATGGCCAGAAGGCCGGCCAGCTCGCCCTGGGAGCCGGCGTTGGGCTGGATGGAGACCTGGGCGTAGCCGGTTATCTCGGCGAGCCAGGACTCGAGTTCGTCGATCAGCGCGCGCCAGCCCGCGGTGGTCTCCTCCGGGGCATACGGGTGGATGCCGGCGAATTCCGGCCAGGAGATGGGCTCCATCGCAGCGGTGGGGTTGAGCTTCATCGTGCACGAACCCAGAGGGATCATCGTGCGGTCCAGGGCCAGGTCCTTATCCGCCAAGGTACGCAGGTAGCGCAGCATCTGGGTCTCGGAGTGGATGGAGTTGAAGATCTCGTGCTGCAGCGGGGCCTCGGCGCGCTGGACGGAGGACGGAATCTCGAAGGAGCCAGACGCGGCCGGCTCGGAGTTAGCGGAGGACTCGGCGCCGAAGGCGGCGGTGAGGATGTTGACATCCTCGTTGGTGGCGGACTCGCCGAAGGAGACCGAGACCTTGTCCGAGCCGATGGTGCGCACCAGGTAGCCCTGCTCCTGCAGCTGGGTCTTGATGGCCGCGGCATCCACGCCGGTGACGGTCACGGTGTCGAAGAAGTCGCGCGAGACAATGTCCTTGCCTGCGTCGGTGACTGCCTTAGCGAAAGCAGAAGCGCGGTCGTGGACACGTTGCGCGATGGCCTTGAGGCCCTCAGGCCCGTGGTACACCGCGTACATGGAGGCCACGTTGGCCAGAAGTGCTTGGGCGGTGCAGATGTTGGAGGTCGCGCGCTCGCGGCGGATGTGCTGCTCACGAGTCTGCAATGCGAGGCGGTAGGCGGGGCGGCCGGCGGCGTCCTTCGATACGCCCACGATGCGGCCGGGCAGCTGGCGCTTGAGCTTGTCCGTAACAGACATGAAGGCCGCGTGCGGGCCGCCGAAGAAGAGCGGGACACCGAAGCGCTGAGAGGAGCCGAGGACGACGTCTGCGCCCATCTCGCCGGGGGCTTCCAAGAGAAGCAGCGATAGGGGGTCAGCCACGACGGCGGCTAGGGCGCCGCGGGTGTGGAGCTCTTCGATGGCGGCGCGGGGGTCGACGATATCGCCCTCGGTTCCGGTGTAGGCCAGAACGGCGCCGACGAGGTCTTCGCCGACGATGCCATCGCGGACATCAGCAATCTCGACCTCGAGCTCGATGGCTCGGGCGCGCTCGGCGGCGACGGCGAGAACCTGCGGGTGCAGGCGGGAATCGAGCAGCACGCGGCGGCCCTTCTTCACCGCGCGGGCCATGAGGCCGACGGCTTCGGCGGTGGCGGAGGCTTCGTCGAGAAGCGAGGCGTTCGCGATGGGAAGACCGGTCAGGGACTCAACCATGGTCTGGAAGTTCAGCAGCGCCTCGAGGCGGCCCTGCGAAATCTCCGGCTGGTAGGGCGTGTAGGCGGTGTACCAGCCGGCATCCTCCAGCAGCCCGCGGCGAATGACCGCCGGGGTGAGGGTATCGGAATAACCCTGGCCGTAGAAGGACTTCAGCACGACGTTCTGGGAGGCGTACTCGCGCAGCTTCGCCTGCGCGTCATCTTCGCTCAAAGCCTCCGGGAGGTTCAGCGCCTCGGTGGCGCGGATGGAGGTGGGCAGGGCGGCATCGACGAGTGCCTCCACGCTGTCATAGCCCACTGCCTTGAGCATCGTCTCACGCTCGGCCGCATCAGGCCCGAGGTGGCGAGAGATGAAATCCATGTGTTTTATCTCCTTTGTGGCGTTAGTTTGTGTGACCTAAACTGCCCCCAAGTATAAGGCGTAGGCCATGACATTAGCCCCGGTTACCCCTGACATGGAGGCGCAGCGCTACGGCGGTCGCTGCCGCGACGGTGAGGCCGATGACGAAGGCCGTGGAATAGCCAACGGCAGGGCCCAAAAGTGACAGGATGAAGGGGGCAAAGAAACCCAGATAAGTCAGTGAATAAAACACCCCCGTCGCTGCGCCGAGCTCCTCTGCGTCGGCGATGGCTTGGGTCTCCGCGAGTCCGCTGAGCATGCCGATTCCATAGGAGCTGCCCATGATGATGGCCGCGATAGGCAGGAGAAAAACTGCCCAACCATGATGAGCCGCAGCGAGGACGGCGAGGCACAGTGCCATTCCTACTGCGGCCAGCGCCATGCCGTGGAACGAGGTCACGCGGATGCGGCCAGCCAGTTGCTGGATAACCACGCCGCTGCCCATGGTGAGAAGCGCGCACAGGCCGGCGACAAGAACGGGGTGGCGTAGGTGCTCGCTGAGCTGCGCGGGCAGGAATACGAAGGCGGTGGTGGCGGAGCCGAAGACCCATGGTGCGTAGGCCACTACCGGTAAGTAGCGGGGAGTAATCAGGCTGGTCGGGACAAAAGAATGGCGCCTCGAAGCTGACTGTGTAGATCTCGGTTCCGGCACCGTCCACACGAGTGGGACCACGATGAGTGCTAGGCCGATATGCAAAAGATAAGGCACAACGGTGGGCCAGGGGAGGAACTCGGCGGCGATACCAGCCACGCCGGGTGCTGATGCGAAACCGGCCGACAGGGCTATGGAGGAACGCTTGGCGCCAACACTCAGATGTGTGCTGAGCTCCTTGATCCAGGCTGCGCCGGAAGACATAGCGAGGCCCACGGCGGCACCGGCGCACAGGCGGCCGATCAACAAGGGGAGGAAGGCGCCGCCTGCGCCGGTGAGGAAAACGAGGGAACCGGCGGTGGTGGTGAGGACAGCTGGGCGCATGATGGCGCGGCGCCCTAGCGAATCCGAAAGCGGACCACCGATGAATAGAGCGACCATGATGCCGAGGGCATAGATGCCAAAAAGGAAGGTCGTTTGCAGAACCCCGAGGGAGGTGGTGGTTTGGTAGACCACGACCATGGGGGCGAAGAGATTAGCGCCGCAGGCGACGAGGAACATACCGAGTGCGACGCGAAACCACTTCTGAGAAACCATGCGGCTCAGTCTAGTGTGCTGAGTCACAGGTGTCGGGTCTTGGTGACAAGACGGTTGAAGAAAACGCGACTAACTGCCAAAGTTGGCGCCGATCTCTGAGGATCTGAAGGAAACTTCGTCAGTTTTGGAGGGGGAGCGGTTCCTCTGAGCGATGTCACCGAGCTGTGTTTGCGGGATGGAGGAAAACAGGGCGAAAACGACGAAGCTCCCCCGCCGCAGTGGCGGGGGGGCAAGCCTAGGGCTTAGAGGGCTTCGAAGCCTTAGAGGTCAAGGTCAGCTTCGAAGTCCGCGGTTTCGAGGCGGTCCTTGATGGTCGTGATGAAGCGACCAGCGTCGGCACCGTCGACCACCTGGTGGTCGTAGGTGAACGGCAGGTAGCACATCTGGCGGATAGCGATGGCGTCCTGGCCGTCCTCGGTGACGACAACCGCGCGCTTGGTAATAGCGGCGGTGCCCAGGATGCCGGCCTGCGGCGGAACCAGAATCGGGGTATCCAGCAGGGCGCCCTCGGAGCCAATGTTGGTCACGGTGAAGGTTGCACCGGTCAGATCGTTCGGCTTGAGCTTGTTGTTGCGTGCCTTGTCAGCCAGCTCGGCGATCTTCTGAGCGATCTCCGGAAGCGTCAGCTCCTGAGCCTTGTGGATGACCGGGGTGAGCAGGCCCTTCGGGGTGTCTACGGCGATGGCCACGTTGACGTCAGCGTGGTAGGTCATCTCCTTGGTCTCCGGGTTGTAGGAAGCGTTGACGTTCGGGTGGGACACCAGTGCCTCAACGGTTGCCTTCACGATGAACGGCAGGAAGGAGAGGTTGGCCTCGTACTTGTCAATGAACGCCTGCTTGGACTGCTTGCGCATATCCCAGATGGCAGTCATATCGACTTCCTGGACGTGGGTCAGCTGAGCGGAGATCTGGAGGGCCTCAACCATCTTGGACGCCGTGATCTCGCGGATACGGTTGACCTTCTGGGTGGTGCCGATGAGCTCCTGCTTCTCCGGATCCACGGACTTGGTGGACCAGCGAGCACGCGGGCTGCTGGAAGCTGCCTTAGCGGAGGAAGCCGGTGCCTCACCCTCGCCAGCAGCGGCCAGCACGTCCTGCTTGCGGATGCGGCCGCCAACACCGGTGCCAGAGACGGTGGAGAGATCCACGCCGTGCTTCTCAGCCAGCTTGCGTACCAGCGGAGTGACGTACGGGACGTTGTCACCGTTATTGACCTTCGTAGAGGTCTCGGAAGCCTTCGGCTCAGCGGACGCGGCCGGCTTCTCGTCCTTCTTCTCAGCCTTGGCCTCGGACTTCTCCTCGGACTTCTTGTCGGCCTTTTCCTCTGCCTTCGGCTCTTCCTTCTTCTCGGCCTTTTCTTCCTTGGCCGGGGCGGCGGAGCCGTCGCCGATGCGGGCGATGACGGCGCCGACGTCGACGGTGTCGTCTTCCTCGGCGAGGATTTCAACGAGGGTGCCGGCGACCGGGGACGGGATTTCGGTGTCGACCTTGTCGGTGGAGACCTCGAGGAGTGGTTCGTCGACCTCAACGGTGTCGCCGACGGACTTCAGCCACTGGGTGATGGTGCCCTCGGTGACGGACTCACCGAGTTCCGGCATCTCTACGTCGGTGGCATCACCAGAAGCAGCAGGAGCCTCGGACTTTTCTTCTGCCTTGGGCTCTTCCTTCTTTTCTTCTGCCTTCGGCTCTGCCTTTTCTTCCTTGGCGGCAGGCTTCTCGGAGGCTGCAGCGGAGCCGTCGCCGATGCGGGCGATGACGGCGC